>CAYGZY010000217.1:0-8203 GCA_964354485.1 uncultured Chlorobiaceae bacterium | reverse complement strand
CGTTGGAAAGATTGAAGCAGGAATTCCGGAAGACGACCCCCGCAATCCGGCCGTCATCGCTGATCTTGTCGGTGATAACGTGGGCGATTGTGCGGGTAGAGGTGCCGATCTTTTTGAATCGACAGCGGCGGAAAATATCGGCGCTATGATCCTTGCTGCCGGACTTTACCGTGCTAACACGGAATACTTCATGCAGAACCAGCTCTCTCTTCTCGGCGTTATTCTCTTTCCTCTTGTCGCCCGTGCGTTCGGTATTATCGCATCTATAATCGGCGTCATGTCGGTAAAAACCGATGAGAAGAAAGACCCCTTGCAGGCGCTCAATAGGGGATACTTCATCACCGCTGTACTTGCTATGGTCGGATTTTTCATCGCTTCCCGGTGGCTCCTCGGCAGCGAGTACTATTTCAATTTTTTCCTCTGCGGGGTGATCGGTGTCCTTACCTCTGTCGCATTTGTCTACATCACACAATATTACACTGAATATCGCTACAGACCCGTAAAATCAATAGCGGAAGCATCCCAAACTGGTCCAGCAACAAACATTATAGCCGGTGTTGCGGTCGGAATGGAATCTACCGGTTTTCCTATCCTTGTCATTGGCGCTGCGATCGTATCCGCCTATTCTCTCGGTAACCACTCGGGATTGAATGCAGGCGGTCTCTTCGGGACGGCAGTCGCAACTATGGGTATGCTCGGAACTGCCGCATACATACTAGCCATGGATACATTCGGTCCAATCACCGATAACGCAGGCGGTATCATTGAAATGAGTCAACAGCCTGAGGAAATCAGGAAACGTACAGACAGGCTCGATTCGGTAGGGAACACGACTAAAGCTCTCACGAAAGGATATGCAGTCGGTTCAGCCGCACTCGCAGCGTTTCTTCTATTCGGTGCCTACATCGACGAGGTTCGGAACTACATGCCGTCATTTCAACCGGTCATCAATCTGAATAAACCTGAAGTGTTCGTCGGAGCGATGCTGGGAGCTGTTCTGGTTTTCCTATTTTCGTCTCTTGCCATCAAGGCAGTGGGACGCGCGGCATATTCCATCATTAATAATGTGCGCGAGCAGTTCCGGAATAATCCGGGCATCATGGCTGGAACGTCAAAACCGGATTACGGTCAGTGCGTTGATATTGCGACGAAAGCGGCTCTTCAGAAAATGGTCCTGCCCGGTCTGCTCGTCGTAGGCATGACCGTCGGTGTTGGTGTCGTGTTCAAGTGGATCTACTATGCGGGTGGACAGGCTGCGAACGGAGCCAGCGGTGCGGAGGTGGTTGGCGGTTTTCTCATGGTCGGAACAATCACCGGAATCCTGGTTGCCCTGTTTCTCAACAATGGAGGTGGTGCCTGGGATAACGCGAAGAAATATATCGAAACCGGCCAGTACGGCGGAAAGAAATCAGATACTCACAAGGCTTCCGTTGTCGGCGACACAGTGGGCGATCCCTTCAAAGATACGGCGGGTCCATCATTACATGTTCTTATAAAACTGCTGTCGACAATCACACTTGTATTGGCTCCGCTCTTTATCTGAGGTCAAAAAGTTTGATGTAATATAGCTATAGATATTTTGAAGTTCTCAGGGGATCCCGCAAAACGGGATTCCTTTTTTTATTTGTTTCCAAAGTACTTTTTCAGGATATTCCTACTCAATGAACCATCGATCACCATTCAACCGGATATCTGTATGAAACGCACATTTATTTTGATTGTAAATTTTGTGTTTATTTTCTTTGTGTTTGTTCTCGCCGGATGTTCCTCGCCGAAGAAGGTTGCGGTGAAGCCAAATGAGCATATGGAAGTCGGATGGACTCCACGCACGGTATTCCAATCACCATCGTATGCAGTGTGGTTCGATACGACATACGCAAACTATGAGTTGAACACCGACTATACCGACCGGTTGCGGGGGATGAACGAGAACGTCGAAATTCTCGTCGTCTATGGAATGTGGTGCGGCGACAGCAAGCGCGAAATGCCGCGGTTTTTTAAAATACTAGATGGAATACAGTTTCCATCGGATCGAATTACACTCATTGCAGTCGACCGGACTATGCTGATCCCCCCAAAAATCAAGGAAGATCATGGCATAACGAATGTCCCGACGTTTATCGTGAAGTACAAAGGGATGGAGATAGGAAGAATCATAGAATTGCCCAAAACGTCGCTGGAGCAGGATCTTTTTGAAATGCTCTTCCCATTCTTTCCGGGCAGTTGAAAGTCAGAATACAATCGTTCAGCTCGCCGGCTAAAGTGAGGGTTGGAGCGGGGAGCATGAAGAAAGTGACTGCGCGCGGAGGTTTTGAGCCGCACGGCTTGAATCTCCTGAACTCGTTTTGTATATTCAGATGATTCCCGAATGATAAAAATATTTTCCTCAGATTACGTCAATTCATCAAGGAGACCCCAATGATCCAATTCAAAGAAAGCATGCTCAAACTAATCGCCGAGACTTCATCGAACCTTCCGCCGGATGTACGCCGCGCACTCGCTAAATCGATTAAGGATGAAGAACCGAAAACCCAGGCAGCGCTCGCACTGCAGACGATAGCCATCAATATCGATATGGCCTGCGAAAACGTCGCACCCATTTGCCAGGATACGGGTATGCCGACATTTCTCATCAAAGCTCCGATGGGAGTGAATCAGATTGCCATCAAACGGGAGATCGAGGATGCGATAGCTGAATCAACGAAACAGGGGAAACTACGGCCTAATTCAGTTGATTCGCTGACCGGTAAGAACAGCGGTAATAACCTCGGGCCCGGCACCCCGGTCCTCCACTTTGAGCAATGGGAGCGTGATGACGAAATTGAGATTCGGCTCATTCTCAAAGGCGGCGGGTGCGAGAACAAGAGCACACAGTATTCAATCCCATGCGAGTTGGATCACCTTGGCCGTCCCGACAGAAATATGGACGGCGTACGAAAATGCATCATGCACGCAGTGTGGAAAGCACAGGGGCATGGGTGCAGTGTGGGAGCGCTTGGAGTTGGCATAGGGGGAGACAGGGCTTCAAGTTACAATCTGGCAAAAGAACAGCTCTTCCGATCACTCGATGACATTAATCCAAATCCTGATCTGGCAAAGCTTGAAAATTACATCATGGAGAATGCAAATAAACTTGGTATCGGCACTATGGGTTTCGGCGGCAAGGAGACCCTCATCGGATGTAAGGTAGGAGTCAACAATCGACTTCCCGCAAGCTACTTCGTGTCGATCGCGTACGATTGCTGGGCGTTCCGCCGACTCGGCGTTGTCATCGATGCGAAGACGGGAGCTATTAAACATTGGCTCTACAAAGACGATACACCGGTCATGCGAATGACGAAGGAGACTCAATTGCCGCTCACAGGAAGGGAGATTTCACTCACGACACCGCTTTCGGAAGAACAGATACGCGGTCTGAAAGTCGGAGATGTAGTCCTGCTCAACGGATTGATGTACACTGGACGCGATGCTCTTCATCATCACCTTCTCACGCACGATTCACCAATTAACCTCAAGGGAGGTATAATTTACCACTGCGGGCCGGTTGCACTGAAGAAGGGTGAGAAGTGGTTTATGAATGCGGCCGGGCCAACGACGAGCAGTCGCGAGGAACCGTACCAGGCAGACGTCATCAGGAAATTCGGTTTACGCGGTGTTATCGGGAAGGGCGGTATGGGCGCGAAAACTCTAGCTGCACTGAAAGAGTGCGGTGCTGTATACTTTAACGCTATCGGGGGTGCCGCCCAATACTACACAAAGTGCATTACCGATGTTCCTGGTGTCGACTTTTTAGAATTTGGCGTGCCGGAGGCGATGTGGCATTTGCGCGTGAAAGATTTTCCTGTAATAGTAACAATGGATGCACATGGAAACAGTCTGCATGCGGATGTGGAAAAAGCATCAGCGAAGGAGCTAGCAAAATTTGCAGAACCGGTAAAGCTCTGAAAGCATAGAGCGAAGAGCAGAGAGTATAGAGAAAACTTTAAAGAATTATGTACAAATAATTAATGATGATCAACTATCGATAAACTTCTTTCCTTGTTTTACCTCTCCCCCTGAATCCCCCTCTCCACAAGTGGAGAGGGGGACAGCGGGTGAGGGGGTGAGGTTAGAACACTAATGACAATTGACATTATATAAGAGTCTATCCATGAAAAAAATAATCATTTTCTCTCTATGTTTATTATTCTTTCCTTTTGTTGGCTGTCAAAAAGACACCGTTGCTCCCGAAATCACCATAACCGAGAATGATGTCGCGGATGTATTGGGGAGTACCTTGGCGTATTCATCGAAAGGTTTGGTCTGGCAGCTCGGCGTCGGGACTGAAATTGCCGATAGCGGAAAAATCCCCTCGCAGTTCAAAATAACTGCAGCTCCGATTGAAACGACGGTAACGAAACAGGGATCATTCGGTGGCTATAGCTTTCTGTACACGGCGCGGTATCGGTATGAATTCTCGCTTCTTCAAGATAGTCTGAGCCTTCAGTACTGGTTGAAGGGCACCTATAGCACTCCACGCGCATCGGCAGACGACAGTGCATGGGCAGACCTGAGAATAACCGAGTTCCTGGGTCGTGATTCGTGTATGATGAACGGTACCTACAACAGACTTGGCACGCATACACTGAAGATCCGTGAACAGAAGCAATTCACAAGCCGGGTAACCGCAACATTAACGAATGTCGTCTTCGACAAAGTAACGAAAAGGGCTGTGTATGGAACGATAACGCTGAATGTGAGCGGTGAGAGTTCCACCGGGAATGCGTTTTCATACAGCGGTGTACTGGCGATCTATGGGAATGTGCCGGCATCACTGATCCTCAACGATGTCACGTACGAGGTCGACCTCAACACCGGCAACGCCACCTGGGTTGAAGATGATGATGGTGGATTGTGACTGTACAATCGTGCTCTGGATTAACCTATTGATTCAGTTTCAATAATATTGAAAGGAAACAGAATGAAGAAATATATTACAGCGGTGATTGCAATTATCATTGCAGTTGTAATGCTAGGCGGATGCAGTCAGCAGAAAACCGTGACGAGGATCGATCCCTCGTCAACCACGGATCTCAGCGGCGAGTGGAATGATACCGATTCACGGCTTGTCGCGAATGAAATGATTGGAAACGTTCTGTCTGAACCATGGCTAGGTGAATTTGAAGCTGCGAAGAAGAAAAATCCTACGGTAATTGTGGGAACGATTAAAAACCGCACGAGTGAACACATCCAGACGATCACGTTTGTGAAAGACCTTGAGAAAGCTCTGATCAACTCAGGGAAAATTGATTTTGTGGCGAGCAAGGAAGAACGTGAGGAAGTCCGCGATGAACGTCAGGATCAGCAGGACAATGCCTCCGAAGAATCGGTCAAGAAATTCCGCGAAGAAACGGGCGCTGATTTTATGCTGAGGGGCGATATAGCGACAATCATCGACCAGGCGGACGGGGATAAAGTAAAGTACTACCAGATCAATCTTGAACTCATCAATATGGAAACAAACAAGAAAGTGTGGATAGGGGACAAGAAAATCAAGAAGCTGATCTCGCAGAGCGGGACAAAATTTTAGTATCCCTCCCCTCGTCATACAGACATGGGTTGCGGAAAAATCATCAGGACAACACTGCGGTGGACAATCGCGGCGTTGTCTTTTTTTCTTGCGTCATGTGCCGGAACGGACACATTCTACCGGAAGGTGGAAGAGAGCATCTCCGGTGGTAACTATAGAAATGCAGTTGAAGAAATCGACCGAAATGCTGAAGCATACGGTGATAAAAACAGCGTTCTCTATAACCTGGATAAAGGCATCGCTTTTCACTATGGCGGGGAGTACGATTCCAGTATAGGATATTTACTGACCGCGGAGAGGATTATAGAGGATCTCTATACCAAAAGTATCTCTGGGCAGGCGCTTTCACTTCTCCTGAATGATAATATTCTACCATACGAGGGAGAGGATTTCGAGAAAGTATTCTTGAACGTGATTCTCGCTCTTAACTTTGCTCAGAAGGGCATGACGGAGGATGCGCTTGTCGAAGCCAGAAAGGTCGATCTGAAACTGAGGGAGTATGCGAGAAAGTACGAAGAGAAAAATCGTTACAAGGAGGACGCATTTATCCGCTACATTGCCGGCGTCCTCTATGAAAATGACGGTGAGGTGAATGACGCCTTCATTTCGTATAGAAAATCTTTTGAAGCTTACACTTCCTATTCAACGGAATACGGTACGAACGCACCCTCCTTTCTACTCGATGATTTGGTAAGAACAGCGACTCAGCTTTCATTCAATGACGAGGTGGAAAGATATCTTTCGCTTGGCGGTTCCGCGTACCTGAATGACGAAAAAAAGCGGGGGAGTGTTGTCATCCTGGTATATACAGGAATGGGTCCCATGAAGAGCGAAGAGAGAGCAGGGGTGAGTATCCCTGATTCAAGCGGCACACTCCACACATTTCAAATTGCGTTGCCGAAATTCCAACCGAGGTACAACGGTCGGAATACATATGAAGTTTCTCTTACCTCGGAGTCCGACTCATCGCTACAGACAACCGAAGTTGCCGAGGATATCACCGCGATTGCAGGAAAATCGCTCGATGATCGTCTTACGCTTGTTTATTTGAAAAGCGGCGGTCGCGCATTGCTGAAATTTCTCGCAGCGGAGAAGTTGAAGCATGAGATGAAGAAAGGGAAAAAGGGAGAGGCAACGAATTTCCTCGGAAGCCTTGCCATCGATCTTGTTGTTGGCGCGACAGAGAAGGCAGACGTGCGATGCTGGAGATTATTACCTTCGGAAATTCAGATAGCTCGGATCTACCAAACGCCCGGACCGTGTACAATAACTTTGCAAAATAAAGAGAGTAAAAGAATCCTGAAAAGCGAGACCGTAAATATACGATCAGGTAAGACGACGTTTGTTATTGTCAATGATATGCAGATCTTCAATATTGATTCTAAACGGTAGAAAGAAACGACTGTGAAACAATTTTTCCCCATCTATTTGATACTTATCGGGCTTTTCTTCGTCGGAGGATGTGCCCGCAAGAACGCTGATATTACGATTAACGTAATTACACCGTCATCTACACCGCCGGATGCACGCTTGTTTATTGCCGGTAATCATGAGTTGCTGGGTAACTGGAGTCCCGGTTCTAAGGCGCTCGAAAGAAAGTCCGATTCGTTGTGGTCGGCCACTTTTACATTTCCCAGAGATTTTTACCTGGAGTTCAAAATCACGCGCGGTTCGTGGAACAGTCAGGCGATTTATCGCAGAGGGGAAATTCCTCCCAATATCACGTTAACTATATCTAATGATACCGTGATTAAGTTGGCTCCTGTCGATTGGCAGGATATTGATTTTAAGTCCGGCGGCGGAATTGTGGGCGTTGTGGAATACCACCGCAATTTCCGTGGGAATGATCTGAATTATCCCAGAGATATCATCGTGTGGCTCCCCCCATCGTACCGTAAAGATTCCACGATGCGATATCCCGTTCTCTATATGCACGACGGACAGAACATAATCGATCCTTCAACATCGTTCATCGGATACGACTGGCATGTCGATGAGGTGTCGGACAGTCTGATCCGAACCGGCCGAATGAAAGAAATTATCGTTGTAGGAATTTACAATACTCCTGACCGCCGTCACGAGTACGACAATACCAGGCTCGGGCATGCTTACATGAATTTCATCATTACGATGCTGAAACCGTTTATTGATACAACATACCGTACTCTAAGGGATCGGGAAAATACCGCAACGATGGGTTCGTCAATGGGTGGAATGATTTCATTTCTGATTGTATGGAATTATCCTAATATCTTTTCACAGGCAGGATGTATCTCACCGGCTTTTTTTGGGGGGATTATAGATTCGGTTAGAGAGTATACGGGAAGTAACAAGGAGATCCGTATTTATATCGACAACGGCGGCCTCGGATTGGAACAAGAATTACAGCCGGGATGTGATGAGATGTTTATAGCATTGAAAAAAATCGGTTTCGTTGACGGTCAGAACCTGCTGTGGTACCATGAGCCGTCTGCCGAACATAACGAGCGTGCCTGGGCGGCGCGACTCTGGCGGCCTCTGCTCTATATGTTCGGACGATGAAACGGAAAAAGGCATATAAAATGACCGGCAGGGGAAGGACCTCGTATTCGTTCGCGGAGATTTGGGACGTTGTGGCCGAGATACCGCGGGGGA
>CAYGZY010000216.1:0-3555 GCA_964354485.1 uncultured Chlorobiaceae bacterium | reverse complement strand
ATGAAAGATTTCCTCATCTAGCCAGTTGCTCATCTTCGTTCATTTCCCTATATTCGACATGTGAAAGCTGCCGAATATATTCATATTCCATAACTTGCACAATTCGACTCATATTCTCCATTAAATGTGGGTAATGATAAGGCTTTAGCGGGGTGAATCGAAATCCGAAAAGACTATGTAACCGTTTTAACGGTTTCCATACTTATACCTCACCCCCTCACCCGCTGTCCCCCTCTCCACTCGTGGAGAGGGGGATTCAGGGAAAGAGGTTAACATTGGATTCTCACCGATAAATCGGTGTGTTAATGAGACTGAGATATTCTTCGACAGTACAACTGTCGAAGAACATTGGTGTACCTAAGCTCTAAATACCCGCTATAAGCATGAAAGTATAACAATAAGTGAATTATTTATGGCAATGGTGGGCGGGATTGTGACACCTCTCTACTTTGTCATTCTTGAACACTTTTATCAGGAATCCAGAGCTTGTTCATAGTTCTGGATACCCGCTAAAGGCATGCGGGTATGACAAATGAGCCGGTTACGTATGACAGCGTAAAACAGGACTCGGTTCGCTTCATTGTGCGACCTTATTGTATGAAAATCAATCAGGAATTATTTCGTGACAGGCGTATTATACGGTAAAATTATTCCTCGCTTCTCTCCACCGGTCTGACGATCAGGACAGGACAAGGAGCCTTACGAACGACTTTCTCCGTCGTACCTCCGAACAGAAGATGCTCGACGCCCGAATGTCCGTGGGTAGCAATGATGATAATATCGATATCTTCCTCGGCGGCGGTCTTGATAATTTCGAGGTATGGTTTCCCGGTACGGACGATCGTTTTTACGGTGGATGATTCCCCGATGAGCGCGTTGACGAGATTGTCCAGTTCAACTTTACCCCGTTCCCGCAATTCATTCTCTATGCTCGGAACTGCAACCTGGCCGAAGCTGAAGTCGGCGGGGTAGATTGTCGGTTCAACTACGTAAACAAGAATGAGTTCGGAATTAAATTTACCGGCAAAGGATATCGCGTACTGCAGTGCATTTTTAGAATGTTCAGAAAAATCTATGGGTACCAATATCCTTTTTATATCCGATCCGGATCTATCGGCTGTATTATTTTGCGGTATTATGGTATTCCCCCCCTTTTTTCCTCTCAGCTTCATTGCAACCGCTCCTTTCGATTATACTGTAAATGTAATTTCTCATTCATCGGAAATTCGATTAAATGCAGGAAGTCTCCGTCACCGAAAGACCAATTCAGAGATCGGTCTGATAGAGACGATACGTTTTGTAACGTTCCGCATTCAGAAATTCTGCTGCTCTGTTCATCATCACATTATCTTCCAGCACCCATCCTGCTTCGCCTTCGGAGTAACCTTTTGCAATACCGCGCCGCGCCGTCTCATAAAATAATACACTCGATGCGCCGGTCATTTGATACTCGCGGACGACGCCGAGCACTATAATACGGACCCAATTGATTTTTTTCTTGTGCAGAAACAAACGGACTATCCCCGGCAGAAGGTATCCGCCGCGGTTATTTTTCAGAGCTATGTTCAGATCAGGCACGGAGAGAGAGAAACCGATTATTTCACCTTTATATTCCGCGATGAGGAGAAGATCGGGATCTATAACCGGTCGTAAATCATGTACAAGTGCATCGAACTCTGCATCAGTCATCGGGACAGCGCCCCAGTTGTACTGCCAGGCTCTGTTGTACACGCTCTTGATGACATTGATCTCTTTCCAAAAGTTCTTCATGTCGACGCTTCTGAACGTCAGTCCCTCCATGCGCAGAACCCTTTCAGCCACCCTCTGAAGACGGTCACTGAAAACCTTATCTTTACAAAGATAGTACGAATAGAGATCTTTTACCTTTACTAATCCTGAGCCTTCGATGAGATTTGTATAGTATCGCGGATTGTAAGGCATGAGGATAACCGGTGAACGATCAAATCCTTTGACGAGGAGGCCATATTCATCGTTGACCGAAGGATTAGCAGGACCTCTTATGGCTGTGGCACCTCTGGATTTTAGCCAGGATTTCGCTGTTTCGAATAAGGCATTTGAAACATGCTGATCATTGATGCACTCGAAAAATCCGAAGAAACCAATCTTTTCCTTGTGTTCAATGTTGTGATTATGGTTAAGGATTGCCCCGATCCGGCCAACCAGTTCTCCGTTCCTCTTTGCAAGGAAAAATTCTGCATCAGCATGTTTGTAGAAAGGATTGCGTTTTCTATTGATTAACTTCCTACGATCCATCAGGAGCGGCGGGACCCAGAGCGGATCATCGGCGTATATTTTCCCGGGTAACCGGACAAACAATTCCAAATCACGTCTGGAAACAATCGGTTGTACGCTAATTTCACTCATTCGTACAAAGTTTTAAATGATGCCGAGCTTTTTCCCGGTTTTCTTGAAGACATCGAGAATGGTATTGAGGTGCTCCTCCTCGTGAGTCGCCATGTAACTTGTTCTCATCATCTGCAGTCCCTGCGGAACACCCGGACTGATGAAAACGTTCACGAATACACCGCCCTCAAACAACTCTTTCCAGAATTTAAAGGCAATGAGATCATCGCCGATGATGACCGGGACGACGGCAGACTGCCCGTCAATAACATTAAATCCGAGACTCTTGAATCCCTTCCTCATTTTATCCGCATTATTGATCAATCTAGTGATGCGTTCCGGTTCTTCCTTGAGAATATCGAGAGCTGCCAGTGCGGCAGCAACGGATGCAGGCGTCGGACTCGCGCTGAATATCAGAGCAAGGGAATGATGTTTCAGGTAATTGATCACCCGTTCCGGACCTACTACAAATCCGCCGAGCGAGGCAAACGTTTTACTGAACGTCCCGAAGGTCAGATCAACTTCATCCTCTAGATTGAAGTGACTTGCGGTTCCCCTTCCGCCCTTGCCGATTACTCCGATCGAATGTGCATCGTCGACGAGGATACGTGCGTTGTATTTCTTGGCAACTTTGACGAGTGCGGGGAGGTTGACGATTTCACCCGATGTGCTGAAAACACCGTCGGTCACGATCAGTTTCCCCGTGTGGAGCGGGAGCTGAGATAAAACTCGTTCGAGATCCTGGATATCATTATGTTTGTATCGAATAAAATCGGCAAAAAGCCCCTTTGCCATAACAACGCCTGCAACAATGCTTGCATGGTTGTCTTTATCCGTTATGACGTACTCGCCCCTTTGAACAAGTGTAGGAATAACTCCCTGGGCAGTCTGATACCCGGTACTGAAGAGGAGGCAGGCTTCCTTATCCATGAACTTCGCCAGCCGTTCCTCGAGTTTATTATGTAGATCGAGTGTTCCCGTCAAATAGCGTGATCCGGAGCATCCGGTACCATATCTCCTGACCGCATTCATTGCGGCTTCTTTAACCCTGGGATGTGCGGTTAAACCGAGGTAATTATTGGAGCCTGCCATAATGATTTTGCGGCCCTCAATTTGCACGACGGGACCTTCATTTTCTTCGATTGCACGGAAATAAGGATAAAATCCTGCTGCTTTAACCTCATCAGCCCG
>CAYGZY010000215.1:0-15823 GCA_964354485.1 uncultured Chlorobiaceae bacterium | reverse complement strand
GGGGAGAGTCGGTTCGAATTTGAAAAAGTCCGCAAGCCGAAGCGGGTATCTCTGGGTCCGAATGTCATGCTCGACGTGGAGCGATGCATCATGTGTTCGCGTTGTATCCGCTTCTTTGATGAAATCGCAAAGGAACCACAGCTCGTTTTCACCAAGCGTTGCGATCATGTTGAGCTTACAACCTATCCGGGTGAACAGCTCGATAATCCCTATTCAATGAATGTTATAGAACTCTGCCCAGTCGGTGCTCTGACGAGCAGAGATTTCAGATTCCGAGCACGGGTTTGGGACATGTCGTCGACCGATACTATATGTGTCGGATGCTCCCGTGGATGCAATACACATATGTGGGTGCGGAATAACGAGATTCTGCGTCTGACACCGCGTTTCAACGCCGGCGTAAACAATTACTGGATGTGTGACCATGGGAGGTTAAACACTTTTCGGCATGTAAATGCCGGTAACAGAATCAACTCTCCGATGGTGCGAAAGGACGGCATACTGGTGGAAGTCGGGTGGGAGGAAGCAATATCGAAAGTCGCATCCGAAATAAAATCATACAAGAAACACGAAATTGCTGCCATTGGCTCGGCCTATGCGACCAACGAAGATAATTTTTTACTCGCCAAGTTGATGAACTTCCTCGGAGTAAAGCGGATAAGCTGTCTGACGCACAGGAAGCAGGGTGACCGGGATGATCTTCTCATTCAGGAGGATAAGACGCCGAATTACCGCGGCGCACAGGAGGTCGGCGCTGTACAAGATTCATCCGAGGCAAATCTCCCTGGATTGATTGAGATGTTGCAAACCGGGAAGATCAAATTTCTCTACGTTCTTGACGACGACATAGCTGCTGATCCGGTTTTTGCGGACGCGATTTCGAAGCTCGACTACCTGGTTGTTCATGCGTCCAACGAAAATGAAACCACCAAGCGAGCCGACGTCGTCCTCGCAAGTTCCACGTATGCAGAGAAAAACGGAACGATGACTAACTTTCAGAGAAGAGTTCAGCGCATTCGACCGGCAGTCACGACGCTCGAAAAGGACCGCGCTCTCGACGGACTTGCGATGAGCCGGCTTGATAAATTCGGCGCTCAAAATGACCGATGGACGAAGGGTATGCAGTGTGATTCACGTTCGTCATGGCGCATCACGTGCAGTATCGCAAATGTCCTCGGCGCGAAGTGGCGGTATGCCGCCGCTGAGGAGGTTTTCAAGGAAATTGCATCGACAATCCCTTCCTTCAGAGGATTGACGTACCTGAAGGTCGGCATGAACGGTGCAATCCTCGGTCAGAAAAAGGAATCAGTTACAGTGAAGGAATAATATGGAGCTTCTGATTACCGTTATAAAAATTATTCTCGTAATGCTCGTCATGGTCGGAATTGTCGCCTATATGGTTCTCCTGGAGAGGAGGCTGGCGGCGGGGATTCAGAACCGCCTTGGCCCGAACCGCGTCGGATGGCAGGGGCTTCTGCAGCCGATTGCAGATGTTCTGAAACTGGTATTCAAGGAAGATATCGTACCGAGCAATGCAAACAGATTCATCCACCACCTCGCTCCGATTATATCACTCGGCGTTGCCTTGACCACTATCGCGGTCATACCGTTCGGTGATCGCATAACGCTGTTCGGGTACGATATTAAATTACAGATAGCCGATGTGAATATAGGAATTCTTTATATCCTCGCTCTCACCTCGCTCGGTGTCTACGGATTGACTCTCGCCGGCTGGTCATCGAACAGCAAGTATCCGCTCCTTGGCGCCGTCCGGTCGTCGGCTCAGATGATCAGCTATGAACTCTCGATGGGTCTTTCTGTCATCGGTGTTGTTCTTGTCGCAGGTAGTCTTGAACTCGACACGATCGTTGAAATGCAATCCGGCTGGCGCTGGAACATCATTCTTCAACCGGTTGGTTTCATAACATTTGTCGTTGCGGCGTTCGCGGAAATAAATCGTTTACCCTTCGACCTGCCTGAAGCGGAGCCCGAACTTGTCGCGGGCTACCATACGGAGTACAGTGCGCTGAAATTCGGACTCTTTTATATGTCGGAATACGCGAATATGTTTGTTTCCAGCGCCCTGATCACAACGCTTTTCCTCGGCGGGTGGCATGTGCCGTTCTTGACTTCGTTCGGTCTTCCCGATTTCTGGGTAAGCATCATCCAGGTGTTAGGATTTCTCCTGAAGGTGATTCTTTTTGTGGCCTTCATCATTATCATACGATGGACGATACCGAGATTTCGATACGATCAGTTAATGAATTTAGGATGGAAATTTATGTTGCCTGTTTCCATCCTAAATATTTTGGTAACAGCTGCCGTAATATTATTGATGAAATGATTTTCGTGGTCATCAATAAACAGTGCGGGCAGACGGAACAAGAGAGAACAATCAGAGTGTGAATGAGCATGAAGCAGAAACCAATCGTACATAGAAAAGACCTCCATTGGTGGGAATGGCTGTATATCCCGCAGATTATCGCCGGAATGAAGATTACTATTTCGCAGATTTTCAGACCTAAGTTCACTATGCAGTATCCGGAGGAAAAATGGACTCCGCCGCCGTCGTTCCGGGGGAGCCCTGTTCTGGTGGAAGAAAACGGTATTGAACGATGTGTTGCCTGCGGTCTCTGCTCCCGGGTATGCCCGGCACTTGCAATCGAAGTTCAGGCCTCTGAAACGGACTTCCGGAAAGAACGTTACCCTGTTCTGTTTGAGATCAACATGCTGCGTTGTATCTACTGCGGATTTTGTGAAGAAGTCTGCCCCGAAGAAGCCATCGTTATGAGCCAGGAGTACGAATTAACGTTCACGGCGCAGGAGGATGGAATTTTCGGCAAAGATAAACTGCTTCAGTCTGCAGACAAGCTTCGGGAAAGACTTGAGTTTCTGAGGAAGAACAGATAGCGCGCTCTGAATACCTATGGCGCTGACCGCGACACATGTTACAGCCCGACCGGTATTAATGATTCTGCTTGCGTCTTTCTCTATGTTTCCGTATAATATGCCACAGAATTGTAAAGTATTCCAATCACCATCCCATTCTATTAAGGAAAATTCTATGAAGCGGACCTATTTATTTGTCCTTCTCGCTGTTTTGATGGGATTCTGTACATCGTTTTCCCAACTGCGGGTGCCGTTTGAACGATTCACTCTACCAAACGGTCTGGAGGTGATTCTTCATGAGGATCACTCCATCCCTGTAGCGACATGCAACATCTGGTACCATGTCGGATCGAGCCGCGAGAAACCCGGTCGCACCGGTTTTGCACATCTTTTTGAGCATCTCATGTTCGAAGGATCGAAGAATGTACCTGAGGGAAAATTTGATGAATGGTTAGAAGCCGCAGGGGGAGATAACAATGCATCGACAAGCGAAGATCGGACGAACTACTACCAGAATTTCCCCACAAGCGCAATGGAACTTGCATTCTTCCTCGATTCGGACCGGCTGGGTTACCTCCCTGATGCGATGACACCCGCGGTTGTGGACGGGCAGAGAAGTGTCGTGAAGAACGAGAGGAGGCAGTCGGTCGAAAACCGGCCCTACGGCATGGCATATATTATTATCAGCGAAAACCTCTTTCCGCCCGACCATCCGTACCACTGGCCTGTGATCGGATCTCAGGAAGATCTGTCGTCGGCAACGTATGAAGACGTTTTGGAGTTCTTTAAAAAATATTATGTGCCCAAAAACGCCAGCCTCGTTGTAGGGGGCGATATTGATCCGGTAAAAACAAAAGAACTCGTGACCAAATGGTTCGGTGAAATCCCGGCGGGTGAACCGGTTCCGCCGCTTGCCACGCCGTCGGCATATGTGAAAGAGACCAAACGACTCGTCCATGAGGATAAGGTTCAGCTCCCCAGACTATATATGAATTGGATTACTCCGAAGCACTTTGCACCGGGTGATGCGGAGTTGGACATTCTTGCGAATATCCTTAGCGGCGGAAAAAATTCCCGTCTGTACAAGCGGCTCGTCTATGATCTCCAGATCGCACAGGACGTGACAGCTTACCAGGGGTCAGCTAACCTTATATCAACGTTCTCTATCATAATCACCGCACGAAGCGGATATTCACTCGCAGAGATTGAAAAAATAGTCTGGGAAGAACTTAAAAAGATTACCGGGGAGAGTCCATCCCGGCGTGAGGTGGAACGTGTTGTTAATCAGTACGAAGCACAGTTCCTCAGCCGACTGGAGCGTGTTGGGGGATTCGGAGGGAAGGCCGATCTTCTGAATGCGTATTTTGCGGAGACTGGCAATCCTGATTATTTTAATGAAGACCTCGGACGCTACAAGCTCATTTCGCCGGGGGATGTCCAGGAAGTAACCCGCACATTTATCCGCCCTGATAACGCCGTTATCCTGAGTGTCGTACCGCTTGGGAAAAAAGATTTAGCCGCTCCACAGCAATGAACAGAACGAAATGAGGATCACCATGAATAATAATAATATAACACGGATTAAATTTTATACATTTTTTTTCCTTGCATGTTTTTTTCTGATTTTGCCTTCTGCTTTTCCTCAAGCGCCTGACCGGTCCAAACCACCGGAAATAGGTCCGCCGCCATCAATGAAATTACCTCCGATTCAGCGTTTCAAACTTTCTAACGGTCTTCCGATCGTATTGGTGGAAAAACACGACGTTCCGCTCGTCCATATAGAGCTGTTGGTGGATGCCGGTACGGCGCTCGATCCGGCTGACAAAGAGGGGTGGGCAAGTATTGCTACAGCACTCATGCAAGATGGAGCAGGGACGCGGGATGCGCTTCAGATTGCAGACGCCATCGATTTCCTCGGTGCTTCGATATCCACATCTTCGGGGTATCATTCGTGCGGTGTAAGTCTCCATACGCCTCTCTCGAAGCTCGATTCTGCCATTGTTCTATTCGGCGACGTTGCGCTCAGTCCTATGTTTCCCCCCGCGGAGCTTGACCGTAACCGGAAAGAACTGCTGAATGAATTGATACAGTGGCACGATGAACCCCGTGCTATCGCATCAGTCATGTTCAGTCATGCAGTTTTCGGTAAAACTCATCCATATGGCCGTCAGAGCATAGGAACGGAGAAGAGTATTCGTTCGATGGCCATAGACGACGTGAAGGCTTTTTACGGAAAATATTTCACACCCGGAAACTCGACCATGATTATTGTAGGTGATGTAACCGAGAAGAGTATCAGGGGTAGGCTGGAACGGATATTCGGAAAGTGGCAGGGGAAGGAAGTAAAAAAAGTCGAGATACCGAAAGCCGAACAGGTGAAGGGCAGACAAATATATCTCGTGGATAAGCCCGGCGCGCCGCAGTCCGAGATACGGATTGGCCGTGTGGGCGTCGCCCGCCTGTCTGAAGACTACTATGCACTTCTTGTCGCGAATACAATTCTCGGCGGTTCATTCTCATCGCGGCTCAATCAGAATTTAAGGGAACAGCACGGTTATACGTACGGCGCAAATTCGCGGTTCGATTTTCGGCTCTATCCGGGACCTTTCATGGCAGGTTCAGCGGTACAGACCGTAATTACCGACAGTGCGATCATAGAATTTATGAAGGAGCTGAACCGCATACTGGAACCGGTATCCGATGAAGAACTGACGCGTGCCCGAAATTATATTACTTTACGGTATCCCGAGAGTTTCCAGACAATCGCCCAAATTGCCGGAAAGCTCATTGAGCTGGAGATGTACAACCTACCGGATAATTACTTCAGCAACTTCACGAAGAATGTACTTGCTGTTACGAAATCAGATGTACAGCGTGTGGCAAAGAAATACATTGATCCCGAGAATATCGCCATAGTCATTGTGGGCGACAGAGCACAGATCGAGCAAAAGATCGCTGCACTGAATTTAGGTCCGATTATTCATAAGACGATACCGGAAGTATTGGGACCGATGCCTGTACTGGAGGGAGATAAATAATAAAATTTCCTTTGAGGGACAAATCTCGCATTGCATTCAATAGCCCCCATCTTAAGATGGGGGCTATTGAATATTACGTCCGTAACTGCTTCCACCAGTTATTTACAACATCATTGACATCAGTGGTGGCCTCCTTTTTCATCCACTTGTTGTAAAATTTTATATCGCCGCTGGCCGGTGAGGGCACCGGTATATCGAAAAGAAAGCGTGCCGGAACCGCAACAGCATCACCGATGAGAAAAGCCTCTCCCTGTTGAAGAGTTGGAAGTATATCGATAAGACTGGATAGCGCATCGGGAACGAGTTTGCGTACGTAAAGCTGATCGTTCGGATTGAGCAGACGCATCGCGATGAAGTTATTACACTGGGCAGTGATGGTCTCTGAAATTTCGGCGGGCCTCTGACTCACAATCATGCAACTTACACCGTACTTTCTGCCTTCTTTGGCGATTCGCTCAACCGTCTTTCGTGCCGCCACACTCCGACTCGCTTCCGAAAGATAGGTGTGAGCTTCTTCGAATACTATCAGCAACGGAAAATCCTGTCGTGCGCGATTCCACATATTGAAGTCGAATATGATCCTGCCGAGAAGCGATACGAGCACGTTGATGACATCGAACGGCACCCGGCTCAGGTCGAGGACTGTGATTCGCTTATTGGTATCAATTCCGAAAAGCTTGGTCAATAATTCGTTGAAAGTCTCGGAGGATTTGTATTTCTTTGGTTTGAAGAGGAATTCATAACGCCGGTCGGTTATTTTGCTTTCCAGACGCACAAGAAATCTCGTAAACTGACCGTAGAACGGCCCTTCTTTGCCGCCGATTCCCCTCTCTGTATCGAGCGACCGCATTCGTGCACTGACTTCAAGGAGGTCGAAATAGACCGGTGTGTCGATTGTCAGCGAGTCCTTAAGCGTAAGGTTTTTGCCGCGCTTTGAATCGAGAATTGCTTCCTTCATTACCATCATCTGATTGTGCGCTGACGACTCGTTTTCATCGATGAAAGTTTCCACAAGTTCATCGAAATTCATAAGCCAGTACGGCAGTTCGAGTTCGGCGATTTTAATAACGTTTCCTTTCTGTTGGAATGCAGGTTCATATTCGCCGTGGAGATCGAGGAGAATGATGTGTGTGTTTTCAAGATCCTGAACTTTCTGTATGATTGATGCAGTCGCGCACGACTTCCCCGATCCTGTCGAACCGAAAATAGCTACGTGCTTGGCGAAAAACCTGTTTGGATCTATGAACAACCGCTCTCCTTCTGCGATGGAAAGACGACCAAAGGAAAAATTGTGTTCGCGGAACGTTGAGAAGACAGTTTTCAGATCTTCGGGATTTGCAGAGTATACAAGATTTCCAAGAACGGGAAAGGTTGCCACGCCGCGCGTGAATTTTCCGCCATCGAGCGTCCCGATCAGCTGGATGTCAACACCTCGTTTTGGCGCTTTTGCCGACCCCCGTTCACCTTCCGTCGCATCGAGGATTCGAGTCGATGCAATACTCCCGATAACCGAACGTTCTCCAACAGGTATCATAACGTAATTGCCGATGCGGCACATTTGATCCGATTTACGGAGTCCCGTTATATCCGGTGAATCGTCAATTAACTGAGCGGTAATTGTATGACTCGTTATCGTCGATATCGTCCCAATTCGTTTGCTTGAATCAATCATTTCAGTCCTCTCTAAAAAGTCATCATGAGCGTTTAATTGTCACGATTGTTTTATCATCTGACTGGGTGCCTGATATATTGAACTTTTGTACATCCTCAATGATATTCTGTGATATTTCCTTTGGTTTCTCATCCCTGTGATCGATTAGCATCCTCGTGAGACGTTCTTCGCCGTAGAAATCACCTTTTTCGTCTGTTGCCTCAACCACACCGTCGGTATATAGAAGAAGAATATCTCCATGGTTCATGAGGAAATTTTCCGTTCTGAAATTCTGATTCGGGAACGGTCCGAGCATCTGACCAGTTGCTTCGATGAATTCCGGCTTTCGTGAATTCGCACGCAATAGAATAGGATTGTTGTGCCCGCAATTGGCATAGATCACGAGTCCGTTTTTATCGTCTGTTAGTTCGGCATAAAAAAGAGAGACAAAATATTCCTCTGAAAATGTTTTGTTAAGGAGTGTATTCGTACGTGACAGGAGTAGACTGATTTTCGTCTGGTACCCGAATCCCATCCGTAATGCGCCGGATGTATAGAGTGCCTGTGCTGCGGCCGAGAATCCTTTACTTGTGGCATCTCCTATCACGACCGCCATCCGCTCCTTGTCATCTTCCACCTGCAGGTAATCGAAGAAATCGCCGCCTACGATGCGGTCGGGTATTGAAATTCCGTAAATATCAAAGGAATGGAACTGCATCTCATGCTGGGGGAGTATGCTCTGCTGAATATCCCGTGCTTTGTCAATGTCGCGTTCGAGTACCTGTGCCTTATGCTCAATCTTTTTTGTCCTGAGGGCGGAGCTCAACGCCGCACTTATGATGTTAAGCGTGGGCGTAAGAGATTCATCGATGTGGTCAGCGTTGAACGCAAGGATGTAACGGAAGAGCGTGTTTCCGCGGTATTGAATCTTTTCGCCGATACCAGTAGCAGAATACTTCAGAATCCCGCGCTTCCGGAGATACCAATCTTGTTCGCTTGCAAGTATAGTGCGAAGTTTTGGCAATTCTAAAAAGATTGGATAGTCTTTGAGCTTTATCCTGTAATGCTGTTTAATCTGCTCAATCTCACCGTATTGGTACAGGAGTTCGTAGCTGGCGCTCTTCGAATCGAATTTCCAAATTCGGCCACCGTTGATGTTTATCTCTTCACTATGAATGATATCATGGATAGCCTGCCTAAGCAATTCCTCTTCGTTTGTGAATGGACGGGAGGCGATTTTTTCAATTGTCCGGTATAATTTCCGTAATTGCATCTGTTTTCAGTAAAAAACTTATGAAATGTAGTAGGAAAATGCGATAAATGCAAAGAATTCAGTTGTGATTTTTTATTTCACCCGCCTTCACGGCAACGGCAAGGTGATCCTCCTTTCGGGGAACGGCGCAGGAGTAAAGGGAGCTGTATGCGCAGTACGGATTGTAGGCGTTGTTGAAATTCAGTGTGTACAGATGATTGGGATCGTCATACTCTTCACCGACGTCGATGTACCGTCCGACGGGATACGTTTCTTTTCCGGTCGTTTCATCTGTAAACCAGACCGATAGATATTTTTTGTAAATAGAGGACCGCCGGGAATCATCAGCGGTGAATTTATAGGCATTGAGTTTGTAGCTATCCCCATCAAGCTCGAATGTAAAATAGCCGTACTTGATGTATCGTCTGGCATCGCCTTTTGTGCCGTAGATTTGGACGGTTTCTGGTTTTTCATGCTTGCTGAGCTTTGATGTCAAGTAGTAGTTCAGGTTGGGAAGAAACCATTTAATTCCCGTGAACCGGATACTAGTGTCTCTGACGAAAGGCGATTGGGGATCTGAGCGAAATGAGGAATCTACCCGGGAACGGTGTGCAAGAATCTCTTTCACGATCCGTGTGCTGTCTTCGGGAGTCCATTTGCTGACGTTGCTTCTCTCCCTACCACATCCGACGAAGATGGAGGCAGTGATCATGATATAGATTAATTTTGAGAAGACAGGTCGGTTGATCTCCATCATTTGCGGCGGGTGTTCTTTCCTGTTTGTTGTTGATTTATCCATCTCGTACCGCCGTCTGTTGTCTTGAGGAGCGTACCATTATTCCCGGCAGCCCAGACGGTTGAGGTATCGTACGGCATGATGCACCGCAGAATTTCTTCCGTCCCGCTTGTTTGATTAATCCAGGTTGTCCCGCCGTCCAGTGTCGACATGATGACACCACCGTTTCCTGCAATCCATCCTTTCGTCCGACTTATAAAGTGAACGGAATAGTGAAATGTACTGGTTTTGAAATAGCGGAAGGTTTCCCTCGCATTCTGCTCGTTCCAGTATTCGCCGCCGTCGGTAGTATTGAGAATTGCGCCGTAGCCGCCGCTTACCCAGCCTGTGAGGGAATCGATGAAATGAACGGAAAAGTAAAAATGAGGATAACCGCTGTCGAGAGATGACCAGCTCTCGCCTCCATCCGTCGTTTTGAGAATGGTACCGCTTGCGCCGGTGACATAACCAACTTTTGTATCCGCGAACGATACAGCTGCAAGATCCTGCGGGACATTGCTGTACTGGCGAAACCATAACTTTCCGCCGTTTGTAGTCTTTAGGATGAGTCCGCGTGAACCGACGATCCACCCGGTCTCCCCGTTCACGAATCTGATGCACATGAGATTATACGATGAGGAGCTGTCTGTGTTTTTCCACGATATTCCTCCATCGACGCTTTTGAGTATTGTCCCTTCTTCACCTACTGCCCAGCCCGTTTTCGCATTAACGAAGTGGACCGAGTAAAGCGCCTTGTTTGTCCTGCCGATAAATCGGGCGCCGGTCCAGCTCTTCCCGCCGTTCGTCGTTCGAATGATTGTCCCGTTTTCTCCGCAGACCACGGCAGTGTTTTCATTAAGAGCGGCAATCGAATAGTAGTCGCTTTTTTCCGCCGTTAGACGGCCCTGAAAAAGCGAAATAAATATAAGCAGGTTGTATGCAATCATTCGTTATCCGGATTGTTATATAATTAATCTACATAAAAGAAGTAAAAGCTAGACACATAAATGCTATCGAGCATATCATATCGACAGCTGTTATGAGCTGTCTTGTTTTTTTCGTTTAATAAATTCCCGAGTAATTTCATTTTGAATGCTTGGATTTCTGCTGCTCATCAGGAATATCAAAATGTTGTTGTTTCGCCCTTCGTCAAATAAATCGATTAGAGCTTGAATAGACTTTTTGGTGAATTGGTTTGAAGAGAAAAAAGATTTCAATTCGTTTTTAGAAGAGTAGGTATGACAATATCCCCCGATATTTTTCGATGTGAGTCCGAGTGTTGAATGATGAGAGATAGATGCACCTGACACAAGCACCTCGGAGAAATTAGTATAGAGCATCATTTTAACGAGTCCATCTTTGATATCAGCAATACTTGGGACAAGAGAATTTTCACTGTGCTTCTTCTCAATTAGAAAAAAATCCTTGTTGCTCAAGAGAACCTCATCTACAGTGAAATAGTAATATCCACCCAGGTAGTTCTTTATTGTGATAGTTGCTTTGCCTTCAATGACACTTTCTTTGGGTTGAATAGTTTTATATTCTCGAGTTTGCGCCGACGAAGCAAGCTCTCTGGAATTGCTCTGAAAATTATCGACACTTTCTTTAATGACTTGGATCCTCTCAGAAATGCCTTTTTCACCGTGCATCTCTACTCCAGTCTGCCTCGATATTTTTTTATAATGGAACTTGCTGAGTTCGGCAATGTTTAGTAAGTTCTTGTTCAGTTCGTTAATATTCCAATGAAGTGCGTCAAGCTTATATTGAGATAGTTCATCAAGACGTTGTTTGAGATATTCGTAATCAAATTTCTGTTCCGTAATATTATGCTTATAATCGGGACTTTTCACAGCTTTTTTATAATAGCCGAGAATAACATATACACCTAGAAGATTCATTAAAGAAACTGTATCCCATTGAATAAAATCTCTATCGCCTTGTTTACCTTCGTCCTTGAGAAAAGGAATGATAGTGACACGTGTGGGAATATACATCGTATCATAGACGCGGGCGTAAGGGTAACTTCGAGTCCGTTTTGGTGATACCCAATGGCTGACTCCGAATGTATTTTGATTATAGGATAGAAGAAATGCAGCGTTCTGAAAGGCTGAACCGGAAAGAAATTCATCAATGCCAAAAGTTTTGAGCTGTTGACAAAGAGATGGGTTATATTTTAGATTTTCAATTTTAGCATCGATTTTCAATTTCTTCTTACCTAGCCGTCTCGAACGAGAGAGCCTGCTGCGCGATTTCGGCTTTGATTTTTTTGATGGCATATTTAATGTACTCATTTTGAGTTTCAATTCCGATATGTTTCCGTCCAGCTTTCTCGGCAGCGATGTTTGTTTGAGCACTACCAGCGAAAATGTCAATGACTATATCATTTTTGTAGGAATAAAGTTGAATTATTCGATCTGCAAGTTCCACTGGAAAGGGGCAAGGATGATTATTTTCCTGTGGAGCAACTGGTCGTATCTTCCAGACATTTTTGCTCTTTTCACCCTGATAATTGGATAGGTCAATCCGATTCTCTTCTTTTTCTTGAGGAGTGCGAGACCAATAGATATTTTCTCTGTCTTTTTTCTCTGCTGGTTTTTGAAAAACAAATACGTATTCTGCGACGAGACTAGGATAATAGTATCCGGGAAAAGGATGTTGTAAGAGAACACCAGAGCGGCGATCACGGGCAATTGGTTTCTCCCAAATAATATCCTCTCGAAATTTCCAACCTATTTCTTCCATCCAATTTACAAAATGAAAAGGTAATGCAGTTCGTTCACCATTCCACGAAACGGGGGAAATATTAACGACGTTATGTCCGCCAGGACGTATCACTTGCAGCAAAGCCTTAAACCTGTCAATAAGGAAACTCTTATATTCTTCATATGAGACTTCTTTCCTCTCCCAACGGTCTTTTCTCCCATTCAGTTTCTCCACATGTTCTTCATAGTTAATTGCGTTCAGGTATGGTGGGGATGTGAACGCCAAAACAATTTCATTTTTAGGCAGAGATTTAAGTACATCAAGGCAGTCACCTTGGAAAATTATTCCATTCCCAACTCGGAATTCCTTAAACATTGAGATAATATATTGAATGAAAAATGTTCTTTTGAATCATTATTTATAGTAAGATACGAAAATAAAAAACAATATGGCATAAACCTTATGTGATTACATCCATTAAGACAGACTAGAATCCTAATTCCTTCATAAGACTCTCGGCGCCTGCGAATTTTTCTACTATCCAGAGAACATACCGGATATCAACTGCGATGGAGCGGCTGTAATCTTCACTCCAGGCGTAGTCGTTGATGGTTGCCTCGTAGGCACGGTCAAAATTAACGCCCACTATCTCGCCGCGGGCGTTGAGCAGGGGACTTCCTGAATTTCCGCCGGTCGTATCAAGATTGTATAAGAGTGCTACAGGTACATCGTTTAACTTCTTGTGCTTCCACCGTCCGAAGTTATTCTCCTTGTGAAGATCAATCAGCCGCCGGGGTGTAATGTAGGGGTCGGTGCCCGTCGTTTTTTCGATGATTCCTCTTACAGTAGTTATTGGTGAGGAGTAAAGCGCGTCAGCAGGCGAATACCCTTCGATCTTTCCGAAGGTCATGCGGAGCGTACTGTTCGCATCCGGAATAAAATCCTTCTTTAAATACTGCTGTCTCGCATCGACAAGGAGTGCAGAAAGCTTTGTGAGAGCGCCGTCCCGGCGCTGGCGGATTTCGCGTAGATCATCGTATAACGGCAGGAGAGACTTTACAAATACGATCGCCGGATCATTCAGCTGATCTATTTCGTCCGGCAATTTTGCAAGAGCGTCCGTGAGAAAATTCTCATCCGTAAGTTTGGAGGTTCCGTAGAGCGTTTCTATAAACTTTTCGATCGTACTTTCATATTTCTTGTCCCCGATGACACTATCGATTACCGGAATCCGCTGGTCATGAGGTAATTGTACTGCCCGCATCAGCATCTGTTTAAAAAAGATTTTGTCTACAGATTCATAGTAGTTGCGCAGGGACATCAGGAGCGACTGCTTCGTACGGGCAAAGTTGCGGTCCATGTAGGCCGATGCGCGTTCAGTATCCGGTTTCCTGAGCTCGCGGGAAGCATCGAGGACTGATTTACCGAGACTGAGAAGAGAGGAACTCTGAAGCAAGTAATCGAGCGTCAGCTCATACTGCGAACGCGATCGGATTTCCTCATAAATCGAATTAATATCCTTCAGCACGGAACCGTAAAGTTCTTTCCGTGTTTTATCCGACTCAATGAATGACTGAAATGATTTTTCTTCCTCTCCTTTTTTTCCGACGAGCTGCAATCGCTTTAATCCCTGAAGCTTCCCACGATAATTCTTCATTGTATTTGCCAAACCTTTTATCCGCGCGTCAAGTTTTAACGATACTGACCGGTCATCCTTGCCCATGCTTTCCATGGTGGATATTTGCCAGGCGTAGAGATCTGCAACGTAGGGCATGCGTACTTCTTCCTCGTAGGCGAGGTACGAAGAAGTGCGATGTCGATACGTCCTTCCGGGATAACCTAAAATAAAAACTGGATCGCCGTCATCGACACCTTCAACTCCGATTTTGAGGAATATTTTTGGATGAAAGGGAACGTTATCTTTTGAATAATCGGCGGACTTACCATCCGGTGCGACATATGCCCTTATGAATGAAAAATCCCCTGTGTGCCGGGGCCAGATCCAGTTATCGTCTTCGCCGCCGAATTCACCGATTGATCGTGGAGGAACGTACACGAGACGGACATCTTTCAGATAGGTATAGATGAAGAGAATGTACGATTTCCCGGTAAACATCTCGGCTACTTCTGCGCGTTTATCTGGATTTATCTTTTCGGCTTCTGTAATAATATCCTTTATTCTCTTATCGATAGCTTTTGAACGTGCCGCAAAATCCATGCTGTCGTGCAGGGCGCTGAGAACCTCGTCCGATATGTTGCGGTACGAATCGACAATACGTACGGTGAAACCTTTGGCGGGAATTTCTTCGGAGAGCGATCGTGCCAGATATCCATTCGTCACGTAGTCCTGTTCCGGTGTGCTTGCCGCTTGTACGCCGCCAAAGGCACAGTGGTGATTAGTGATGATGAGTCCGTCGGCGGAGACGAAAGAACCCGTACATCCCCCTATATTCACAATGGCATCAACCAGGCTGACTCCGTTCGGATTATAGATTTCTTCGGCAGTTACCTTCAATCCTTTCGATTTCAGGTCCAATTTCTTTATTTCGCTCAGCGGGTACATACCCTCGTCGGGGTAGGCAGATGCAGGCACTATGACTGCCATCCAAATGAGGAGAAACGTTAAAGCCGATATTTTTATCAATAATTCAATTGTTCGAATGTGTCGCATTGAAATACCTCATAATAAGTACAACGTTGTGTGATTGGTGCCGTCGCAGGAGATGGTGCGATTCTGCTTGTTTAAAGTTTTTTAATTGTCACGCGGTCGATGTATTTGATTTTTTCCGTATCAACACGGACAAGATCGCCCGTGATCACGAATTGTGGTACCTGAATTTCGATTCCGTTCTCAAGCATGGCGGGTTTCATCGTATTGTCTTGTCCATCATGAATGCCCTGACCGGTCGAGGCCACCCTAAGTTCCAATACTTTCGGGAAATTGACCGATATAGCTTCCTCGCCTATGAGTTCGATAGTAGCTTTTACCCCTTCTTTGAGGAATATTTCATGTACTCCGACGGTCGATTTTGGAACGCTGATCTGGTTGAAGGTATCCGGGTCCATGAAGTAATACGAATCCGTATCAGCATATATGTAATCCATCTGCCGCTTGGTCAATTCCACATGCTCTAGCTTGTCGGTGAATTTAAAGCGGCGATCTGCGAAGTGACCGTATCTCAGGTCTTTGAGCTTAAGTTCAATGAAACCATGCATCTGTCCGCTCCCGGCATGATGAATGACGCTGAGTACTTTGTAGAGTTTCCCATCAAGCTTGATGGCTGCTCCCTCCTTAATTTCAGAAACGAGAATCACAGTAGACTCCTTCCTGATTGGTGATCAGACTACGGAAAAAATAAAAAATGAAACTGATGGATGCAGGTTTCTTAGTTTGAATATCAACGGAGTTGAATCCGTGTATCGATAGAGACTTTCTTATCTGCATTGGCGCGAGGAGGTGACCCGTGTGCATTTTTTCAGGTGGGAACAGTCTACCCGTTTACATAATCGACAAG
>CAYGZY010000214.1:0-4542 GCA_964354485.1 uncultured Chlorobiaceae bacterium | reverse complement strand
GCTTTAAGACCTTCTCGTTATCATGAAGATACTTTTTCACTGCGTCGCGACCCTGTCCGATTCTGTCGTCATGGTACGCAAACCATGATCCGCTCTTAGCGATGATGTTGTGCTCCACCGCAGTATCGATGAGATCTCCTATCCTTGAAATACCCTCGTTGTAGAGAATATCGAACTGTACTTCCTTAAACGGAGGGGCAACCTTATTCTTCACAATCCTTACTTTCACGCGGTTGCCGACGATATTCTGAGCTTCCTTTATTGCCTCAATTCGGCGGATGTCAAGCCGGAGAGACGCATAGAATTTCAGAGCATTTCCGCCGGTAGTCGTTTCAGGATTTCCGAACATGATACCGATTCTTTGACGCAGCTGGTTTGTGAACATGACGGACGTCTTCGATTTACTGATGGCTGCAGTAAGCTTCCGCAGTGCCTGCGACATAAGGCGCGCCTGGACACCCATAGTGGGATCGCCCATTTCACCCTCGATTTCGGCGCGCGGAGTCAGGGCAGCTACCGAATCAATAACGATAACATCTAGTGCCCCGCTCCGTACGAGCGTTTCAACTATCTCGAGAGCTTGTTCGCCGTATTCGGGTTGTGAGAGCATCAGATTACTGGTATCGACACCTAATTTTTTCGCGTAATTGATATCAAGTGCGTGTTCCGTATCGATGAATGCCGCAATGCCGTTTTTTTTCTGTGCTTCAGCTATCACATGGAGACAAACGGTTGTTTTACCGGACGCTTCAGGTCCGAATATTTCCGTTACGCGTCCGCGTGGAATACCTCCTATTCCGGTTGCGGCATCGAGAGATATGGAACCTGTCGAAATGTAATCGATCTTCGCGATCGGTCCTTCGCCAAGTTTCATGATCGCGCCCTTACCGTGCTGCTTTTCTATCTGCTCAACGGCAATTTTCAGCGCTTGCAACCGGGCTTCTCTGTTTAATTCATCTGGCATGGCTGACTCCTTTGTAAATGTGACTGGCAGGAATGGATATTCCTGGCCCTCCCTTGTTTATGTGTGTTTGAAACGCGTAATTAAATCATTGACAATTGAACGAATTTTTTCTGAATCGATCGGTTTTTCTATGTATCCGTCGGCGCCAATCTCCTTCGCAGTCCGCATGGCGTCAAAATCGTCAATCGATGACATGAAGACGTAGGGAACATCCTTCAGCTTCGGATCGTCTTTTACTTTCATGAAAAGATCGAACCCGTTCATCATCGGCATACGGACGTCACTCAGAATAAGGTCGGGTGCACGCTGGTGCAGTTTCTTGAGCGCCGCTTCACCGCTGTCGGCAGTTACGATCCTTACCGGTTCCCCTTCGAGAGTCATTTTGACAGCCTTGAGCCACTTCGATTCGTCATCAATGAATAGTACTGTTTTTCTCTCTCTAACGGATTTTTTCTTCTGTGTTGGCATTTTATACTTTCATTGGTGATAATGGTATCGACGCGAGGGTTGAATATTCCGAACCGCTCGGCTTTAGTATACTTTTTACGACAAGGATGTTCGATATCGACACCTGCCGTGGTTCAAAGGTAACGTTTTCCAGCGTTTGAATCAAGTTTTTTATCCCGGAGGGTGATTTCACTCTTCCGAGTGTGACGTGGGGGTGAAACTGCCTGTCTTCGATCTCAAATCCGTACGGTTTGAGCGCTTCGTCAAGCTCGTTTTTCATGTCGAGGAGCTGTCGGTCTGTATTTGTACACCCCACCCAGAGAACACGCGGACGGTTTTTATTCGGGAAAGCGCCGACGGTCTGATAAATAATGGAAAACGGATGGTATCGCTCCGTGACGTTTTTCACTGTTGTAAGGATAGTCGGGAGAATATTCTCATCGACGTCGCCGAGAAATTTAATTGTGACATGGAATTTATTATCGGTTTCCCACCTGACATCTGCGCGTGTTTCTTTCAGGATTGACTGGATACTGCCTATCTCCTCTTTCAGAGAGAGAGGCGTATCGAAAGCAATAAATGTGCGAACGGAAGCCATGGTTATTCAATTGGGAGTATTTTTTTCCTTATGATATCGAGTGCAGCCTGTGAAGCGCGTTCTTTCACCCTTGTTCGGCCGTCGCCGAAATGAAACATCTGAGCAGTCACATCTTTATTATCGGCGTAGCCGATCCAGACGAGTCCGACCGGTTTTTCAGGCGATCCGCCGGCAGGACCTGCGATGCCGGTGGTGGATAGACCGATATCTGTTCCGGATATAAGACGGACGCCGGTGGCCATAGCTTCGGCTACTTCGCGGCTCACCGCACCGTGTGATTCGATGAGGCGCTGCGGGACCTTGAGTATATCGATTTTTGCACCGTTGCTGTAGGCGATTACCGCGCGTTCGAAGTATGCCGAACTTCCGGGAACATTCGTAAGCCGGTGAGATACAAGACCGCCGGTACAGGATTCGGCCACTGCGATTGTCAGCTTTCGTTCTATCAGGATGCGACCGATGACCTCTTCCAGTGATTCATCGTCTATGCCATAAATGTATGCCTGAATCCGGGAGCGAATGGTTTTCTCGACGCCGGAGAGATGTTGCTCGCAGACTTTTCGATCGTTTCCTGAAGCAGTGATGCGCAGTCGAACGCCCAGCGGTGAGGGGAGGAAAGCAACCTTGATATCGGCGAATTGCTCCTGGATTGGACCTAACTTCTGCGCAAGTTCCGATTCGGTAATTCCGGTCGTCATGAAGATTCGGCGCAGTATAATTTTGCGCGAAGGTAATTTCGTCATGTATGGGATAACAAAATCATTCATCATACCTTCCATCTCGTAGGGGACCCCCGGGAGCACGATGAAGATTTTACCGTCACGCGAGATCAATTCGCCGGGTGCCGTTCCGAATTGGTTCGGGATTACGACTGCTCCCTCTGGAACGTAAGTTTGATCCTCCGCCGCATCGGACCATTTCCGGTTTCGTTGTTTCAGAAAACGTTCGATGGTTAGCCGTGCTTCAGAGCTCTGGATCAGCTTCACTTTAAAAAATGAACAGACAGCCGATCGTGTGATATCGTCGTGAGTCGGTCCAAGCCCTCCAGTTACTATCAGGACATCAGACTGCTTAAAGTGTTCCTCGAAGCACCGGATAATTTCCTTCTCGTCATCTCCTATGGTAACAATTCGTTCAACTGAAATTCCGATGCTGGTAAGCTTTTCGGAAATATAAGCGGCGTTACCGTTTGGAATCAGGCCGGTAAGTATCTCATCGCCGATGCTGACGATAACCGCGTTCATTGTGCGTTTGGCCTTAGAATTTGTGAAATGCCGTTTCCAATTTTTCTATTTCATCCCGGAAAAATTAGGAGGAGCAATTGCAGTGTGATGTTTGCATAGAGTCCGGCGACCACGTCGTCCAGCATAATACCGATTCCATTAAGGTAGCGTTCGACGTAGGAAGCTGGTTGGAGTTTCGTGATATCAAAGATACGGAAGAGAAGAAAACCGCATGCGGCAATGAAGAGAGTCTTTGGGACGAAAAGGAGGGTAATCCACATGCCGACAATTTCATCTATGACAACACATGCCGGATCTTTACCGGCATAAGCTTCCATCCGGTCTGAGGCGTATAAACCGATTAGAAAAAAAATACAAATGAATGTGCCGAGGATTTGCGGAACCTCAAATCCCGGTATCGCATAAATAATCAATCCCACAATGCTTCCGACTGTCCCCGGGACTAAAGGAGAATATCCCATAAAGAATCCGGTCGCGATCAACCGGACGATGATATTAGGGCGGATTTTATTCTTCTGTGCTTCTGGTGCCGAAGTATCGCTCATAAATCGTATATAGAAGTTTTCTGTTATCAAAAATGTGGAGAATACCTGTCCCGATAGTCGAAAGAGTGACAAGGAGCATCATTCCGAAGAGAACCTGCGGATGCATCAAACTAGTAATCCAGTCGTCGAATCGCAGCTGCACATCGGGAATCGTACCCGCAACATAAAGTATCAGAATGTAGTAGATGACGATAAATTCGCCGAAAGTTTTTGCCTGGGCTGTTTTCGATGTCACGATAGGTTGATCCTTCAGTTCTGCATATGTCCTCAGCGATGTTATAAAAACATCGCGGATGAGTATGATCCAAACCATCCAGGAGCTGATCAGGCCAAGGGAGACGAAGGTAAAGAGTGCGGAAAGAGATAAAATTTTATCGGCAAGAGGATCAAAGAACTTTCCCCAACGTGACGAGTACCCGTATTTACGTGCGATCCACCCGTCGTACCAATCTGTGATTGCTGCCACAATGTAGACCACCAAGGCAATCTGCTTCGATAGAGGCGAATCATCGAGCAGAAGTATGACGAAGACCGGAGTAAGGATAATCCTCAGTGTTGTGAGTGAATTAGGGATTGACATTGAGACGGAATATTTTTTTTAATTTACCAAAATTCGGATGATTTACAAATTTTTAATGAAAATAAATGAGAGCGAGATCTTTTGGAGGGTTTGGCACACAAAAAGAAAAAGCCCGGCGTAGAGCACCGGGCTTATATAATTACTTAGAAAGAAAACAAATTACT
>CAYGZY010000213.1:0-9737 GCA_964354485.1 uncultured Chlorobiaceae bacterium | reverse complement strand
AGTCTGCGCGCAACGTGGATACCGATGCCGTCGTCGCTCCGAAACTCGTTTCCGACGCCTATTATACAAATGGTGTCGGAATTTTCAGTTTCCTCTTTTCCGCCCGGCATCGCTTTTTGCATTTATTCTCTTTCGATCTTTAACTTCAGAAAATGGGTCGCGCACGAAATGCAGGGATCGTAATTGCGGATCGCCTGTTCGCACTGCCATGTGAGGGTTTCCTGGTTCAGTGTAATGTTCTTTTTCACAAAGTTAAGCAGGTCGCGCTCAATCACCTTCTGGTTTTGCGAGGTTGGAGGAACAATTTTCGCATCGAGTATTGTCCCATCCTTATCAAGCTGATAACGGTGATAAAGAATACCGCGGGGCGCTTCCGAACACCCGCTCCCTTTGCCGGCTTTCGGTTCTATTTTCAGGTACGGTACTTCGGGCCTTTTGTATGATTCTATGAGACGTATCGATTCCTCACAGGCATACGCAAGCTCGACGCTGCGAACGATGATACTCTTGAACGGATTGAAACATGTCGGTCCGAGGCCTGCAGCTTTTGCCGCTTTCTTCGTCTTCGGAGTCAGCTTATCAAAATTTAAACTATACCGGGCAAGCGGTCCCACATGGTAAGGTCCGTAACCGATATGAACGGCATGAAGGGCATTCGCGTGGGCGACGTGCTCTTCGGCGAAGTGCTGCTCATAATCCTGAACTGCGATATCTAATCCCTTATTTGAAACCAGCCGGCCATCGGTAATCGGATACTCATCCGGATGACGGAGGGAGACATACTCGTAATCCTGCTCGAAGTCGGGGAATTTGAATGTTGATGTCCACTGCACCGTCTCGAGGGATGCATCGAGCGCCCACTTCAGTTTTGGAAGCATTTGCTTCAATTCCTCTACCGTGGGTGTGCGGTGGAAACCGCCGACTCTGACATTAATAGGATGAATTTCACGGCCGCCGACTATGGTCATAAGCTCGTTTCCTATTTTTTTAATGTCCAGACCGCGTTTCACCAACTGCGGATGTTTTTCTGCAATTTGGAGCGCGTCCTGAAAACCGAGGAAATCAGGCGCGTGGAGCATGTATATGTGGAGTCCGTGACTTTCGATCCACTCGCCGCAGTAAAGAAGACGCCGCAGTGTGCGGAGGTGGCCGTCGACCCTGACTCCGAAAGCATCCTCCATTGCTTGGCAGGAGCTGGTCTGGTAAGCTACCGGGCAGATACCGCAGATGCGGGCTGTAATGTCGGGCGCTTCGCTGTAATCGCGACCGCGCATAAAGGCTTCAAAGAAACGCGGGGGTTCGAATATTTTAAACTTCACGTCGGTTACCTGATCGCCTTTGATCTTTACAAGCATTCCCCCCTCGCCTTCAACGCGTGCGAGGTAATCGACCTTCAAAACTTTGTTCTTTGTGGACTTATTATTCATGTGCTTCACTTTCTAAACGAAATGCTTCAGCGTATGCATTAATTCCCCTGAACGTTCGGACAATGTCGCGGTTACTCATTCCGCGGGTGCTGAGAAATTCAGCGAGAGATGACGTATTGGGTGTCTCCTTGGGTCCGAAACAGCCGAAACAACCCCTGTCATAGGAAGGGCACAGCGCATTACAGCCGGCATGGGTGACAGGACCTAGACATACCTGTTCGAAAGCCACCATTCGGCATGTAATTCCGCGCCGTTTGCACTCAACACACACACTGTACGGTGAAATGTTCGGCTTTCGCTTGTTCAGAAATGCGTTGAGCACTTCGACGAGCTGATATTTGTCTATCGGACAACCGCGCAGTTGATAATCTACGTGGATATGATCCGAAATCGGTGTCGATTTGCTGAGGGTGGAAATATATTCAGGTGTTGCATAAACTATGGATGTGAATTCTTTGACATCCTTGAAGTTGCGGAGCGCCTGAATACCGCCGGACGTTGCGCATGCGCCGATCGTGATGAGAACTTTCGATTGGCGCCGGATGCTGTGAATTCGTTCTGCATCATGCGGAGTTGTGATGGATCCCTCTACGAGTGAAACATCGTATGGTCCTTTAACGACAGCGCGGGATGCTTCAGGAAAGTTCGCTATATGGATCGCGCCGGCGACTGCAAGAAGCTCATCTTCACAATCGAGCAGGCTCAACTGACACCCGTCGCATGAAGAAAATTTCCACACGGCGAGTTTCGGTTTTTCATTTTTTTTCATACTATATCTCTCTCTTTGCAAACAATTCTTTGATCGCAGGATAGGGATAGACAGGTCCGTCTTTGCAGATGAACGACGGGCCGTACTGGCAGTGACCGCAGAATCCGATGCCGCATTTCATGTTGCGTTCCATGGACATGTATATGTTTTCAAACGGTATGCCGCGTTTATGAAGATCCTGAACCGTAAACCGCATCATGATTTCCGGACCGCAAACCATTGCCACGGTGTTCGTCGGATCAAAGTGTGACCGGGGTATGAGCGTCGTAACAACGCCAACATTACCCTTCCAGTCGGTATGGGCACGGTCTACCGTCACGAAAACCTCCATATCGAATCTTGAACGCCATCCTTCGAGTTCCTTCCGGAAAAGGATGTCTTTGGGTGTCCGGGCGCCGTACAGGAGTACTATGCGACCGTATTTCTCCCTGTGCGCAAGGATGTGGTAAATGGACGGGCGCAGAGGTGCGAGACCGATCCCGCCTGCTACGATAACGATGTCGTTCCCCGCCGACTCCTCGGCAGGCCAATGCGTTCCGAATGGTCCGCGCACACCCACATGATCCCCCTTCTTCAGACGCTGCATGGCTTTCGTGACACTGCCGACGGCGCGGATCGTGTGAATGAGAACGTTGCGCTGCGACGTATCGCCGCTGATTGATATAGGGACCTCCCCCACGCCGAACATGTAGAGCATATTGAACTGCCCCGGCGCAAAACTGAATCCGCCGTTCGGCGGTTCAAGGTCGAGGGTAAATGTATCGTGTGTCTCTTTCTGCATCCGCTTTATACGGAACCAGATCGGTGTCATCTCCGTAATAGCGGGACTAGCTGTTGTTTTTTCTTCAGTCTTTATCATATACGTCAAGTAATCGTATTCGGGTTGATTCGAGACGCTCATCAACGATCGACGAGAAACGTTTGAGAAGTTCGTAGCCGAGGTCGTGATCTGCCTCGCATTTTGTTCTGAGACACTTGCCGTCGAGGGCGATCGCGCGCGTCAGTTCGATTGCTACCGCATCGAAGCGCCACTGGTAGGGAGGAATAAGCCACGACCATCCCAGAACATCTTGGTCGGTGAGCGTGTCGATGATGATCGACCCGTGAGTAGGTGTATAAATCTGCAGTGCGACCTTTCCCTGCCGGATGATGTAGAACTGGTCTGCTTCTTCCCCTTCCCGGAAAATGATCTGACCCGCATCAAAGCGGATATTCGATGCACAGCCGGTAATCAGCTGGATATGCTTCGGATCGAGTCCTTTCAAGAACGGGTGTTCAATTAAGATTGGCTCTAATGTTTCCATCATCGGTTCTCCTTCGATGAAATAGTGGACTGATTAGTTTGTTCGTATTTGCGAATACATTGTATTTCTTCCGTGACGTCAATTCCAACCGGACACCATGTTATGCATCGTCCGCATCCGACGCATCCATAAGTGCCGAACTGGTCTTGCCAGTAGGCAAATTTGTGAGTCAGCCACTGACGGTACCGTGCAATTACTGATGATCTGATGCTTCCGCCGTGAATGTATGAAAACTCCATCGTAAAACAGGAGTCCCATTTGCGAAGCCTCTCAGCCTGCTTGCCGGTGAGGTCAGTAACGTCCTCAATAGTAGTACAAAAACAGGTAGGACAAACCATTGTGCAATTTGTACACGTCATGCATCGCTTTGCAGTTTCTGCCCATCGCTTGTTATCGGTATTGCGGTAGAGGAGCGACTGTAGGTCACTCGTATCGACCGATCGACCCATGCGGTCGCGAGCGTTGTTAACTGCATTCTCGGCGGCTGTCATATCAGCTTCCGTGGCAGTTCCATGAGGAACATCCTTTATGATCTCCGCTCCCGCTGCCGAGCCGATCTCGACGAGAAAATAATGCCGGCGTGCCTGGAGAATTTCGGTCAGCGCAAGATCAAACTGACCTGAAGCTCTGGGACCGGTGTTCATCGAGGCGCAGAAGCATGTACCGCCTGCCTGGTTGCAATTTACGACAACGGTGAATGCAGAATTTCTCTGCGAGCGGTAGTTCGTATCCGTGTACGGACCCTTGAGGAAGACGGTGTCGAGGATGCTGATCGCCGCGAGGTCGCACGGACGAACGCCGAAGAATGCATATTTAACCGGCTTGTCGCTGCGGGGAATTTCGGTGTACCGCTGGCCATTTTTTTCCGACTGCCATAATTTGCTGACAGGAGGATGGAGAAATTGCTTCCACGATTGCGGAGTGGTGTTGAAACCAAAGAGCGTTTCGTCATTGCGCTTCGTTAAACGATACGATCCGGCACGCTGTTCTTCCTTCCATCCGATTGGAAGGTCTGCGCTTGAGGTAATGGATTTGTAGGTAATCGCACCTTCATGGACTCGAGGTCCGATGACCGAGTATCCCCTTTTTTGTAATATTGCCAAGAGGGCATCAATCTGACTGCGATCGATGATGCCAGCTGCCGGTCTCTCCTTCTCAATACTGTTCACATGTATCCTTATGAGTTACTGTGTGACGGCTAACCTGTTTTAATATCTGCTTCTACGCCTTACAAATACTATTCCACAAGAAAATTAATTGTAAATGATGGGAAATACGTTTCCTCGGCCCTCGATTCTCATGACTGAAACGACCTTTTGTCGTTTTTCAGTATTTTATGGGGTATTCCGTCGCATCCGGAGAGTCTCTGCCGCGCCTCTCTATATTATTATGTGATATCGGAGGTATGCCGGGAAATTCTCATCGATGAGGAAGCCCCTTCTCTCTTTCTCAGGATTAAAAATCATTTTTAGCAATTTATGCATAATATAATTAAATTATAACAAAGAATTAAAAAAATCCCTGAATTCAGTGCAAAAAAAGTAATTTGCAGAAGGTATTCTGCCTGAGATGCGTTTAATGTGAGGAGGACCAAACCTGCTATGATGCAGGTCCGATGGAAGTAGCATGCAATTCCATTCGCGGCTGAATTAAAGATACGACGTTCACGGCATCTGCACGATTATTGTTATACACCTTTTGATGTCATTCGGCTCGGGTGGGTTATTATCAAATCCTTTGTGCAGGACGTTTCAGTTCAGCGCCGTTACGGAGTAAAGGGCAAATTCACCATGTTTTTTTATGAGGCTTTAAAGAAAGAGATCAGAGTGCCATGTCGGAACGAATTTTAGTTGTTGATGACGAGCAGATAATAAGAGAGTCTATATCATTTATCCTTCGGAAGGAAGGTTACAGTGTCGGTGAAGCTGAAAACGGAAAGGTGGCTTACCAGAAACTCGTCACAGAATCATACGACCTGATCATTACGGATCTGGAAATGCCGGAGATGAAGGGAATCGAATTGCTCGAAAGGGTTGTCCAGATGAATCCTCAGACGGCGGTTATTATCATAACTGCGTACGGATCGCTCGAGACAGCCATCGCTGCTCTGAGGGCAGGTGCGAGCGATTATATCCTGAAGCCGATAGAATTTGATGAGTTGCTGTTGAAGCTACGCCGTCTTCTCGATCACAAGAAACTTGCGCTAGAGAATCAGTTCCTGCGGAGGGAGTTGCAACAGGAAGCAAATTTTTCTAATCTCGTGGGAAAAAGTCTGCCGATGCAGCGTGTCTTCGATCTCATTCAGAAAGTCTCTGCAACCGACAGCACGGTACTGATTACGGGAAAGAGCGGTACGGGTAAGGAACTAGTGGCAAAAGCGATTCACTACAACAGTAAACGAAATGAAGAACCGTTTATCACTGTAAATTGCGGAGCCATACCAGAAACCCTTATAGAAAGCGAGCTCTTCGGACACAAGAAAGGCGCGTTCACCGGAGCGGTCGCAGACAAGGTGGGATACTTCAAAGCTGCGGACCGCGGAACCCTGTTTCTCGATGAGATAAGCGAAATGCCGATGCAGCTTCAGGTAAAGTTGCTTCGTGCCATTGAGGCGAAGGAAATTACACCGGTAGGGATGTCAACCTCCATCACCGTTGATGTTCGCTTTATCGTTGCCACCAATAGGGACCTTCAAAAGGAAGTCGCAAACAGCCGATTCCGCGAGGACCTCTTTTACAGGTTAAATGTGGTTGACATAAAACTGCCGTCTCTTGCGGAGCGGAAGGAGGACATTCCTCTGCTCGTTGATCACTTTGTAAAGAAGTTCCGCCAGGAAATGCGGAAGGACATTCAGGCTGTCGACAACACTGCCATGCAGCTACTCATGCAGCACGAGTGGAAGGGTGAAATTCGTGAGCTTGAAAATATAATAGAACGGGCAGTGATATTCTGCGACGGTACCTATATAACGGCCGCCGAACTTCCGGAGTTTTTGCGTGCCGGCTCCACCATAGATATCGGGGACGCTTACACTTCACTCGAAGCCGCCATGAACACCATCGAGCGCCAGTACATACTTGCGGAACTCCGAAAGCACAACTTCAATAAAGAAACCACTGCTCAGGCATTGAAGATCAGTCTCCCTACATTATATCGAAGAATAAAAGATTTGAAAATCCCACAGGAGTAGGTAATTTAACTCACATAATTCTCATTTTTTATAATTAACCCTTAGAATCTGCATTAAAAACAAAGGATTTCCAGAAGAGGATCGGCATATCATTTGTTTTCCTTTTTTCATATATTGCGGCAGTTAAAACCTGTCTAGGAAACTCAGCGCTGATGAACGATAGAATGATCAAGAAGATACTCGTACCGACGGACTTCTCTAAGCTCTCCATGGTTGCACTGGAGTACGCGGAGATCCTCCTCGAACTCCAGACACCGAAAATTTATTTGCTCCACGTCCTCGATAAGAGTACTGTGCGGAAGGAAGTGAAAGGGAAGAAACGCACTGATAAAAATTTCGCGGCGATTGAAAAGGCTGCAATGAAACAGTTGAATGCCATCGCGGGACAGTACTTCACGGAAACGCACGTTGTCACAATGGCGCTCCGGAAAGGCGATCCGTCCAGAGAAATTGTGAAACTTGCCCAGGAGGAAAAAGTTGACCTCATTATTATATCAACGCACGGTCGTACCGGTATTGCCCATGTACTGATGGGAAGCGTTGCCGAAAGGGTTGTCCGCTATTCTCCTGTTCCTGTTCTCTCCGTGAAACCCGCAAGGATGCAGATGAAACTTATGGAAGAGTCGGATATAGACGAACAGCTGCATCTGAAGCCGGCCGGTAATAAATGAAAAGAAAATGTTGACTAAATCATTTAACGTAAACGATACGATAGGAGTTATTATGAATCGCATCATCGCTCTGTTCATTATGTGTATATTTGTAATCGCAGCGGTGTCCGTCGGATATGCCGGCGATAATAAGTATGTGGGCGTCAAGTCATGCAAGATGTGTCATCAGTCAGAGAAACAGGGCCAGCAATTCACTGTTTGGCAGAAATCCCCGCATGCCGAAGCGTACAAGACACTCACCAAGGCAAAAGCTGAAGAGATTGCAAAAGCAAAAGGATTGAAGAAACCGGCTGCCGAGTCTCCTGAATGTCTCACCTGCCATACCGTTACTGCCGATGCGAAGCTCGCAGAAAAAACCTTCGATGCAAAGGATGGTGTGCAATGTGAAACGTGTCATGGCGCCGGATCTGCTTACAAGACGATGAACATCATGAAAGACAAGGCAAAAGCGATTGCGGCAGGCATGACTGAATACAAGGATGATGCTGCAATCGAGAAGCATTGCAGAACGTGCCATAACGAAAAGAGTCCGACCTTTAAGGAATTTAAATTTAAAGCGATGTGGGATAAAATTAAACACCCCGTCCCCAAAAAGTCATAAAATCTCATTTCACGTAACTTCCAGAACTCCCTGCTGATGCGGGTATCCGATACAGCCATGGCAGCAGCAGGGAGTCAGTGTTCTATGAAACATCTGCTCCTCCCCTTCGGCTTAGTCCTCAGTCTTATTATCATTTCCCCTCCGCTTAACGCGCAGTCCAATGATGACTGTCTGAGTTGTCATAGCGATTCCTCGCTGACGATGGAGAAAAAGGGAAAGCAGGTATCCATATATCTCGACGGGGAATCGTTAACGGCGTCATCCCATGGTACGCTCAAGTGTGTTGAGTGTCATAAAGGTTATCGTGCAGATATCATTCCGCACCGCGAATCCCCACTTTCCGTTACCTGTGTAAAATGTCATAAGGATTTACAGGGAAAGCATATTTTCCATCCACAACTTGCCCAATCCTTCCAGAATGGTAAAACAGCCGGGATAGAGTGTCGGGAATGTCACGATGCTCATCGCATTCCCCCCTCAAAGGTACCGGGCGCCTCAAGGTATGAAACACGGATTTCGGAATCGTGCCGTGAATGTCACAGCGATATTTTTGAGCAATACTTGGCATCTGCACACGGACGAGCTGATGCGGCAGAAGTTGCGGGGGCACCGCACTGCTTGACATGTCACCGCTATGAAATATCGAATTTTTCGGGTATGCGGGATTCCCTCAGGGTGAAACTGGAACAGGATAAGATGTGCCTTGCCTGTCATCTGGATAATCCTGAGGTACGGGCGAAAACATCTCCTTCAGCAGGATTCATTCTCGCATATGAAAAGAGCGTCCATGGAACTGCACTGCGTGCGGGGAATGCTCAAGCGGCAAACTGCATCGATTGTCACGGCAGCCACACTGCAGCCAGAGGTTCTGAAAATAACTCGCGGGTGAATAAAGTCAATATATCGCAGACGTGCGGAACGTGTCACGCGGACATCATGCATGCGTACGATGAAAGCATCCACGGTGTCGCTTTACAGAGAGGTATTAGCGACGCGCCGACATGTACCGATTGCCACGGCGAGCATGAAATTTTATCTCCGGATAATCCGCGGTCGCGGGTCGAAACCCTCAACGTTTCATCTCAGGTTTGTTCGCCCTGTCACTCCTCAGTGAGATTAACCCAAAAATACGGACTCTCATCGGACCGTTTTACTACGTTTACCGACAGTTACCATGGTCTGGCAAATAAAGCCGGATCGGTTGAAGTCGCGAACTGTGCAAGCTGCCACGGAGTGCATAATATTAAATCGTCGACGGACTCGACCTCGACAATTCATAAAAATAATCTTGTTCAGACGTGCGGGAAATGTCATCCCGGTGCCAATCAACGGTTTACTGTAGGATCTGTTCATATTGCAATGAATCCTACTCAGGAACCACTGCTCTATTGGATTTCCACCGGATATATAATATTAATAGTGGTTATAATTGGCGGGATGGTTATCCACAACGTGCTCGATTTCGTAAAAAAATCAAAACATAAACTACTGATTCGACGCGGTTCAGTTCTCGAACATTACTCTTCACACCGCCTCTACCTCCGGATGACTCTGAACGAGCGTGTTCAGCACGGAACCCTGCTGATAAGTTTTTCAATCCTTGTGCTCACAGGTTTCGCTTTGAGATATCCGGATGCATTGTGGGTAGTTTCCCTCAGGAATCTAAGTCCATTAAGGTTCGATATCCGTAGTATTGTTCACCGAATCGCGGGAGTGGTTTTAATAGGGATTAGTCTTTACCATCTTTACTATGTATTAATTGTGCCGCGTGGGAG
>CAYGZY010000212.1:0-3243 GCA_964354485.1 uncultured Chlorobiaceae bacterium | reverse complement strand
GAAATACTCGCGGGAACGCTGGCAGACGGCGATACGGTTGAAGTTTCGCTCGATAAGCGTGGACTGATCCGATTCGGCAAACTGACGGATGCTGAGGTTGTGACTTAATTTAATACGTATTGTGGGGACAGCGAGAAGAATCGTCTCCGTTACGCGAAAAAAAACTGTCCCCACGATACACATATCCTTAGACTTCGCTCAGGATTGCCAGTGAAGAGGGCAACGGTGCGCGAGGGGGTAAGGTGACCTCCAATTGCTAAAACCTTCTCTTTTTATTACCTTTTATAAAAATCATTCACAATTTTATGGTATCACTTATAGTTCACGGCGGCGCCTGGGACATACCCGACGCAGAAGTTGAAGCTCACCGAAAAGGATGCCTCACCGCACTCAAAGTAGGGTGGAATATTCTTAAAAAAGGCGGAAGCGCCATCGATGCGGTAGAGCAGACAGTACGTATAATGGAAGACGTCGAAACATTCGACGCGGGGTACGGTTCCCATTTGAACCAGGTCGGAGTAACCGAACTGGACGCAAGCATAATGACCGGAACGACACTCCGCTGTGGTGCCGTTGCCGCAGTACATCGGGTGAAAAATCCCATTTCACTCGCTCGTACAATTATGGATGAGAGCGAACATATTCTGCTTGTCGGCGAGGGTGCAGAACGTTTTGCAACTGAACACAGTATCCCGTTATGCAATCCGAAGAGTTTGATCAACGAACGGGAGCAGAAACGCTGGAATGACCTGAGGAAGCGCAAAGGATTTACTACACGCGACGCCTTCAGGAAAAAGAACACATCCTCCGGAACAGTCGGAGCAGTTGCCAGAGATGCTCAAGGTGTTATCTGCGCTGGCACTTCAACGGGCGGAACCCTCAATAAATATATGGGCCGCGTGGGAGATTCACCGCTCATAGGGTGCGGAACCTATGCCGATAACGACATCGGAGGCGTATCGACAACAGGATGGGGAGAAGCAATGATAAAAATCGTGATGGCAAAGACCGTTATCGATTTGATGGATATGCACGGCGGTCAGCCCCAGATAGCCATTGAAAAGGCGCTGGAACTTCTTCACCGTAAAGTTGATGGTTTCGGCGGCGTAATCGCCCTGAATAAAGACGGCAATATCGGTGTTGCATACAATACTCCGAGGATGGCGCGCGCATACATGAGCGATACAATGAGCGAACCTTTCGCTGATGTATGAATCCGGCATCGCTGACAGGGCATATCCTCGAACTTCAACGCAGTATTGAACGAAGCGATTACCCGCCAGACCGTATTGTAACGGATTTTTTTCGATCGCGGAAGTACCTGGGATCTCACGATCGTAGGGCAATCGCGAACGCTGTCTTTGGTCTTATTCGTCATCGAAGATTCACTGAAACTCTCCTGGAGCAATTCTCAAAAAACCACCCCGGCACAGAAATTTTGTCCGATCCGGCAGTTCGTGCTCTTCCAATCTTTGTTTGCTACAGTGAACTGGTCGATGCCGGTGTAAAGGTTCCATCCGCATTCTGGAAAATACATTTCCCGAATATCGATCTTTCTCAGTATATCACATGGATCAAGGAAAATTCCTCACTTACATTTTTATCGCATGATAATATCCAAAGACTCGGCGTTCAGTACTCATTCCCGGATTGGATGGTCCGCGCCTGGAATGATCATATTGGGGATGAAACTGAGGACCTCCTACGCGGACTTAACACACAGGCGCCAACGGCACTGCGTGTAAATGTTCTACTCACCGACCGAGCAAAATGTCAACGCAGACTCGCGGAAGAAGGAATCGAAACTGAGTTTACAAAAATATCGCCCGTCGGACTGATTGCCGGGAAACGGTTCAATAGCGATGCTTCGGCAGCATACAATGATGGCTGGTTTGAAATACAGGACGAAGGGAGCCAGTTAATCTCGCTATTGGTTCAGCCTCGGCCGGGTAGTGTAGTCATCGATGCCTGTGCCGGCGCGGGTGGAAAATCGCTCCACATGGCCGAATTGATGAAGAACGAAGGTGAAATTATAGCCCTCGATATCGATCCAAAACGACTGAACAAACTCCGGAAGAGGGCAGAAAGAGCACATATCACAATTATCCGATCCTATTCCGAGAACGAAATACAGCGAGATGACCTTATAGGGAAAGCCGATTTTGTTCTCATCGATGCACCGTGCAGCGGAAGCGGAACAATTCGTCGTAATCCGGGTCTAAAATGGAGTCTTACACCCTCGCTCGTAAAGCATTATTCGGAACAGCAGCTCGATATACTCGGCCGGACAGTTCCTTTCCTAAAAACGGACGGTACAATGCTTTATGCAACCTGCTCGCTATTTTCTGACGAGAATGAAGCCGTGGTCAGAGCTTTTTTAGAGAAGAATCCGGAATACCGCGTTTACTCCATCGAGGATCGTCTTGTTCCCTACAATCTCACACCTCACGGCTCGCTACTTACACTCTACCCGCATCGTCATCAGACCGACGGATTCTTTGCCGCGATTATTAAACGGCAATCCTGATTTTGCTTCTTCTTTTTTCAATTCGTAGATTTGATTATTCATAGACTAAAAGGGATCAAACCATGAAAGTATCGATAGTCATTTTCATCATTTTGCTATCCATTAGCGGTTGTGCGAAAAAATCCGACTCACAGCTTTATACGGAAGGGAAAGATGCCGAATCACGGAAAGATTTTCAATCGGCTGCTGAACTGTACAAGGAAGTATTGGACCGTTTCCAGACCAGTACGTACGCGGAGAGTTCGCTCAGTCGTCTTGCGTACATGTACAACAACGACATAAAAGATTCACAAAAAGCACTTGCTGCGTACAAGCGGTTCTACCAGCTTTTTCCAACAAGCAAGCAGGCTCCCACAATGTTGTTCCTTTCGGCATTTATTTATAACAATGAGCTTCACATGCTCGACAGTGCGCGGCTAGGGTATGAATTGTTCCTCCAGAAATATCCTGACCATGAACTTGCATCATCCGCTCAATTCGAGCTTGCAAATCTGGGCAAGGATCCTGGTGAACTTATCATAAAACAGACACCGGCAAAAGAAAAGGCATTAACCGACAAGGGAAAGAAAGCGGCCGCGAAGTGAATCAATCCCGGCAGGAGTACCGTAAATATCTCCAACCCGATGTCGTTGCAAAGCTTACCAACATGGAACTAGTTGCACGCCTCGTTGTCGAGGGTTTCATTACGGGTCTGCATAAAAGTCCGTACCACGGCT
>CAYGZY010000211.1:0-4383 GCA_964354485.1 uncultured Chlorobiaceae bacterium | reverse complement strand
AGCCAGCCCGACCGGTATTGCCTGAATGTCACTATGATGTTGGTAACGAGTCCGAATGCCGCACTCCCGATGAAGAGCAGAAGGAACCATGATGCTACACCTGCAACATATGCAATCACGCACGAAAGAATAGCGAGGATGAAAGACATTGAATACCGTTTAAGGATGCTACCTTTCTTTTCCTCCGACCAGCCGAGGAACGGTGTAATACCGAGGAGAAGAGCCATAGCGATTCCTACGGGCATGTTTACCTTATTGTAAAAAGAAGTATCCACCTGCGACGCCGTACCGAACAAACCGGTTATAATCGGTGAAGACATTCCCACAAACGTGAAGAGTGCAGCCGCGAGGAGCACATACATACCTATGAGGAGCATCACTTCGCGGTTCAGCCCCGATGTATCGATCCGGGGAGACTTTAATTCCCGCATGCGCATGATGAACAATCCGAAGCCCACCGCGAGGCTTACGATCATGATCACCACGAGATATGTATTAAGACCGAGATCTCCGAACGAATGCACGGAAAAATTCGATAGTATGCCGCTACGCGTGAGGAATGTCGCATAGAGAACGAGGTTGAACGTCAGCAATGCGAGAAAGATGTTCGTTTTCTGCAGCGATCCTTTTGCCTTGTAAATGACGAGTCCGTGAATCAGCGCAAGTATCGTTATCCACGGGACGAGCGACGAATTTTCAACCGGATCCCATCCCCAATATCCCCCCCAGCCGAGAACCTCGTAAGCCCAGAATCCGCCGATAATTATGCCTGCACCCAGGGCAATACCGGCAAAGAGCGACCATGGCAATCCGAATGCCAGCCAATTTGTATAATTCTTTCGCTTAAGTCCCGATACTGCCAGCGCGAATGGAAATGTCGTTGCCGCATAACCGATAAAGAGAATCGGCGGATGAATAACCATCCATGGGTCCTGGAGAAGAGGATTAAGACCGTTGCCATCGGGCGGCGTGGGAGTTAGGATGTCGAAAGGACTTTTCGAGAGAAGTATTAGATACAAGAATCCGGCAAAAGAACTGACAATAGCCATCGCGGATTTATCAAGATACTTCAGCATATGGCGCATCATCAGACCCATTACACCTACCATAATCGCCCAGAGGAGGAATGTGCCTTCCTGACCTGCCCAGAACGAGGATATCAGATAGAAAAGCGGCAGATCGCGTGAACTATAGTGCGCTACGTATGAGTACTGAAACTGATGAGTGATCAACGAGTAAAATAGTATCGCTGACGCAACAATCCCCGCAAAGACACTGACGGAGAAGAGCCTGTCAGAGTAGCTTTTCCCCGGAGACGATCGTAATTTCTGAGCAATACCCGACTTACTTTCCTCCAAAAGGTAGAGAATCGTAGCACCGAGCGCGGAGAGAAACGCGATGATAATGGTTATATTTCCGATATTCATAATTTAACTTTCGACTGGTGGGATATCATTTTCAGTAATTTCCGTGGCACTCCTTGCAGTTGGTTTCCTGCCATGAATCACCGATATCTTCGGGGTGCTGAAACGGAAGACCTGCTACACTCAACGAAGTCGGTCGGGGATCAGTTCCCTGATAGAGTATGGTATGACAGCTGTTACACTCCTTCGTTATAACCTTTCCGTCAGCGCTAACGTGCTTTCCATCGTGACAGCGGAAGCAGCCGAGGTCAGTCATGTGGCCGATATTATCCGGATACACTTTCCAATTAACCTTCATGCGTGGAAAAATATTGTTGCGGTACTGCAATCCGAGCTCTATGCCGGCCGCTTTGATGAGTTCCTTTTTCCCTTCTAATACGGATGGATTATTTTCCCGGTAATAATTTTCGATTACTTTGGGGATACTGTCCATTGCTGCCTCAGCGGTTTCATATGAATCTCCGAGCGCCTGCAGTGCGATTGTACGGATATTCGGGAGCTCCGTGCTTATTGCGCCTGCCGCCAGACTTTGATCTACAATACGAACCGGTGGTCGGTAAATATGGGAAGGCCGATTGTGACAATCGATGCAATCCATCGTGCGTCGCGGCAAAGATTTCACGTCCCCTGCTGTTTCGAGAGCTTCAGTTGAAATGTACTCCGTTTCCTCACCGGTTTGTTTGTTCTTCGATTTTACCAGGGGAATGACCTGTCGTTGTGTATCCGCAACTACGTAGGTGATTTCGTTGGCTATATTCATGGACCAGTGAATACCGCTCGACGGGATTCGGCCTGTCGTACCGCCGCCCACTTTCATGAGGAGCGCGATCGTCCACGGCGTATTCTGTTCATCTGATTTGAAGTATGTATTGACGTACTTTTTTTCACCTGAAAAGTGAGAGGGCCAGTGGCATTGCTCGCAAGTCTCCTGAGCCGGGCGCAAGTTTTCAATTGGAGTTGGAATCGGCTTCGGATACACATTCGCCAGCGTAGCGTACACCTGGTAAGCTCCCGACAGTTTCGACCGTACGTACCAACCCGCTCCGGCACCTACATGGCAATCCACGCATTTTACTCTCGCGTGCGGGGAATTTTGATAGGCTGTGTACTCCGGTTCCATGACTTCGTGACATGTAGCTCCGCAGAACTCTACAGATTCTGTCCACTCAAAAGTTCGGTAGCTCCCGTAGGCGGTAAAAAGAAGGAAGATAACAGTTAGCGTTGTAATGGCAATAACCATAATTCGCTGTCTGGGGACGTTCAGATCGAAGGTGAATGATAACCGGCTCGCCGGTTTTCCCCTTCGGCGTCGCCGGCGTTCCCTCCACGCACCGACAAAGAATAGTACTATGCCGAATATCAGGAATGCCGGTACGATAACATAACCAACGATGCCGATATACGGCGGCGATTCTTTCTGCAGGAATTCAACGAACGTAAGAAAAATTGTGGTCGCCAGACTTACTGCGGCTACTGCAGCCCCAATAATTGAAACAGGGTTGTAGAATGATGGAAAAAAGATTTTTGACTTTCCTGTCTGTTCTTCGGAAACCATATATTTCCTCTTTTTTTATTCGTATTAACCGTAGGAAAACAAGAGAAATTTACTTCATCGTATTACAACTCAGGTTTATCCTCATCGGTTATTTTTTCTTCAGCAGGCGGCTCTTTGCTTTTGGCTGCTTCTTCTTTCTTTTTAATCTCCTCAAGTTCCAGCGGATGCTCATGATGCATCTCTTCCTCTGTTAAAGTCCCTTTCCAGAATGCTACGTTGAGGGGGTACACATCGGGATTGAATATAACAAAATAAAGATGCCACACGATAATGGCAAGTGTCGCGAGCCATGCCTCGTAGTAATGGACCGCCCGGGCGGCATCCCAGCCCAGTTTTGTAAGGACACCTAAAAAAGTATTATCCAACCAGAGGATAATCCCAGTTGCTCCCATGATAACAGTTCCCCACACCAGCGCCCAGTATTCACTTTTCTCGATGTAGCTGAAGCGCTTGAACTGTGGTTTCTCCTGAGACAATCCTGTGTTATACTTCAGGAAATCTAGAGCATCCATGAGATCTTTTTTCTCGGGTAGCAGGTCACGGATGAGTTGTTTTCCCCGCGGCACGAAGGATATATAGTAGAGATGGTAGAGACTCACAACAAGCAAAACCACTCCGGCTGCTCGGTGAACAATATTGCGAATATCAAACATTAACGGACTCAGATTCCTTATGGATACAACCCACCAGGCGTCAGGATATCTGAGTGCAAATCCTGTGATAACGAGTGTAGTAAAACTAATCAACAACGTGCCGTGCTGAATCCGTTCGTTAAACGTCATCCGAAGGTAGAGGCGGTGTGAAGAGAAGTGTTCAGGGACTGCACCTCGGCGAATCAGCAGTTTACGCTTTGATTTTTTCACGAAATCGAGCACGTTGTGGATAACCATTGCGCAGATTATGATCACTATTAATATGATGTATCCGGTGGAAATCCAGTAGAGCAGCGGTTCCTCAGTAGGATTCATGGAGATATGAACAGATCCGACGGTAAACCGCTGATTGGCGCCGGGATGACATTTCCCGCACGTCTGAACAAGATTATTTTTATGAATTGTCGAGGTTGAGTCCGTCGACGATTTAATATTATGTACTCCGTGACAGCTTGCACAATTTGCGACTTCGACCGAGCCGGCTTTATTTGCCAAACCGTGGTAACTGTCGGAGAATGTGGTAAATCGGTCCGATGAAAGTCCGTATTTCTGTGCTAACCGTACCGAGGTATGACAGGGCGAACAAACCTGAGATGATACGTTGAGGACTTCTACCCGCGATCGCGGATTATCCGTAGATAAGATTTCATGCTCTCCGTGACAATCAGTACATGCCGGTGCATCCTTTATTCCTTTCTGCAATGCGACACCATGTATGCTTTCATCGTACTCGCGTGTGATTTCCGCGTGA
>CAYGZY010000210.1:0-6371 GCA_964354485.1 uncultured Chlorobiaceae bacterium | reverse complement strand
CAGCTGAACCGCATAGAGCTTACGGTCTTTCTGCTCGACGTACTTCCGGTCGATAATCGTACTCACAATCATTGCATAGGTACTCGGACGTCCGATGCCGAGCGCTTCCAGGGTCTTGACCAGACTCCCTTCCGTATACCGCGGCGGCGGTGAAGTTTCATGAGGATGAGAGACGATGTTCAGAAGCGATGAAGGCTGACCTTCACTGAGATTTGACGGGAGTTTCTCATCTTTCACCTCCTCGTCTTCTTCTTCCGCTGCTTCGGTCTCCCCGTTGAGAGCATCATCGTAAACCTGGAGAAAACCACGGAATAAGTATTGTGACGACGTTGCTTTAAATTCAAATTCACCGCCTTCAACGATGACCGTCGTGCTCTCGATGCGTGCCGCCTCCATCTGACATGCCACGAACCGGTTCCATATCAGGTCATAGAGTCTGTATAAATCTTTATCCAGGAATTTCTTCACCAATTGGGGCGGAAACTGCATAGAGGTCGGACGTATCGCTTCGTGCGCATCCTGGGATGTTTTTTTCTTCCTGTATATATGCGCATGCTTCGGAATGTACTCCTTCCCATAGTTATTGAAGACGTACTCCCGCACGGCCGTCACAGCCTCGGAATTGAGACGAACGGAATCCGTTCTCATGTAAGTGATGAGGCCGACCGATCCGTGGCTCCCGAGTTCCACACCCTCGTAGAGTTTCTGCGCGAGTTTCATTGTTCTGGACGCAGATAACCGCAATTTTTTCGACGCCTCCTGCTGGAGAGTACTCGTGATGAAGGGCGGCAGCGGATTCCGCTTCATTTCGCGTTTCTGGACGGAAGCAATCCGGAACGTACAGTTCCTGATACGACCGCAGTATTCTTCCGCTTCATTCTGAGAACGTATGTAGAGGTACCTGTCGGTTGTTCCCTTATGCTCCACCTCCGAGAGGTTTTCCCTGGATGGAACGATCAGTTCCTTCTTGTCAATGCGGAATAGCTTTGCAAAGAAGGGATTGCTGATGTTCGGTTTAAATTCTCCGATAATCGACCAGTACTCGGTGACTTTGAAGGCGGTAATTTCAGCTTCCCTCTCGCAGATGAGCCGCAGGGCAACAGATTGAACGCGCCCTGCAGATAAGCCGTAAAACAGAGTTTTCCATACAAAAGGACTCACCTTATAGCCGACAATCCTGTCCATTACCCGTCGCGCTCTCTGGGAGGCGACAAGATCATCGTTAATTTTTCGGGGATTCTTCATCGCCTCAGTGACCCCATGCTCAGTAATTTCATGGAACAGAACACGGTATATCTCGGCATTAACGCCGTTGATTTCCCCCGCAATGTCGGCAGCAATTGCCTCTCCCTCACGATCGGGGTCAGTGGCTATGTAAATCTTCTTGGCTTTATCCGCGGCAGCACGAAGGGTTTTAATAATTTCTTCCTTTCCTTCGATCGTCTCGAATGTCGGCGTGTAGCCGGTATCGATATCGACGCCGAGGTCGCTCTTCGGAAGATTCTTTATATGGCCGACCGAAGCATGGACAACGTACTCCTTGCCGAGGTACTTATTAATTGTTTTTGCCTTTGCGGGCGATTCAACGATGATGAGTGATTTTTCCATTATCAACCGATATTTTCTGAACTATAATACATACTGATGGTTTACGATGCCCAGAAGGATCGAGTCCTCGCGACGCGCCATGTTCTTTCTCAGGCGGATAGTATTGTCCCGGTAGCCGATGAGGTGAAGAAGACCGTGGATAATAAGACGTGAGTATTCGTTTTTGTATGTAACATTATAATCCCGTGCCTGCCGCCGGGCCTGATCGATGTCCACGTACACTTCTCCTTCAATATTCTCTCCTGCTGTGTTAAGCGGAAAGCTTAGAACATCGGTTCTCCGCCATTTACTGAGAAATGTGCCGTTCAACCGGATCATCCGGGCATCGTTGATAAAAATCATATTTACCAGTGCGGAGCGAATATCTTCACTCCTGAAAACGGAACGGGCAACCAAAAGAGTTCCCCGGCTGCTGATACGATGTTGGGGATGTGTATTGAATACTCGGACCGATATCATCGAATTTAACGGTTCTTCTTCACAGATTTCCGGGGTAAAAGCGGTTCCGAAAGTGAGAGAGCGATACCGGACAACATCACTTCCGGGCCTAACCGAGTAAACTCACCGGAGAGAATCTGACGATCGACGTTCGCGTAGAGTGAACACCCTCCCTCTTTCTCTACGATTAGTCCGGACAATTTACCGTTATGTTCTCCAATGAATGTGACCTCCCTCAGCATCGAACTCACGACGTAGCCGGAGCAGAAATGAAGCTGAAGGTGCGAGCTGGGGGTGTAGACGGTTACGAGATTTCCACGACGATTTCCAATGATGAGATTCGAGTAAATTTCGAGCGACAATCTCTGCGCAGAGGAATTTCCTTCCAGTTCAAACCGCACGTTGTTTTTCTTCTGTTTTGGCGTGGTCCCGAGTACTCGTGCGATTTTTTTGAAATCCGAACTTTTAAAGACAAAACCCATTGTCCGATTACCTTCTCTCTTCCGTAAAAAATCCCGCTACAGAAACTCCTGCCTGACTCAACACCCGGGATGAGCAGGTATCATCGTACCGGGCGAGTTATGACAATTTCACAACGTTGACGGCTTGTTTCCCTTTCTTTCCTTCCGCAACCTCAAACTGCACTTCCATCCCCTCCTTAAGCGTTTTAAACTCTTCATCAGATTTGATCGAAGAGAAATGGACAAAGATATCGTCCGTACCGTCCTCCGGCAGGATGAAGCCATACCCCTTCTTCGAATCGAACCACTTTACCTTGCCTGTCGCCATGTGACGGAACACTCCTCCATTGTGTACTGCAACACTGTTGAATATACTAACTGCTCTTTATTATGTCAAGTATACGCATTGGTCAGATTTCGATTTCCATCCCCTCCGCAGCGGCAACACATTCGAACCTGTACCGACGGTTCCGGATTTCCTTCCTGCACATCTTCAGGATATCATCCACCTTCTCGTCGTCGTGCGCGGGGTCGTGATGAAAGAGCACGAGCTTCTTCACCTTTCCCTCTGCAGCTACTTTGAGTGTGAACAGGTAATGTGAATGCCCCCACCCTACCCTATCCACATACTCCTCCGGTGTGTAGGTCGCATCGTGAATTAGGACGTCGGTGTTCCTGACGAAATCAAAGATACACTGATTGGGATCGCCCTTCAAGTGAGAGTACCGTTCGATGACAACTTTATCCACATTCCCCATTGCCGACGATACCTGCCGGTCGAATGGCTCATTATCGCTGATATACACTAGCGACCGGTTTCCTGACGTTATACGGTACCCGAGCGCGAATGTAGGATGATTTACAAACATCGTCTTTACCGTTGCGCCGAAAACCGATAACTCCTCCTCACCGATCCGACGGAACCGGATTGTGGCTTTTAACTCATTGAGCTGAATCGGAAAGTAAACTTTATTCATCTGATCAGATATCATTTTGGGAAGAGAAACTTTCTCCGTCTCCCCGCCCACAACCGTCAATTCATTTCCCGTGATGAACGCCGGTTTAAAAAAAGGAAAACCCTGAATGTGATCCCAGTGAGGATGTGAAATGAGGATGTACGCATTAATAGATTCTCCGCGCTCCATTAGAGCCTCGCCGAGGTTCCTTATTCCGGTCCCTGCATCCAGAATGATCAGTTCGTTGTTCGCAAGACGCAATTCTGTGCAGGGCGTGTTGCCGCCGTATCGGACAGTTCCTTTCCCGGGTGTCGATATCGATCCCCGCGTCCCCCAGAACTTCAAATGCATATACACCTTTCCCTATGGTACAACAAGCGGTAATCCGCCGATCTCACAAAAGTCCCGAGATAATATGAATTTATCAGGCAAATTTCAAGTTCTCTCTGAGGATGCCACAATTTACTGTTTCACCTGAGAATATCTCGGCGGCGACCATCCCGATCGTTTCCACTCCATTAGTTCGATCCTGATGTTTCCGATTATAACCTTCATTTTCGCCAGGATGGGTACGCGCGCCTCATCGTTGCTGAACCATCCCTCAAATCCGCCGGTTAATCCAAAAACGCCTATAAATCCGGCTCTCCCGCTGAAATAAACGACGTCTACCGGGTAATCAACCGCATCGATGTTCTCTTTTTTCCGCTGACCTGTAAAGTGGATTTCCGCCATACCTTTCTTTTCACTGACGAAGACCGGGACCCGTAACTGCTCGTTATTACGGACGTGCTTTCTCGCAAAGTAAAAGAGTGAGAGTCCGTCCTGATATAACGTATCCAGCCCGATAGTATCGCGCCGGTCGATTGAATTATTCTGCCAAATTCCTTCTTCGACGATCACTACCCTCTTCACATAATCGAACCGATATTTGAAAAGTTTCCAGTGATCATCATCTTTATCACGGGCCTGAAAGAACTGGGAAAACACCGCTTCGTTAAACTTGCTCTCAAATACGGAATGTAGGTCGACGAGGGGAACGCCTTTGTACGAATCCATATAGGCAATCGCGCTGATAGTACTTGATGTACTGTCTGCTTCCCTTGATAGAAGTTTTACTTTGATTCGGCCGATATCAAAACCGATATAGCTAACGTTGTACGTGAGCTCCTCTCCTACCTGAAACAGTGTGTCATCATCCGCAGCAGGCAGAGAGTGCACGGGAGACGGGGAGGCAAATGCCGGCAGGATCCCTATGAATAAGATACCGGACCAGATCATATGAAGGATGCCGGTATATAACACCTGTGATACGAATGAACGGAGCATGTCTTATACGCTTTACAGACCTGCGATTTTTTCCGCTTCGGGAAAGAGTGTGAGCGCTTTCTGAAGCACATTGTCATCAGCGCGCATGACGGAATACCACCCTTCCGAACCCCATAAAATCCGTGCGATCTCAGCCTTGATCCTCATTTTAATGAATGCCCTGTCCTTTTCGTACTGGACCGTATCTATTACAATACCCTTTGTTGAAGCGAGTGATTCGAATTCTTTCATCATCGGGTCGATCGTCTCAAAATTCAGCCTGTACAATTCGAGGTTGCTGTACTGATCCCTAACCTGCTTGTCATGCTGATCTGCATACCGTATTGAGTACTCACGGAAGACACCACGGCTGAGAAGCTGAACGTAGAACGATGAAGCGCGGTCGCTTTTGACAATGTAGTCGGGAGTAATACCACCGCCGCCGTAAACAGGCCGGCCGGAAGCTGTCCGGAATACGGGCCTCGTCGAGTCTTTTTCTTCTTCGTGCTGAATATTTTCACCTTCCTCCTCCTCACGGTTGTAGGCTGCCCGCCTGTACTCCATCGGATCTGTGCCATAAGGTCGTTGGATGAGTCTGCCGGACGGTGTATAGTACTTCGCAATGGTGAGTCGGAATGCAGACTTGTCGGGAAGGTCGAACTGCCGCTGGACCAACCCCTTGCCAAATGTCGTTTCGCCAACAATCAATCCTCTGTCCCAGTCCTGCACCGCACCGGCGACGATCTCACTCGCCGATGCCGAACCGGTATTCACCAAAATGATGAGCGGAAGATCGGTGCACTTTCCATCTCCCGTGCTCATATAGTCTTCATTAAATTCCGTCCGACGCGCTTTCGTGTAAACAATTTTCTTTCCCCCGGGGAGGAGTTCATTCGCCATCTTGAATGCCTGATCGAGGTACCCGCCCGGATTGTTACGCAGGTCGAGAACCAGTTTCTTCGCCCCCTGCGCCTGCAGTTTCGTAAGCGCTTCAACGAACTCTGAATGAGTAGTTGCGGAGTACCGATTGACGCTGATATACCCCACCTCTTTTGTGAGCATGTATGAAACATCGACGCTAAAGAGAGGAATTTTATCGCGCGTGATATCGAAATCGAGTATATCTTTCTCACCGGCACGGAAAATGGTTACCTTCACGTGCGTTCCCTTCGGACCCCTCAGCTTTTTCGGGACATCCTCACGTTTGATGCTGACGGACGACGTATCATTGATCTTGACAATCTTATCGCCTGAGAGTATACCGAGAGCTTCACTCGGACCTCCTGGGATCGGTGCTACAACGATGAGGGTATCATTTAAAACCTCAAATTCAACTCCAATTCCTTCAAAACTCCCCTGAAATTCTTCGGTAACACGCGACATCTGAGACTTTGGAATATATACCGAATGCGGATCAAGCTCGGCAAGAAGTCCGTTGATAGCCGATTCGACCAGTTTAGGCGTGTCAACTTCATCAACGTAAAACTTCTCGGCGTAACTCAGTACTTCCTTAAATTTCGTCAATTGTTCGAATATACTGTCACCGGAAATGAGTTTGTTCAGCTGCATTCCGATGAGGAGTGCGAGAACGATGAGTATGCTT
>CAYGZY010000209.1:0-8902 GCA_964354485.1 uncultured Chlorobiaceae bacterium | reverse complement strand
CCGAGCAGGTCGAGTGTGGCTTTTTCCTTTTTCTCGCTTTCCCGAATCTGAACTTCGTACCGGTCGATTTCCTTGCGAAGCTCTTCCAGCTGGGTCTGTTTCTTCTTTATTTCCTGAGCATCCGGCGATGAACCGACAAATAGGAAGACACCCGTTATTAAGATCAGAGCATGGATTATGCGGAGGTTTGCCATCAGCGGTATATGATTTTAGCTTTTTTAGGCGGAGTGAAGGAACAAGTGACAGGGGAATTGACCGAGATGCAGTCGTATGCAACGGTTACACTCTGTTGAGCCTGCGGAAACACGATGCGCATCACCATGCCGCAGAAAATATCGTCTACTTCTTCAATTTCGGAAACAGCCGCGCTCATCACCTGCTTTCCTTCCCTATTCACGCGCTTGTACTCTGTAACGATAAACGATTCATAGTCTATTCTGTACTCGTCTCTGCCGTCTGTTGTTCCGTACGTGAGGCGCCAGGATTCATCGTCGGAGGTTTGCTCCAAAAGGGTTGCCGTGCTGTCATTCATGAGGAATTCACCAGTAAACACCCTGAAAACCGCATCGACGTCGAGCGGCACACGCAGGAGGTTCATCAACGTGCGCTGATCGGCGTTGCCGCTCAAAGCTTTATTCTCCAGCCAATCGTAGAAAATATACTTCTTCCCCGTTAACGATAAAGTACCGACACGGATCCCGAATGGTCCGTGCACCTCGAACAGGAGGGAGTCCGGCTTTTTAACGCGGGCGGTAAAGAAACCGCTCGTTGAAACCTCGGGGCTTTCGAATGTCACAGTGCCATCCCCGCTGATAGATTTAATTTTCGCATTACGTTCGGCCACTTTGCTCAGGATTTCTGATATAGTTACGTCCGGCCGCACTTTCACTATTTTGCGGGTAGTGCACGAGAAGCTCCCGAAAAGGAGGCATGTGAGGAGGACGGCTGTACCGAATCTCACAAACTCCCCCGACGAACTTTCTCCTTGTATGTTTCATTTGTAGGGCCAAATTCCGACGCTCGTTTCCAGAAATCTATTGCCTTCTCCTTTTCCGATAATTTGTAATATACATCACCCAGATGGTCGTGGACCACCGCGCTTGTCGAACCGAGTTCGATCGCTTTTCGTATCCATCGCTCAGCTTCCTTAAAGTCGCCAAGTTTGTAATGAATCCATCCGTATGTATCGAGGTACGACTGATTTTCGGGTTGTTGGGCGAGCGCCCGCTTCGACATTGCCAGAGCACGGTCGAGTAGGATGCCCCGCTCCGCTAAGCTGTAACTGTAGTTATTCAGGACCAGATCGTTCTGCGTATCAATCCGCAGAGCCCGTTCGTACATGGTGTCCGATTCTTCATATCTCTGCAGTTCGTTGTAGACGAGTCCGAGAGCGCTTGCCGCATCCAGGCTCTTACTGTGAAGCTGAAGAGCTTTCTCGAGCGCTGTTGCAGCTTCGACCGGCCGGCGAATACGCTGGTACGATATGCCGAGAATGAAGTGAATCCGATACTCATCGGTTACGAACTTCTCCGCCTCACGCAGCAGGTCGATGGCTTCAGTAAACTTCCCATGATCGTAGTAGAATGAAGCGACTCCTACCCACCCGTCGGGATTCCACTTTGCGCGTTCAATCACATTGGAGAAATTTATGAGGGCGAGCGAATCATTTCTCATAATATTATGGATAGCGCCGAGCATCCTGTAGGGCCGCCAGTCGTCAGGGTGTTTCTCACGAATTCTCTCGAACATCGTGATCGCAACAGGCGCTACTGATGAGTCCCGTTCTATAAACGAAACGAATACTTGGCCGAATCTGATCTGTTCATCGGCTGTGGCGCTGTCTTTACTCATGACTGTTTCGAATTGTTCGGCCGCTTTATCGTAATCGTGCTTGAGGAGGTACGCGCGGGCGACTGCTCCGCGAACTTCCAGATTATTGGGATCAATTTCGACGAGTTCATGATACATAGCAAGAGCCGTATCGATGCTGTTGCTGCGGAGGTACAGATCCGCCAGCGCTTTTTTTATTTCATTATTCCCGGGATCGATGGATAACAGACCCCGGAGAGCCCTGATAGCATCGCTCATCCTGTTCGCTGCCGCGTAAATCTGTGCCAGTTGAAAATACGCGTCGCCGTCCGGGCCAAACCGGTCGATAATTTGCTCATAGATCTGTTGTGCCTTTGCCGGATTGCGCATCTGCTGGATGTGGGCAAGTGCAGACCATGCCTCATGGTCATTTGGGTCGAGGCGGACTATCTCCTCAAAGACGACTATCGCACTATCGAATTCCAGGGCATTGATATATATTTCGGCAAATGTACGGCGGTATGTAATATTTTCCGGATTCAGGCGAACCGCTTCCCGTTCCATCGAGATAGCGAGTTCGTGCTTACCGAGTACAGAGTAGTCCTTGGCGATCGAATTATATATTGCCGGATCTTTAGAATACGTAAGCGCATCCTGGTATTCCAGGATAGCTTTCGCATAATCCCCTTTTTGATCGAGGAGACTGCCGTTAATATAGTGATCAAGAGCTAAGTCGCGGTTGTCTGTTCCCTGTTCCTCTACTGTTTCCCGCGTACCTGAGCAACCGCTTCCAACAGCGATGAAAATCACCGTGATAATTGCTGAAATCAAATAGTGTTTCATTATTTTTATCCTTCAACCTAAAATATAGAAATTTCAGGAAATAATAACAAACGGAGGAGGGGTTTACTTAAAGTGTTTTGTGATAAGGAGAAAATGTCCCTGTTCAATAGTCATTGGTCATTTGGGAAGATGTAATTGGTACTTTGTAATTTGGATAAAAACCGTCATTAGTTGTTAGCCATTTGGTCTTTGTACTTGGGACTTAACCCTCTGCTCTTAGCTCATTGCTCCCTACTCATTCGTGCAATTCGATTCGCTCTTTTCATTTGACTTTGAAAGACATTTTCTCTACATTAGCCGATACCCACTGAATTAATGATTCACAACCAGTTTAACAAGTACTGAGCGATGCATATGCGCAGCATTTTTTTGTTTCGCGGATTGCTGTTCCTGCTCCTTATCGGTTCCTTTCTTCTCAGCGGTTGCGGAACGACAGAAGAAGCCGAGAAAGAAGAGATACCGCCTCCGCCGAGCGCGACGGAGCTTCTTCAGCAGGAACTGAATGGACTCCGGACCGAGAACAGCGTTCTAAAAAAGCAGATCTCGACGCTTGAACAGGACAACAGAACTTCTGTTGCGAAGAGCGCAGATTTTGAAACACAGCTTGCCGACTGCAACGAGAAATTAAAAGCGGCTGAAACCCCGCCGGTCACAGATCCGCGCGTGAGTTATCAGCAAGCGCTATTGCTTTTCAACTCGCGTCAATACGAACAGGCATCGCTTCTTCTCCAGCAGATCCTTAGCACCGGTGTTCCTGAACGATTGGAGGACAATTGTCATTACTGGCTTGGTGAATGCGCGTACGGAAGCAGAAAATACAGGGAGGCGGTGGATCATTTCCGGAAGGTATTTGGTTTCAGGATATCCGAGAAGAAGGATGAATCTCAGGTCATGATTGCCAACAGCTATTATGCCATGGGCAACAAGGTGAAGGCAAAGGAAGAGTATGAGATTCTCCTGCAAAAATTCCCCGCAAGTCCGTACGCAAGGCGAGTTAAGGAGAAATTGCAGGCATTGTAAACCTTACCAGTTGACTTCCGATTTCTGACCCGGTTACAGCTGGATAGAAATCGGAAGTCTGACTCATACCTCTGATTAATGCCATGATTCACCATAGCGTTAAGAAAATCAAAGTTTAGCTTCTAATAAAGTGGTTAATCCGTAGTTATTTTCTAGTAACAACAATAAATTGTGGTGCAAGTGAGCGCCGGCTCATGCACCATGATTCATCATGGTGTCCAGAAAAACGAAGATTAGCTTCTAACCGATTCATCGGTTTCTGCTATGTTTAGCATAAGGGTAATAATATAAGCAATATTCCCTCTCACGCAAGGAGTTCTTCACACTTCTTACACCGATATATAAGTTTTCCCTTCTTATTGAATACCGCACCCTCGGTTCCCAGTTCTTTCCCGCATGATGAACACGAATTTGTATGGACTTCTCTTGTCATCTCCAGACCGATGGTTGGTGATGGATTGCCTCCCGATTTTAATTTAGAAATATATATGAGTTCACCATACGCGAGTTCATTGTCCGGTTCAAGCTGTAATGATTCCCGGAAACAGACTTCCGCTTCATTCAATCGTCCGAGTTCTATAAGCTGGACACCCTTGCCACGGAGAGCCGTTGCTTTCACACTTGAAGTAATATAATCCCGCGAGTGAATCGCTTTTTCATAAAGAGATAACGCCGCGTCATGATCGCCCATCTGCACACCGATTGTGTAGGCTAACTCACAGAGTGTTAGTGGTTGATCAGGTTCATGTTTAAGACTTTTTTCGAGGTTTAAGATCGCGTTTTGATAATTTCCCCCATTCACATCAAGTATCGCAAGGTAATAGTATGCCTGTGGGTAGACGTTCTGTATCCAAACAACATTCTCTCTCTCATTCGGCTTTGTCCCGCTGACATATTGTATGAACTCTTCTCGCGTCCAGAATTTTACATAAAGTGAATCTCCATCCCGGTAACTGTACACATACTCCGTAGGAGCATTAGCTACAACCTCCTGCAGAAGTTGGCGCGCTGTGACAAAATCATTTTGCGATAATGCTTGATAAGCTTTTCGCAAATTTTCTGAATCGCTCGGACCGGTATCTACTGCACCGCATGTCATTCAATTGACCAATATTCGTTTCTTATGAGATGAATATTTTGAAACCATTAAAATGGTCTCTAATTGGAAACAGTGATAATCACCGCAATAAATTGCGGTGTAAATAAGAGTTCGGTAGACTTCCGATTTCTGACCCGATTTCCACTAAGTAGAAGCCCCGCCTGCGTCCCTTCGGGACTTCCGCGGGTAAATTTCGGGGTAACAGGTTTGTAGATAGAGCGAAATGTCTTTTAGCATCCCTCTCCACTCGGGGAGAGGAATTACAGCCCGAACGACCGATGCGCTGCACGAGCTCGTTCGGTCGGGCGGGGGTGAGGGTAACCAGGACCAATATCGGCTAGATTTAAAAACGAGATCCCGAACGATTTACAGTTTAAATTGATTTTTAATACGATTTTCTCTACCATTAAAGGTTAAAACATGCAAGAGAAGAATTTATGACTAAGGACCAGAAGCCACGACTGCTCGTCGTTGACGACGAGGACGATTTCAGAACACTCATAGCAGATGCGCTGGAGGCGGAGGGGTATGCCGTTACGCAGGCACGGGACGGAGAAGAGGCCGTTCACCTCGCCCGCCAGTTTTCCTTCGACCTCGCCTTGCTGGATGTCCGCATGCCTAAAATGAACGGCATCGAAGTACTTGAAATCCTGCGGAAAGAGGCTCCCACAACAGACTACATCATGCTAACCGGCTCACAGGAAATTCATATTGCAGTGGAGGCTGTCAAGCTCGGCGCAAAGGAATTCCTGTCCAAAGTTCAACCGCTGGAAGAGCTGCTCAACCGCGTGAGGAATGTTCTCAGATCCCATCTCGCCGAAGTGAAAATTAAAGAGCTGCAGTCGGCTTTTACCTCAAAGCTTCTCTATAATTTACTTACACCGCTCCGGACAATAAAATCTTCCGTTGAATTCATCGAACAAGAATCTATGGGGAAACTGACCGATCAGCAGCGGAGCATACTTGCAAGCATCGACAGCGCCATCTGTACCATGGATGCGATACTTAACGATATGATCGACTTGAGTATGTTTGAATCGGGGCGTGTGGAAATTGAGAAGTTTCCTACAAATCTGGATGAGGTGGTTCCTATAATTTGCTCGCGGTATCACCTCCAGGCTGACTCGAAAAAGATAACGCTCACGGTAGACGTTACCGGGAACATTCCTACTGTGGAGGTTGACCCTACAAAGATAGAGCAGGTCATCGGCAACCTTATGGATAATGCGCTCAAGTACACAGCAGGGGGTGGTTTGATTAGAGTAAACGTTTCCGCGAAGACCTTGTCCGAAGAAGGTGACCAACGCGAGTACATCGCGGTTTCCATTGCTGATACCGGCGTCGGGATACCTGCGGAAATGATTCCCCTCCTCTTCGATAAGAATCAGATCTTCATCGATGGCAGGCTTCCTGAACGCAAGACAACCGGTTTAGGATTGTTGCTTTGTCGGAGTATTGTTGAAGCACATAACGGGAAAATCTTTGCCGAATCGGAAGTCGGAAAAGGAAGTAAATTTACATTCCTGGTGCCGACGTATTCAACCTAAACTGATCACTTTTTGCCCTTGTTCTTTCCACGTGCCGCCGGTGAAGCGGGCTCTCCCTTTACCTGTACCGGCGCTTTGCTGTCTTCCTTAGCAGCGTAGGTGATGTCCACATCTTCCTCCGCCGGAACCACTGCAGTATCGGCAATTTTGTCATTACTCTCCAGACGTATGAGCCGCACGCCCTGTGTATTCCGTCCTGCCACTCTGATCGTCTTTGCCGGCTGACGAATAATTACGCCCTGTGTTGTTACAACCACGATGTCGTCGTTCTCCAGCACTTCCTTAATCGCAACCATGTTACCGGTTTTTTCGGTGACACGGAACGTGATAACTCCCTTTCCCCCGCGGTGACTTACGCGGTATTCGTCGAGTTCACTCCTTTTTCCGAATCCATTTTCGGCAACAACCAGTATCGACGTACTGCGGCGCTTGATAGCAACTGCGCCTATCACTCTGTCGTCTTTATTGAGTTTCACGGCACGAACACCCATCGATGTCCGTCCCATGGGGCGCGCTTCGCGCTCATGGAACCTGATAGCCATCCCTCTGAATGTTCCGATAATGACATCCTGCGTCCCATCCGTTGATTTGACATCCTTAACGCAGTCCCCCTTCTGGAGGGAGATCGCGGTAATCCCCGACCGCCTGATATTCGCATATTCGGAGAGCGACGTTTTCTTAATTAATCCTCTCTCCGTCACGATCGCGACATAGAGCTTCTCGTCGAATTCCTTGACCGGCACGTACGCGGCGATATTTTCGTCGGCGTTCTTTGCGATCAGATTTACAATCGACTTTCCTCTTGCCATTTTCCCGGCTTCCGGGATTTCATGAACTCTGAGCCAATAGCATTTCCCCGCGTCCGTGAAGAAGAGAATGTAATCGTGTGTCGACGCGATGAAGATATGTTGGATGAAATCATCTTCCTTTGTTGTGGCGCCGGTGACACCTTTCCCGCCGCGTGCCTGCCGGCGGTACCCTGAGACTGGAAATCGCTTGATGAATCCGCTGTGACTGATCGTTATGACGACGTCCTCTTCCGCGATCATGTCCTCAACGCTGAATTCCTCTGCCTTGTAGATGATTTCAGTACGACGGTCATCACCGTACTTTTTCTTTATCTCGAGCAGCTCATCCTTGATGATCTGCAGTTGGAGTTTCTTGCTGGCGAGAATCGATTTAAGTTTCTCGATGAGCTTTATCGTTTCCTTGTACTCTTCCTCTACCTTCTTTCTCTCAAGTCCGGTCAGCCGCTGGAGCCGCATATCGAGAATCGCCTTTGCCTGGATTTCCGATAGCTTGAAGCGCTTCATCAGCCCTTCCTGCGCGGTCGGCACATCCTTAGATTTCTTGATAAGTTTTACGATTTCATCGATATTGTCGAGTGCAATTATGTATCCTTCAAGGATGTGAGCTCTTTTCTCAGCTTCTGCAAGCTCATGTTTTGTTCTTCGCACAATCACTTCGTTCCGGTGTTTTACGAAGTGATCAATCATCTGCCTAAGAGTAAGGATCTGCGGTCTTCCATCCACCAGCGCAAGCATTATCACGCCGAAGGTCGTCTGCATCTGTGTGAGCTTATAGAGATTGTTTAGAACAACGGAGGCATTCGCGTCCCTCTTGAGTTCTATTACGACTCTCAGTCCGTCCTTGTCGGATTCGTCGCGGATATCCGATATATCTTCGATCCTCTTATCCCGGACAAGATCCGCAATTTTTTCTATGAGCACCGATTTGTTCACCTGGTACGGTATTTCAGTGACAATGATTGCCTGCCGGTCTGCACGGCCCGTCTCGATGTTTACTTTTGCACGTACGACGATGCGTCCCCTGCCAGTTTTATAGGCATCGCGCACGCCTTCGTATCCATAGATAATGCCGCCCGTAGGAAAATCAGGCGCTTTTATGATTTTAAAGAGTTTCTCGTCGGCAAGCGACGGAGATTCAATGACTGCCACACAGCCATCTATAACTTCGGTAAGATTATGCGGCGGGATATTTGTCGTCATTCCGACCGCAATTCCTGAGGTACCGTTCAGTAACAGATTAGGTACCATCGCCGGAAGGACCGACGGCTCTTTTAATGTATCATCGAAGTTGGGCAGAAATGTGACAGTATTTTTCTCAAGATCTTTCAGCATTTCCTCTGCGATGCGGGAGAGCCGAACCTCAGTGTAACGCATTGCCGCAGGGGCATCGCCGTCAATCGATCCAAAATTTCCCTGCCCGTCAACAAGCGGGTACCGGAGGGAAAAGTCCTGCGCCATTCGGACCATGGTATCGTATACCGCGGTATCGCCGTGGGGGTGATATTTACCTAAAACCTCTCCAACAATGCGTGCGCTTTTCTTGTGGGGCCGATTGCTTGGAAGGCCAAGTTCGTGCATGCCGAACAATACTCGCCTGTGAACGGGTTTCGTCCCATCGCGGACATCGGGCGGTGCGCGCGCAACGATCACGCTCATCGCGTAATCGATGTACGAAACTTTCATTTCTTCTTCGATATCAACAGGGATTATCTTTTCATTCACTCCAGCCATTTGTTCCTCTCGAGTTTTCTTACCACAAAGTGCTACCCGTGTTA
>CAYGZY010000208.1:0-2587 GCA_964354485.1 uncultured Chlorobiaceae bacterium | reverse complement strand
AAGTACGATGTTGTTCTCATCAATCTGCCGGATCCCGTTACAGCACAGATCAACAGGTACTACACAACGGAATTCTACTCGGACGTAAAAAGAATACTGCAACCGGGTGGTGTTGTCGGACTGAGTCTTTCCTCATCAGCCGACTACATGAACGAAGAGGCCAAACAGGTGAGATCAATTCTATACTCAACGCTCCGTGCTCATTTTTCCAACATACTGATCGTTCCGGGATTGCGGGATTACTTCATCGCCTCGGATTCGCTTTTGACCATACATATCGCACACAGTGTCATGTCACGCGGCTTAAATAACCTCTATGTCAATCCGTACTACATTGATGATGACTTGCTCGAACAGAGGAGTGAACGAATTGAGCAATCATTATACCGGAACGCGCCTGTGAATGCAGATTTCAGACCTGTTTCTTACTACCGCCAGTTACTCCTGTGGCTGAGATCGTTTGACATCAACTATTGGTTACTCCTAATCGTATCCGTAGGTCTTGTTATTTACAGCTTAACACGGACAAATGTAATCACCTACGGTATGTTTACGGCGGGATTTGCAGGTTCTGCCGTTGAAATCGTTTTGCTCCTTGCGTTTCAGGTTCTCTATGGATATGTTTATCAGATGATCGGCTTTCTCATTGCGATCTTCATGGGCGGACTGGCAGTCGGGGCACTACTCCGTCGGAAGGTTTTATCAACCGTAACTGTAAACGCGTATATGTACATTCAAATTCTCCTCGGGATATGTATTGCGGCGATTCTGCCCGTTTTATATTTTCTGCAAGGATCCGTTATCAGTACGGGCATGCTGTATTTAGCGTTTGCTGTACCAACATTCATTGTTGCATGTCTGGTTGGAATCGAGTTTTCTGCTGCAGCGGAACTTCAGCGAGGTTCATATTCCAAGATTGTTTCATACCTCTACGGATTCGACCTGATCGGTTCTGCAGTCGGAGCGCTTCTCGTTACTGCATTCCTTATACCACTGCTCGGTATATCCATTGTTTGTTTTATTGTTGCGGCGGTTGTTCTTTCAAGTGCAGTGGTGAGTTTTAATAACCGTCGCAGGTACATAATTTTTCCGTCACCGTAAGCGATTTATTATGATAAGGACAAATCATCATGGATAAACGCAGTTTCCTCAAGCAATGTTTTTCAGGGATTTGCGGAGCCGCTATCGGAACACACTTTTTTGAATCATTCATTCGGTACGGAGATACTGCAGGATCGTACAATCCGCTTTCTTCGGAACTCTGGAAGTGGAGTAAAGAGGCAATGTTCTACACGAATGTAGCAGGCGGGATTCAATGCCAAAAATGTCCGCACGGGTGCATTCTTGCTGAGGGTGATGCGGGTTTTTGCAGAAATCGCGTGAATTACAAGGGTAAACTCTACTCGATCGCATACGGAAATCCGTGCGCAATACACATCGATCCGATAGAAAAAAAACCGCTTTATCATTTTCTGCCTTCAACGCATGCGTTCTCTATTGCGGCGGCTGGATGCAATCTCCGTTGCCTGAACTGCCAGAACTGGCAGATATCCCAGTTCAGTCCGAAAGATACTGAAAATTACGACTTCATGCCGGATAAAATTGTCGAGCAGTGCAGTGCAAATAAATGCGAGTCAATTGCATATACATATTCGGAGCCGACAACCTTTTATGAATATGTGTACGATACCGCATGGCTGGCGAGAACGAAAGGAATTAAGAATATCCTCAAGTCCAATGGTTATATCAACGAGGACCCTCTCCGTAAACTGTGTACCGTTCTCGATGCGGCGAACATAGATCTAAAATGTTACGATGACGCTGTGTATAAGAAACTTGCCGCGGGGAGCGTCGATCCGGTGCTGAAGTCTTTACGTGTATTCAGGGAGGAGGGAGTGTGGCTGGAAATTACGAACCTGGTAATTCCCGGGTGGACGGATGATCTGGAGATGATAAAAAAAATGTGTGCCTGGCTTGCTGCGAACGGTTTACACGAAACACCGCTTCACTTCAGCCGGTTTACCCCCATGTACAAACTGACTCAGCTTCCTCTTACGCCGGTATCGACGCTGGAGAAAGCACGGGATATCGCGCGTGCAGCGGGGATCCTTTTCGTATACATAGGAAATGTACCGGCTCATGTTGCAGAGAGCACCTATTGCTACAACTGTGGTTCACGTATAATTGAGCGGCGTGGATTTACAATTCTCAAGAATACATTGAAGGAGGGAACATGCGGTGTTTGCAAAGCAAAAGTACCGGGTGTTTGGAAGTAAACCGGCAATTTGGAACCTGTCCAGAACATGTAGGTCGGAATGCCATTCCGACCTACACTAATAACCTTGCGATGGTTTGCTATCTTCGAGCAATGTAAACCTTAGCAAGGTTTGAAGCTTTAAAAACGTGATGCTGAATATCCCGCTGATGGCGGGACAGCATGACAGGTTTTTTAAGCATCCCTCTCCACGAGGGGCTACGCATTACCCACATCTTTCTTGAAGATGATATACGATTGTGCGATATCATTGAGTCGTCTCCAACCTCGCCAGAGCACCTTCACACCGGGATTTCCATCACTCTTTCTTCC
>CAYGZY010000207.1:0-18764 GCA_964354485.1 uncultured Chlorobiaceae bacterium | reverse complement strand
AAGTGCCAATTCGACTGGACTTAGCAAACGAAGTGCAGCTAAGTCCACTTGTCGGATTGAGCATCCCACCCTCTTTTGGCGGGAGTGGTAAAGGAAAATATTTATCATGATAGGTCAGACCGTCTCCCATTACAAGATACTGGAAAAATTAGGTGAGGGTGGTATGGGAGTAGTCTACCGTGCCGAAGACACCAAGCTACGCCGAATGGTGGCTTTAAAGTTTCTACCTACCGAGTTAACATTAGACCCAGATGCAAAAGAGCGCTTTGTGCATGAGGCACAGGCAGCATCAGCGTTAGACCATCCGAATATCTGTACCGTGTATGAGATTAACGAGGCGCAAGATGGCTCATCATTCATTGCAATGGCATGTTATGAAGGAGAGACTCTCAAGAAAAGCATTGAGCGCGGAGCACTGAGCGCGGAGGAAGCGATTAACATTGTCATTCAAGTCGCACAGGGTTTAGGCCGCGCCCACGAGGCAGGCATAGTCCACCGTGACATCAAACCCGCCAATATTATGATCACCAACCGGGGAGAAGCGAAGATCCTCGACTTCGGGTTGGCAAAACTGAGCACGCAGACGCGATTGACAAGAACAGGAACGACCATTGGGACCGTGGCGTACATGTCACCCGAGCAGGCAAGAGGTGATGTCGTTAATCACCGTACGGATATTTGGTCATTGGGAGTGGTCTTATATGAGATGATCGCCGGCAAATTGCCGTTCAAGGGAGATTATGAGCAGGCATTGATTTATTCCATACTAAATTCCGATCCGGAACCGATCAGTGGACTGGAGAAGGCTGAATATTCGGGCGTGGGTTCTATCGTCGAACGGTGTTTAACCAAAGATCCTGCCGGACGTTACCAATCCGCAACAGAACTGATTGACGACCTGCGGAACGTTAAGGAGTTAGTATACAAGCCTAAACCCCGGCTCACAAAAAAGCAGAAGTTATTACGGCGTGCTATTCCGGTGATCGCGCTTGTGTTCTGCCTGTTGTGTATCCTTCTTTATTACTTTTTTCTTCGACCTAAGGAGACTTCATCCCTCTCATCGAAAGTTATTGCAGTGTTTCCGTTTTCAATACGCGGTTCATCTGCGCATGCCGATTTTGGAGAAGCGTTACCGGAGTTATTAAGCACCAATATCAATGAAGCGGGAGATCTCCGTAGCGTGGATCAAAATGTTCTTCAGAAGGCAGTCACAAAAGCGGGAGGAGTAGAGCAGGACCCTGAAAAGGCACGAACAATCGCCGCTCGGTTTGGTGCCGGGTTGTTCATTCTTGGCAGTTTCATGGAGATCGGCGATAAGTACCGCGTGAGTGCGTACTTATACAGCGCGACGAAGGATTCCGCGATAGATCGGGTTGTGATCGAGCGGGATACAACGAAGTACCTTGACCTTGTAAATAAACTGACATCTGATATAATTGCCGGTAGAACAAACGCGCCGCCGGAGAGGTACACGAACATCGCCGCGAGAACGACACTTTCGATGGAAGCGCTGAAGGCGTACATCCTGGGGGAAAAAGAAACCAAGGCGGGGAATTTTCCTCTGGCCTATGATAAATACAAACAGGCGCTTCAGGAAGACAGCACATTTGCCATGGCGTGGTTTATGCTTGCCTATGTTTCACAAGGTTTTCTCGGTAAATATGATGAAGCGAGAGACGCCTGGGATAAATCAATTAAATATAGCTCTCGTTTGTCGGAACGCGACCGCCTTGTTCTGAAATCTGTTAACGCAGATTATGCGGGTGATTTCGTAGAAGCGGAACGGCTTTATCGCGAGATCCTTAAAAATTATCCGGATGACGCATGGACATGGGTCAATTTGGCCAGCTCAATTGCAATGTATTCACAATATTCAGGTCGTTCAAGTTTAGAATCATGGGATGCGTTTGAACATGCACATTCATTGGATCCCGATAATGCGATGACAATTCAACAAATGCTTGTGACGGCATATGGATTAAATAATAAATCCCTCATAGATACTCTTGTGTCGCAGCTTCGACGGCTTGGCACGGAATTCGAGTGGGCATGGCCCGTCATTGCCATGCAGCCTTTCGTTTTTAATGATTCCGTTGGTCAAAAGAGAATAATTGCGGAAGCTTTGCAACAGAAAGATTATTTGGTCGAAGCCGCATGGGAGAATATTGCAGGGATCGATGCTGTCGACCCCCAGATCGTGGATACTCTTGCGCGACTTCTCATTCAGCCGAAGTACACTCCGGAAATGAGAACATCGGGTCTGGTAGATCTGGCGTATGTGAGAATGGCGAAGGGGAAACGGACCGAAGCTCTTGCTGAACTTGAAAAAACGGTAACGTTTTCACCCGCCACAAAACAGATAAATGTCGCGTTCTTTGCTTCTCTACCGTTTATTGATCTACCAGAAAAAGAATTGAAATTAATATACAAAGAGATCACTGACCCTCGCGTTTCATCAATTCAGCACATGATCAGGGATCTGGCAGGGGGATCGACCATTGATCCGTTGTATCGCCATCGTCTGAAATATTACTCGGGGCTGATCGCTGCACGTCTAGGTGAATACTCCAAAACTGAAGAGTGCGCGCTGTGGCTTGACACCGCAAAAACACCCCTATTCCTTGTCTCACTTTCCCGCAACTTATCTGCTACCTTGCGCGCCGATGTGCTCTGGAAACAAAAACAACCTGCTGAAGCGCTAAAAATACTCGAGCAGACTCCAATCAACATTGTATTCCCATGGAATTTCGATCCTCTTGGCGGTTTAGTGTATCGACGATTTCTGCGGGGTGAGTTATTATTTGAAGCAGGGAAGTATGAGGAGGCGCTACGATGGTTTCTCAACATTGGCACCGGTATATTATTCTGTGATATCCTATTCACCGCACCTGCACGTTTGAGGTGCGCGGAGATCTATGAGAAATTAGGGAAACCGAAGGAAGCGCAGAAAAGTTATTTAAGAGTCATTCAATTGTGGAAAGATTGCGATCCGGAATTCCGACCCATGCTCCAGAAAGCAAAAGAAGGACTTGAGAGAGTTTCAAAAATGTAAAAAGAGCTACCATTGCTCGGACAAACCCTCTCACAAAATAAAATTATGTAGAAGCTTGGAATGGGATTGAATTTTTGATTTTATGAAAATGAAATATTCTTACACAAATATGCTCGAAAAGCCCAGGTTATGAAGATACTTGCGATGGCCGACCTGCACGGTGATCTGGAACTGTATTTTAGGATGAAAGAATTATTCTCATCCCGAGAGATAGATGCGGTCGTATTGGCCGGAGATTTGCTATCAGCATTCAGATCAGACATAAGTGTAGAAAATGCTATGAAGGAAGTCGCGCAGAGCGTTGTGGAAATTCTTATTTCTTTCTCGAAACCGGTCTTTTACATCATGGGAAATGATGATCTGGTGGATCTCGGTTATGAAGATTCCAGGATCCGATCCATTCATTGCGAACGTGTCACTCTGGGTAAATATAGCTTTGTCGGGTACCAGTATTCACTGCTATTCACGCTGGGTCCGTTTGAGAAGCCGGAAACTGAGATCCAAAAAGATATGGCTGCGGTCGCGCGCCTCATTGACGTGAATACTGTCCTTGTTACTCACAGCCCGGCGTATGGAATTCTTGATGAAGGCATTCCAATACCCGGTCGGGATGTTCACGTCGGAAGCAGAAGTATTTTAGACCTGATCGAACGTAATCCTGTGAAGGCTCACATTCATGGACACATCCATAAATGCTTCGGGCGTTCTGGCATACATTTCAACGTAGCATCTGCGGGTCGCTTCCGGGGTATGATCATCGATCTGGATGATCTCTCTTACGAGGTTTTCGATAAGGATAGTACACAAACACTATGATCGGTAAAATAATATCATATTACCCTCACCCCCGCCAATCTTTGTGGCGGGGGATGAGTTCGAAAAAGGATTAGAAAAATGATCATTCGAATGGTTTCACGTTGAACGATTTTTAAAACCCAACTGAAAATGGGCTTATGCAAAGGAACTATAAACGACAAATATCATCTCTATCGCAAATCTTCAATTTTGTGAACGAGATTCTCGATAGCTATAAAGTTGATGAATCAATTTCATTCTCAATCAACTTGGCAATCGAAGAATTATTCACTAACATGGTCAAGTACAACAGTCATTCTCATGGCAACATCACAATCGACATCGAAAAAAAAGGAAAGAATTTAATAGTGAATCTAATCGATCATGGTAGCCACGAATTTGATGTAAGGAAAGCCCGGGAAGTCGATGTGACAAGTAGATTGGAAGAACGTAAAGTAGGCGGCCTCGGACTTCACCTTGTGAAGAAAATGGTTGATAATCTTGAATACAAGTATACCAACGGAGAAAGTAGAATAACATTCATAAAAAACCTGGAGAAAACCCATGTTTGATACGAAAATTCTCGGTAATGGAGATATTGCATTCTGCGGACGACTTGATGCGTCCCAGGCTGATAAAGCGGATAAGGCACTCCAGGAAATAATTTCATCACAAACCCTTAATTTTAAAGAACTTGACTACATATCAAGCGCCGGTTTGGGTACTCTGCTGGCACATCAAAAGCGATTAAAAAATACAGGACACGCCTTACGGCTGATTAACCTCAATAAACATGTCAAAGATGTATTTGCACTTACGGGTTTTGATCAGATTTTCGAGATTCAAAAATAAATATTTTATATCTACCAACTTTTATCAAATCGAATTGTATTTATCAGTGGACAGGATAGACGACAATATTCTCGTACGACGGTGCCTCCAGGGTGATAAAAAAGCCTTTGAAGAAATCGTAGATAGATATCAGAAAACAGTCTTCAATGCCGCGTTCAGGATTTTGAATGATTACGAGGATGCCGCAGACGTTGCACAGTCGGTATTCATCAGAGTGTATGAGAATCTTGAAAAGTTCAGTGCTCGTTATAAGTTTTTCAGTTGGCTGTATAAGATAACAGTAAATGAGTCGCTGAATTTTCTTAAGCAGCGAAAACAGATCGGCGGAATCGCCGCAGAAGAAGTCGCAGATGCGAAAACTCCTGAAGATTTATACAAGGACGTAGAATTAAGCGAAAGCATCCAACAGGCTCTTATGCAAATAGGACTCGATTATAGATTAGTTATTGTTTTGCGCTATTTCCAGGATTTATCATACAACGAAATCAGTTATGTTCTTGATACTCCTGAGAAAACTATAAAATCAAGGTTGTTTACCGCCAGAAACCTGTTGAAAAATATTATGAGCGAAGAGATTATATGATAGATGACAAATATAATGAATTAATTCAGAGAGAAATCGACGGCGCTAATAGTCGGGCGCAAAGCCGTAAACTGAAAAGATATCTGGGAGACAATCCTCAGGCTCAGAAATTCTATGAAGACCTTCTCGCCATGTCGGTAAAACTATCCAAAGTTCAAGAGATAGAACCACCACAGAACCTGAAAATAAATATTCTTAATTCCATTCCATCCGAAAAGTATAAGAAGGGAAGATATCCGGTTTTCAAATTGTCCCTCGAATCACTACTCTTCAGTAAAAAAGTCAGATATGCCTATATATTTGCAGCCGGTCTGATAATCGGTGGTCTTGGGATCGAACTACTATTTAATTCGTTCATCAATCAAGAGACGGTGGGAGTTTCGAAACTGTCCGGAACTATAATGAGAGACGTTACTACAGGCAGCTTCCAAACCGCAGAGAAATTTGATATTTCAGAGACTGATATATCGGGTCATGTCGAGCTTTCGTATTCAAAAAAGGCCATTCTGCTGGAAATTACATCCAAAACGGAACGCGAAATAGAAGCCAGGGTGGAATACAACGGAAATGACCTCAATTTCCTGGGATTTAAAGAATTAAATACTGCAAAGAATAATTTCAGTGTATCTGGTAATTCTATACAATTTTCTTGCATCGGTGACAACAGCTATCTCATTATCTGGGATCGCAAAACTTCACATATGTCTCCCCTGCAATTGAAGCTTTACTCTGCAGGTGTGATGATTACGGAGAGAACTATACTAAATGAACCGTAATCGAAGATGTAACAAATTCCAACTTAGATCATTTTTGCTTTGTATTTAGTATAGAGATCGTAAAGTAAAGTTTAACTAACTAATCAATAAATCAACAACCTAACCGGAGGTTTTTATGAAAAACAAAGTAGTACTTGCGGGCGCACTCGTTGCGGTTCTTGCAATTGTATACTTCGCTTTTATCTTTCCGTGGCCAACGGAAGAAAATGCGAGCGGCACGATCGGTGGAGTGAAGAAATACAACGCGCAGCAATTGAGCGATAAGGATGTAAAGCTGGAAGCCCAACAGTTATCTGAAGCGGACCTTGCTGAAATCGAAAAGCGGATTGACGGAATGGAAGGTCGAGTTGCTGAGGATGGACGAAAAGCGCTTCTAACCGCACGTTGTAATTATTTGGCCGAAAGGCTTGCACCACTGCCGGAGGTAGCGCGTAGAGAGCCGTTGCCGGTAGAAGCCCGATTGGCAGGTATCGAAGCAAAGTTATTAGAAAGAAGCGCTGGTTTGCCGATGATAGAGCGCGTGGCTAATTTGGAGAAGAGGCTTGCCCCATCGCCCGAAGTTCAGCGAAAAGCGGATCTTCCGTTGGAAAAGAGAATAAACGACATGGTTACCCGTCTTGCTCCATTACCTGAAGTTGCCAGAAGGGAACCATTACCGATGGAAACACAGGTTCTACGTCTGGAGGCGATCATGATGGAGCGGAGTGCTGGTTTACCCCTGGTAGAGCGTGTGGCAAATTTAGAGAAGAGGCTTGCACCACTGCCCGAAGTGCAGCGAAAAGCGGATCTTCCGTTGGAAAAGAGAATTAATGACCTGGTAAACAGGGTTGCACCGTTGCAAGCAGAATTAAAAATAGCTTCGTTGCCGTTGGAATCAAAACTCGCCGTCTGTGAAATCAGAATGATCGAAAGAACGGCAAGTCTTCCGTTGGAAAAGCAAATTCAGAATATCGAATCACGGTTAGCGCCACAAGATCGATACCTTGCATTGCAGAACCGGCTCGATAACATTGAAAGCCGTGTGAACATTCCGCAGGAACAACGAACTGCTGGATTAAAGCTGGTAGAGAGAATCGATAATATAGAACAGAGACTTGCACCTCCACCAATGGAGAGCCGGCAAAATATTCCGAAATAGCAATAATATATATGTTTATTCGATTCAAGGTGGATTAGAGGCAAATGAGGAGACGCAAGGCGTCTCCTCTGCCTTTTTCAATATTTTCCCAAAAATATCTCCAGTGCCCTCACAATTCTCATCAAAAGAATCCGCATACGGAGGTTCAGTAAAATGAATCACCACAGAAGTTCCCTGCTATGGCTTTATTGCATCGTGTGGCTGGTGTCATCATGGAATATCTCTTTTACGCAGACATCGCTGTATTCGTTCGAAACAAAAAATTTAAGATTAATCTACTATGATGAAAATCATTACTACGTGATCCCGCATCTGAGGAGATGTTTTGAAAATTCCTTCAACTTTTACAGTAATCTTTTTCATTACACGCCGGCAGAAAAAGTGACGGTCTTGTTTCAGGATTTCGATGATTATGGATATGCGGGAGCGACCTCACTCCCCTTCAATTATATGGTACTGGGTATTGAGCCATTCGAATACGTCTACGAAACATCACCAACAAACGAGCGGTTGAACTGGGTTATGAGTCATGAGCTGATGCACGTTGTCAGTACCGATAAGGCGTCATCGGCGGATAATTTTTATCGTTCGCTCTTTTTGGGAAAAGTACCCGTATCGAACGAAAATCCAATCTCCATGATGTACAGCTACCTTACTGCTCCGAGGAAATATACTCCCCGCTGGTATCTGGAAGGCATCGCGGTCTTTATGGAAACCTGGCTGGCAGGCGGCATCGGACGCGCACAGGGTGGATACGACGAGATGGTATTCAGAACGATGGTGAACGACAGCAGTTATTTTTATGATGTGGTTGGTTTGGAATCTGAAGGCACAACCGTCGATTTTCAGATCGGTCAGAATTCATATCTTTACGGAACACGTTTCGTAAGCTACCTCGCATACCGTTATGGTCCTGAAAAGTTATTGCTATGGATCGATCGGACCGATGATACAAAACAGGATTTTACATCACAATTTAAACAAGTGTATGGCGCTTCCCTCGATGAGGAATGGTCGCGATGGATCGAATGGGAGCACGAATGGCAACAGGTAAATTTAGATTCTATCCGGCAGTTACCTTTAACCTCTTATCGATACATTTCAAAAGAACCGTTAGGGGCGATCTCCCGCACTTATTATGATTCTGCGGAAAATAAACTGTATGCTGCAATTAACTACCCTGGTCAACTCGCAAATATTGTCTCAATTGATGTCGGCGGCGGACAGGTAGAAAATATCTGTGTCATACCAACTCCGGCATTGTATTACGTTTGCCATTTAGCATATGACCGTATGAATGGAAAATTATTTTATACATCAAAGAACAATAAGGGTTGGCGTGATCTCTGTGTAGTGGATATTAAGACGCGTAAATCAGAAATCTTAGCAAAAAACGCAAGAGCGGGAGATCTGGCCTTCAATTCAGCCGATACATCAATCTGGGGTATACAGCACCATAATGGTTACTCTACTATTGTCCGCTTTCCCCACCCTTACCAGGCGTGGAATGAACTCGTACGGTTGCCGTACGGGACAGATCTGTTCGATATTGACATATCTCCCGATGGAAAATATTTAACGGGTTCCGTGATGGAAATCAGCGGGCAACATAAACTCGTACGCATGCATATTAATAAATTACTCGGAGGAGACAGCGAGTACGAAACATTGCATGAATTCGAAAATAATGCACCGCTGAACTTTGTTTTCTCCCCGAATGGACGTTACTTGTACGGAAGCACATACTTCCACACTGGCGTCTCAAATATTGTCCGGTACGATTTCACGACAAAGCAGATGGAGCGGCTGACGAATAGCGAGACCGGATTATTCAGGCCCGTGCCGGTTTCAGGTGATTCTCTTGTTGCGTTTCGATATTCCGGTAAAGGATTTACGCCGGTTATGATCCCAAATGCTGTACGGGAAGATGTAAGCACTATTAATTATCTGGGATATGAAATTTCTGAAAAGCATCCTATTGTGAAAACCTGGACGCTACCTTCACCGCTGACAATTAACGTTGATTCGCTTACAACCTTTACAGGCGATTATAATGGATTAAGTGAGATCAGGTTTGGCTCCGCGTACCCCATCGTTGATGGCTATAAGGATTTTACGGCATTTGGAGTTCGATTTAATCTCATGGATCCTCTCATGCTGCACGACATAAATGCAACAGCGACCTACACTCCGCATAAGATTCTTCCTATGAATGAACGATTCCACTTATCGCTGAATTACAATTACTGGGGATGGAAATTTAACGCAACGTATAACAGATCGGATTTTTACGATCTATTTGGACCAACAAAAACGAGTCGTAAAGGTTATTCTGTGGGCGTATCCTACAATAACAGGATACTAGATGACAATCCGCAGTCTCTCAGCTACACAATTTCCGCGACAGGATGGGGCGGTTTGCAAAAACTCCCAGATTATCAGAATATATCGGCATCCTTCGATAGATACCTTACAGGCAATATCATGCTGAATTACACCAACCTGCGGCGGTCGTTGGGCGCTATAGAATCAGAAGGTGGTATCCGTGCTCAGTTCAACACCCTTGATAATTACGTAAATGGAAACCATTTCCCTCGAGTGTACGCGAATGTCGATTACGGTCTTCTTCTTCCTATTCACCATTCCTCTATCTGGCTGAGGAGTTCGGCCGGATACTCTCTTGGCGATCGTGATGAACCGTTTGCGAATTTTTACTTCGGCGGATTTGGTAATAATTGGATCGATTACCAGGTAGCAAAGCGATATCGATCGTACTATAGTTTTCCCGGGGCGGAGCTGAATACAATCGGCGGAACAGACTTTGGTAAATTACTCATCGAGTGGTCACTACCGCCACTGCGCTTTCGTCGTTTCGGTTTTATGAATTTATTCTGCAACTGGGCTCATATGACACTTTTCTCTTCGGGAATCGTCACGAATATAGCAGAAGCAGATTATCGGCAGATGTATTTTAATGCCGGATCGCAGGTCGATTTTAAAATTGTGCTTCTTTCGAGAATGGAATCAACATTTTCACTTGGCTATGCGATTGCATGGGAAAGAAATAACCGCCCGACAAAAGAATTCATGTTCTCATTAAAGATTTTATAATCGGTGATAAAACCGTGTTGAATGTTCTCGTCAGCCTACTGCCCATTTTCTTATTTCTCGCAGCATTAATCTTTCTTGACAGCTATAAACTTGTTAGACTGCGCTCGGTACTCCTTACGATAGGAATGGGATGTATTATTGCCCTATTTTCGTTTTACATCAGTACATTTATTATTGATAAATTACGCACGGACATTACTTTCTATCGGCGGTATCCCGGACCATGTGTTGAAGAGATACTTAAAGCATTGTTTCTTATTTACCTTATCAAATTCAAAAAAATCGGTTTCATGGTAGATGCTGCGATTTATGGTTTTGCCATCGGAGCCGGTTTCGCCTTTGCGGAGAATGTATATTACCTTTGGACACTTCAGGAGGATAACCTTTTACTATGGATTATCCGCGGATGTGGGACAGCTATAATGCATGGCGGGGCGACAGCTATAGTTAGTATTATTGCGAGATATTTACTTGATCGATATCCATCCAATACTCTGAAAATATTTTTGCCCGGCGTGCTTCTCGCGATTGTCGTTCATTCATTCTTTAATCATTTCGTTTTGCACCCGGTTACTTCGACTGTTCTCATTCTGTTAATTCTTCCGGGAATGATGATTATAATCTTTAAGCACAGTGAGGAATCCACGCGATCGTGGCTTGGTAAGGGATTAGATTCTGATCTTGAATTGATACATCTTATTATGAGTGGGAATCTTTCTGAATCGCGTATTGGTCAGTACCTTCAGACATTAAAAGCCAAATTCCCGGCTGAGGTAATTGGCGACATGCTCTGCCTGATCCGGATTCACACGGAACTCTCCATGAGGGCAAAAGGTATGTTATTGATGAGGGAGGCAGGATTTGATGCACCGATTGATCAGGAAATACAAGAGAAATTTGATGAGCTCCGATATTTAGATAAGCGTGTCGGCAGAACCGGGAAATTTGCAATATCACCGATATTGCATAAAAGCGGCCGCAGTGACTGGCAGCTTCATCTTCTTCAAAAGTAGTGTACAAGCAGGTATCCGGACCGCGCAATGAAATTGAAATAAATATTATTAAAATGAGTAATTTGCTTATGATGCGGAGAATTGTTTCATTTTTAGGTAATCTTTGGCTCGGATATGAGATTTTAATAGAGGGCCATAACTGTAACTAACGTATCGATAGGAGGGTTTATGCATTTAAAGGTTACTCACAGTGCTGGTGTCAGCGTTGTACATCTGGAGGGGGACTTTCTCCTTGAGCCGCAGCAAGACAAACTGCGCGAAAAGATACATGAACTTGTCGAAAAAGGCAGCAAAAATTTTATTATCGATCTCACCAGCGTAAAACATATAAACAGTTGTGGTCTCGGATCGCTTGTTTGCGCTTATACTTCCGCCCGGAAGGTGGAGGGAAATCTTCGATTGGCAGGTGTCGGAACAGCTGTACAAGAACTCCTGAATATCACCCAACTTGTAAAGATATTCGACGTTTTTCCTACTCTTGAGCAAGCGCTCGCGGATCACCGTACTCGGCCATGATAAATTACTTTTACCCTGTCCGGTAAAAATTCCGACTTTTGACTAGTGGTATCCTGATTTCTTCGGAATGCCCAGACTGGCCTACTCCTTTTTAAAGGTGTACCAACTGGAATGATAGTTAATTCCTCAATTGGATTGCATCATTCACATCTTCCCAATCCTACTCCCGAAGATCGTGCGTACTCTCCATCGATGGATGTCATTTTCCATAATGGCAATAGATCTGCGGTAGGATTGGAGATACTTATTAGCTGCCGGGACCGCAATGGGCTTGATTGACCTTTCCGCAAGGTCCAGGTGGCGATTGATTTCTTGAAACAACCTGGTCAATCCATCGCTGAGTAGAACATTGCGGACGATCTGGCGGCGAACAATTTTCTTCCCGGACTTTTTCATTCTTATACCGTGCAGGAAAAAAGATGCGGCATAATTGAATCGTCCGCGTTCTAGATCCTCTTCCAGGTCTTGCAAATCGTCAACGATCGCCCCGGTTTTCATCATTTCCGTGGCAAAGACCGAAACGCGTTTGAAATCCCTGATTCGCCCTGCCTTCAGGCATAGCGCTGCCGGGGCGACGTTACAGATCGTAGATGTGCGACCATGAGCCGAGAGCAACCGCTCACGATTTCTCACGGGCTTGCGCTCCATACTATCTCCGCTCGCAATGGCAAGAATGGTTTCTACTATACAACTTCTGTAGATATTCCAGAATGCAGATGCCTTATGGAAGTATTTGGAGAAAACACGCTCTGCCTCGAACAGGAACAAATCCGACGGATAGATGAGAGAGAAACGTTCTGTGTGCTTGTCGAAGAGATCGTCCTGGATTCTAATAAAGATAAACAGGCAATATTGTCCCCAGAGTATATCATCCATGAAATGCTTACCCCGAAACACCCCATTTCTTCGACCAAGCTTTTGCTTTAGCCAGAACGGCAGGAGAATCCAATACGGCTGGTTAGTTCTGCGGCCGTGAAGGCGGGCATCAGCGCCGAACTTCTTGCGTGCCAAACCTAGATACTGCCGAATGTCTCTTTGAATCACCCGCGGCCATGAGTTGACAGTCCTCTCCACCCGCCATCGGAAGAATGAATGTAAACTTAACATGCTTCACCTTCAATGACCATGGTAACTATGAAACTGCGCTTCGGTCTCATGCCGAAGACTCAGAATACAAACCTTGACATGAGCCTGTCGGATTGGGAATAGCGATCTCGTTTTTCTCTTAATTATCAATATCGCTCAAATATTCTTTAAGCTGTAGCGTTGTACAAACCCCAAGCATCCGACACTTATTTAGGAGGAGGCCACGCACAGCTCACTCTACTTTTCAGTAGTAAATTAAAACAGGGCCACACACAGGGCCCACCACCACCACCTTTCAGTGGTAGTTTATAGATATTCTTTGTATTTTTTAAGCATCGAGCATAGTCAACCCTAACTATAAGATACGCCTTTTCTTTCTCCGACATCGTCAGACCTTTGGTTTCCAACGCCTTAATCGGATTTTTCAAAAGAGCATTAAGGAATTTTTTATCTCTGATCGCCAAATTTAAAACCGAGTTCAGAGATACTCTTTTTACTCCCTTTTTCTTTGGCATTGTAGGATCCTTTCTAGGATAGTTAATTGAATCAGTGAATTAATCTGGAGACGGAATTCCGTACTTCAACCGCCTTCCTGCTTGTGGAATCATATTTGAGATATATGCGATAATGTTGCAATGCATCTTCGAGTTTGCCCGCTGATTCATATATTTTCCCCAGCATCAAATGAGCGTTAACACTCGTCGAATCCAGCGTGAGGGCGCGGGAATATGCATCGGAGGCCGCTCCCACCTTTCCCTGCCGGTAAAGCACGTTACCAAGGCTATCGTGATACCACGCAATATTCGACCTCAGCTCTGACGCTGAGATATAGTATTTTACAGCCTTATTATCAAACCCCTCCGCTGCACATGTCGATGCTAGCGATGCGTATGATTTGTCTAATGCCTCACCCACCTCCCGCGACCTCTGCAGATAGAGATCCTCATACTCCGAAGCTTTCGCAATGTTATTTTCCCTTAGCATAAGCGTGAGCAACAATCGATAGATGTCTCTGGTGACCGGTCTGATTGATAGTGATTGTTCGAGGACATACCTGGCCTTATCATATTGCTTCAACCTGTTATAGCACGCGCCAAGAAGCCAATAGGTGGCTGAATAATTCCAGTGGCTCACATAGACAGGTAGGAGGGTTTCCACTGCCTCAGAATATTTTCCCATCTCGAAACGGGTCCAGCCAAGGTTGAGGAGAAGTATATTATTACCGGGAGCCAACTCCAAGGCCATATGTAGGTATCGTTCCTGGCCGGGCTGGTCACCGTTAATGAATGCACCGGCCCAGTTGATCATCTCCTGTTCAAAGGGGCTCGAACCGGATTCAAGCCTAAGGAGAGTCTGATAATGTTCCTTCGCTTGCTGTATACTGTCGCTGCCCACCAGTGCTTGGATGAGCCACAGACGCGGCGTGACGAAAGTCGAGTCAAGTTCGATAGCTCGGCGAAGGTATTTACCCCTTTCAGGCCCACCCTTCTCGCTGTAAATCAATTGGTATGCCTTTTCGAATGCTATCAGAGCTTCTACATTACTAGTCTTATGCTCAATCCATGGTTTAATTTCCTTAATCGTTTTCAGATGAAGAATCATTTCAAAATAACTCAGAATCCTTTGAGAGACTAACTGGCCTATCTTCGTTAGATCCCCAAAACCAGCTACTGGGATTTGGGCCGAATAGAGGATTTTTCCGTTTGACGGATCGATAACGTTCGATCGGATCTCATAAGCACCGCCGGATTTGATTATTGCCCCATCAACAACATAGGAGATCTTTGTGTTCCTGATCGCATCGTACAATTTAGGACCACGCGCTGGTTGCGCCGTACCCAGCTCATTTTCTAGGAGTCCATTTAGACTCGATGGATCGAATACCGTTAGGTTCTTCATACCACTAAGCTCTGAGGCAAGAACCCTTTGGAGAGTCGGGATCCATTCCATAATAGTTGCTTCGTGGGTTTGATCTTCGAACGGAAGAATCCCGATTGCGAAGTTCAACTCGTCTTGCACCACCGAAGGTTTAAATATCCGGTACAGCGTTTCTGCAGCTAAGACCATAACAAGAGCGATTACAGCATACCTGATAGCCGGCTTCCATAGATGTCTTATTAACCGGACTTTCTTTTTCCTGCCGATTGCCCGACCTTCCCGCAGCGCATCTAGGTCGGTCAGCAGTTCCGCGGCATGTTGGTATCGTTCGGCAGGATTCTTCGCTAATGCTTTTTGAAGTATCGAGACTATTCCTTTCGGTACATCTCTGCGTATTTCAGAAATGGGTTTGGGCTGCTCATTCAAAATTTCATAGACCAGTGCTTGTTCATACTCGCTGGTGAATGGAGGGCGACCCGCGATCATTTCATAAAGCACAACTCCAAGGGACCAGATGTCGCTTCTATTGTCAACTACCTCTCCACGCGCTTGCTCAGGAGACATATATGCAACGGTACCGACAGTAGATCCCATCTTAGTTATGGTAGATAATCCGGCAAGTTTTGCAAGTCCAAAATCGAGAATCTTCACCACACCGGTAGTAGTGATCATTATGTTTCCCGGTTTGATATCCCGATGAACGATACCGTGTCCGTGCGCATTAATAAGACCTCGTGCCACTTGAATTGCTATATCGATGGCTTCAGTGATTGGCAATTGTCCTCTCTGAATTTTCTGCTTCAGCGATTCCCCATCATAGCAGGCCATAGCGATATAGGAACTACCATCTTCGGTTTCATTTATTTCATGAACTGCGCAGATATTCGGATCATCCAGTATTGAAGCTGCCTGTGCTTCATGGATGAAGCGTTTTCGCGCGTCGGGATCACAAGTGAGTTCTCGGGGAAGGAATTTCAGTGCAACATCGCGGTCGAGTCTAGTGTCGTGGGCTTTGTAGACAACGCCCATTCCGCCTTCGCCAAGCTTTTCGAGGATCCTATAATGAGAAATAGTTTGTCCAATCATGAGTGAGTCCCTTCCTCATCTGCCATGGCGGTTCGTCAAGGTCCTCAAAATCACAACCACTCGTCCGCCCTCTGCCAAACAGATGGTGGACAAGCAGGCGGACTCGTGGGTGATTTTGGGACTTATAATGCGATATGGTTTGACCTATCATTAGCAAAATCCTTAGTTCTAACTAATCCCCCGCCACAAAGATTGGCGGGCAAGCCCAGCCCCTTCCCTGCCTGCCGGTTTACCAACCAAATCGAAGCGTAGACAGGAGTCGGCAGCACAGGTAGGTACAGATTCAGTCCGACGAAGCTCCATCTTTTGGAGCGTAGTCGGATCTCCATTGCTTAATTTCTCAAGGATTCTATAAAGCGATATCAGCTGACTAATCATATTAGTTCTTCCAGTTTACCCTCAATCTGTCAGAACCTCTTCGAAACATCTCTACCTTGCAAAAACGCAAGTAGTGATTATCGCCCACAACACGGATGATCCATGAAGTGGAATTTATATTATTTAACTGTCGTTTATTTTTTCAATTCTTTTAACTTCCCAAGCTGTGCTTTCGCATCGATCAGTTCAGGAATATCAGCATCTGCAGATTTCCATATGGTTAAAAACTTCTCGTACCTCTGGATCGCTTTATCTTTCTGCCCCGTCTGTTCGTAGAGTTTTGCAAGGTAGTAGTGGTACTCCGGACTTATAAAGCGCCTGTCCTCACGTTTCGGATTGAAAGTCGCCAGCCGTTCATATTCTGCTATCGCTTCGTTGATTCGGCCTTTTTGAATATATGCCCGGGCTGCAACATCCCTGCATCTGGGAATAAGAGAAATTTTAGTGTATGAGGCAAACTGAGGTGCGCCGAGACTATAGGGTTTAGATGCGTTCGCTTGCCCGGCCACAGTGATCGCGCTGTCTATTTTCCCCTGAGCAAGATATATTTCACTATGTAACAATGTATGCGTGTAGCGATAATCCTCAATCGACGACGGTGCTAAGTGCGACAGTTGATCTTCCATAGCTTTGAGGGCCCCTTTTGCTGAATCAATCTGTTTATTATTAAGAGCGACAATACAACGAATCGAATTGAGGGAAGCAATATTATTAGCTTTGCCTGCAAGCGCTTCCTCTGTCAGTACGGAAAATGATTTCTCTGCTATTTCCAAACTTAATCTGGTATCACCCCTATTGAGAATATAATATGCTTTCAAGACATCTGCTAAAGCGATAAAGTATATATTTCCTATCGTACCCCACAACCGCTGAGCCTCTTCGAGATCCCGGATCGCCTGATTCCTTTGACCCATTATGTAATGGAATACTGATCTCCATGCCTCGGTTCCACCTTGGGGGATAGAAGACGGCACATTCCTTAAAGAAGTTTCAAGCCATTCCAATCCGGTAGGGTAATCTTCCAGCAATCCATAGATATATGCAATTTTAAACTGCGAACCGAATTCGGGTTTAATTGCAAGAGCTTCTTTGTATTTAGCGATCGCAGTTTGCATATCTCCTATATAGAAATACATATCACCCATTGAATCTAGTGGATCCGGTTCCCTAGGATTCACCAATGCATATTTTCGCAAATACTCCTGCGCTTTTTCATAGTCACCCATTCGCGCATACACGTATGCCATCTGATTAAGCGCTTTGCCATAATTCGGATCGAGTTCCAGCGCTTTATTGAGTGCATCAATTGATTCATTGATCATGCTATGTGAATAGTAATAAACACCCAAATCAAGGTAGATTTCTTTTTCTTTCGGGAACCTTGATGCAATAGTTTTCAGAATTTCGAACCGTCTCTGCGGATCTTTATCAATTACGCTGGCATATGATGCTTCAATGTAGAGTCTCTCTTTTTCGGATGCCTTCGCGGCAAATGCCTTAGCTTGTCTATAGTTCCTGTACTGTTCACGCATGTTCGCACGACTTCCATAAGCACGGGCTAGATACAGATAAGCCATGGCGAATGTTGAATCGAGTCTGACAGCTTGTTCAAGTGAGGGAACAGATTCCAGCCAATATCCTTTCTCGTACTGCTCGCGTCCTTTGAGAAAATAGCTGTACGCTTCCATCGAATTTGTTGTGAACAAAGCAATCTGCTGGGGAGATACCGCGATTTTCCTGTCTGAAAGTCCCACCCCGCGTGATATTTCCTTGCTGAGCTCGTCGATCTGATTGTTGAGTATACTCTGCACACCCTCACCGCGAGCACTAACGCTCTTTAGTAGTTCTTTTGTATTTACGTCCAAAACTTTTACATCGGTCGCGAAAGTTTCACCGGCTTTTACGTAACTTCCCAGTACAATTGCGTGGATACCTTCCCTCCTGCACAATTCAAAGCCCAATTCCTTGTCGATGCGCTCTACATCCCCCTTCCCTATCTGTTCTAAGACATCGTGCATCCGTTCCCACGTCATTACTCTGAGATACTTGGATTGTTCAAGACTAGTAATAAGTAGATTTGGAATTGCATCCTGCAAATAGTCGTATGCCCTGTCACCTGTTTGGTTAACGAAGGCAATCACTGCAATCGGTTTGGGTTCCGATACAAGCAGTTCATCAAAAATAAGGGGTTTAATGATAATAAATGCCGCGATGATGACAGCAATAATTCCAACCACTATGATTGGCTTTTTCATTCGTCTCAATACAGAAACGCGACTGCTTTCCTGAGGAATCCGGACAGCCTCAGCTTTCTTTTCATCAGCGGAAGATTCTGTAACCGGTGGTTTTGGAGTAATGTATGCCGTCCGTGTGTATTCCCGATGTTTGCGTTCCCGGCGCAGATCCGCCAGCATTTCATCGATATGCTGATAACGGTCTTCCCTATCCTTTTCGAGGGCTTTGGAAACAATACGCTGCAGTTCTGCGGACACCTTATCGT
>CAYGZY010000206.1:0-2403 GCA_964354485.1 uncultured Chlorobiaceae bacterium | reverse complement strand
TCCTCGTTCATTTCAAACGGCGGAGTATCGTCCATTTCGTATGTACATACCGTATCGCGGTGGATCTGGTAGATGATCTCTTTTTTTGTCTTGAATTCCATCAGAGCGGTACCGTCGTACTCTCCGAGTTCAGAAAGTGTGGGACGCATGTGGCGAAGAATTTCCGCATCGTACGATTCACTGTATTTTCCGGCCGGACAGCGGCAGAAGAGTTTTTTATCCGTTAAAACCTGTTGATGAATTTCAAGACCGGATTTGAAACCGACCCGTTCATAGTCGGTTTCTTTCATTTCCTGAAATGGTTTAAACTGAAAATTCTTCATGGTCATGTACGGGTATTAATCGATTCAATTGTTGTACAGCGATCCCCTTGTCTCTTTCGTTCAAAAGGAATGAACGACCGGCGTTCCGCATATACAGCATCTCCGAACTCTTTCATGAATTTCATCTCGTCGGGTGACAGCGGTCCTTCCCGGAATGCGGAGATGTTCTCCCTGAGTTGCTTCAGGTTGCTCGGGGCAGTCATACAAACATTCACGAACGGATTGGATAGTACGAAGCGGTAACACATACCAGCCGTGGGGATTCTGTCTTCCCCGTGCCATATTTTGGGTCTTTTCAGTAAATATCTCCAGCGCGTCGCAGTATAACTCACAAGGGCGGGATTATGTTTGGCGAGATACGGAAAAACATCCTTTTCAGCTCCCCTGTGCGCCGCATTGTATCTTACCATAAACACGTCAAGTTCCCCGCGTTCTGCCAGTTTTCCGGCAAAGGTGCGGTCATGGCACGACATTCCTATACAGCGTACTTTACCTTCCTCCTTTAACCTGCGCATTTCTTCTATCTCACGCTCTCCGATATGCTTCGGATTGGTTACGCCAAGGAAGAGGAAAACGTCGATGTAATCTGTTCGCAGTTGACGCAGACGCTTTTCGAAGGTCCGGCGTATATTGGGATGTCCGACGAGTAGATTGTATGCACCTGTTGCTACGACATACTTCTCTCTCGATGACGAAGAGAGCTCACGAAGTACGCCGATCATCTGGTGATCAAAACCGTAGCAGAAAAAGTAATTTATTCCCTCGTCAAGAGCTGTGAATATGGTCTTCCTGCCGGGGAAATACGTTCCTGATAAACCAAGTCGGTATACACGGATGCCTAAAGTTCCCAATGTGGTCGAAAAAAAGTCATCCGCCATAGATTACTGGGACAGATGTTACATACAGAGGGACACTCAAAACGTTATCCAAGGTTGCCTACTTCCTTTTCGACCTCGTCCAGTATTTCGCACGATCGGACAACTTCCTTCATCACGGTATGGTCGGGATAGAGCGGCCTGTCTTCATCAAGCCGGGTGATGTGACGACGAACTACCTCTTTTGCTTTACGGACACCTAGGCCGGGAGTAAATTCCCTGAAATCAAGAGCCTGAGCCGCCGCCATGAACTCGATACCCAGAACACCATACGCGTTATCAATGATCTGAGCGTTCTTTATGGCAGTGTTCATACCCATCGAAACAAAGTCTTCCTGGTCTGCCGCTGCGGGTATCGATTGGATCGAAGCCGGAGTTGAGAGGATGCGCTGTTCAACGATGAGAGTGTCGGCAGTGTACTGACTCAGCATCATTCCCGAGAACATGCCGGCTCCCTTAGTTAGAAACGCAGGTAAACCTACACTTAATGCAGGATTGAGGAGTCGATTCAACCGACGTTCTGATAAAACACTGACCATCGTAACTGATGCTCCAGCCATATCCATAGGCAGACACACGGGAGAACCCTGGAAGTTTGCGCCTGTAAGCGTTAGTTTGTATTCCGGTAAAAATATCGGATTATCTGCCACACCGTTCAACTCGATTTCAACCTGACTCTTTGCATACTTGACTGCATCATGTGCAGCGCCGATAACCTGCGGCGATGAACGCATAGAGTATGCATCCTGAACTTTCGTCTTGATTTTACCGGTATGGAGATCGCTCCCTTTGATGCAAGCCATGATTGCCTTTGCGGTGCGGACGGCGCCGGGGAACCCCCTGAGTTCATGGAGCCGGACGTCGTACGGTTTGAGATTGGCGAACAGAGCTTCGAGTGACATTGCACATGCAATCTCGGTCTGCTTCAGCCATCGGTTAATGTCGTAGAGATGAATTGCGCTCATTGCAGTAAGCAGATTCGAGCCGTTGATCGCAGCCAATCCGTCGCGTGCCCGGAGACCGGGTATAGGAATCCCCGCTTTGTTTAATGCTTCTTTTCCCGGGTATCGATTTCCCTTGTAATAAGCTTCTCCCTCACCCATCATGAGTAATGCGATCTGGGACATCGGTGCAAGGTCGCCGCACGCTCCGACAGATCCTTTCTGGCATACGACAGGTGTAACACCCTTGTTCAGCATTTCGAC
>CAYGZY010000205.1:0-2455 GCA_964354485.1 uncultured Chlorobiaceae bacterium | reverse complement strand
CAATCTCTCAAAGTTTTTTGCCGAAGAGCTTGAAGTTCCTTTCTTCGAGTATTACTTACGTGGAGAAGGAGAGCCGAAAATACCGGAAGCTGCGGTGTTTCTCACCGGTGCAAATGAATGGAAAATGCTCGACAGCTGGCCACCAAATGGTGTTGCGATGAAAAATTTATACGTCAACGCGGGCGGAAATCTGAGTTTCACTCCGCCGTCTGCAACGGATCAGCAGTACAGCGAATATGTGAGCGATCCCGCAAAGCCGGTTCCATATACGAGCGAAATTACCGGCTGGTATAATCCGTCATTCATGGTGGAAGATCAGCGATTTGCATCCAGACGGCAGGACGTGATTGTTTTTCGAACTGAATTACTTGAGGACAATGTTACAATTGCAGGACCGATTACAGTGCATCTCGTTGGATCGACATCGGGGACTGACTGCGACTGGGTCGTAAAGGTCATAGATGTGTTTCCGGACAGTCTACGGATACCCGATTCTGTGCCACAGGGTGCAAAATTAGGGGGATATCAAATGCTTGTGCGCGGAGATATTCTTCGTGGAAAATTTCGTGAGAGTCTCTCAACGCCGATACCGATTGAACCGAATAAACCAACAGTCTTTGAATTCATACTTCAGGACCTTTTCCATCAATTCAAAGCGGGTCATAGAATCATGGTTCAGATTCAGAGCACCTGGTTTCCGTTCGCTGATCGTAATCCGGGGAAGTTTATGGATATTTACAGAGCGAAGGATTCTGATTTCGAAAAAACTGTACAGCGTGTATATCACTCGGTAGAGCATCCGACGTACATTGTGATACCTCAGTGGAAGTAGACACCTTGCGAAGGTTCGCACAGTTTATATCGCCTGATTAAAGGTAAGAAGCATCTCATTAACACACCGATTTATCGGTGTGAATTGTATGCTTACCTCTCCCCCTGAATCCCCCTCTCCGCATCCTTCGACCTCGCTCAGGACAGGCAGCGGAGAGGGGGACAGTGGGTGAGGTAATAGTTTGGAAACCGTTGAAACGGTTACACTATCTCCTTTTGTTATTAGACACCTCGCTGAAGCGAGGTGTTAGTGAGAAAATTGAAGATTGCGTAGGATATCGGCTCTTGAACTTAGTAAACCTTCGTAAGGTTGGATTGGTGCAATTACTGTTTGCCGCCTGAAGGAGAGTGATTTGTGAATAAACTTGATTTCCTGAGAGTGATTTCTAAAAAATATCGCCTGCTTTTAATTAGTTTGTCATTTCTTCTGTTTTTTTCCTGTGTGACAGCCCAGCCTCTGAAATTTCGGAGCGGTATTTTCCTTCATCATTCGACCGGCGGCTGTATCTGGGGGCCGAATGGCGGTTCAACGAGTATCCCCGAGGAAATTGTAAAGTATAACAACGAGCACGGATATACCGGCAGCGATTCAGTCACGATGATTGAAGAGGGCTGGCCCGTCGATCCCTGGGACAACGAGTGGTATCGCTGGCACCAGATTTTCAACAATGAAGATGCTAACGCCGACATCCGGCCATACCTTGCAAGCAATGCGATTATCGTTATCAAGTCGTGTTTCCCTTCATCGAGTATGTCAGGGGAAGGAGAACCGGCTGATACGCTGAACCCAACCGAAAAAACCGTCTACAACTACAAGTGGCACTGGCGAAATATCGTTCGGATTATGCGGGAACATCCAGACAACTTCTTCGTTATCTGGACGAATGCTCCCCTCGTCTCCGGCGCTACCAACGATGATGAAGCAAACCGATCGGACAGGTTCTGCAGGTGGGCGAAGGACACACTCGCTGCGGGGAACGATAACGAATTCGGTGCTTTTCCGGCAAATGTCTATGTCTTCGACTTTTTCCACAAGCTTGCAGGCAGCGACGGTAAGCTCCGTCTCCAATATGCGGCGAGTACGACCGACAGTCACCCGAACGGCAGTGCAACGGAACTCGTTGCCCCTCAGTTCGTTCAGGAGATATTCGATGCGGCAATATCGTACGAAGAAGGGGAAAATACAGTACCGCCAGTCCCGACACTTGTATCGCCTCCCGACGGAGCGATCAATCAGGCTTGCACTCAGTTGCTCAGATGGAACGAAGCAGAACATGCCGTTACTTATCATCTGCAAGTTTCAATAGATTCCATGTTCGGTTCGGTCGACTTCGATGATTCCACACTCTCGGATACGATCATCCAACCGAATGTATTGGCTGAAAGCACCGCGTTCTTCTGGCACGTACGGGCGAAGAATGATGCTGGAGTGAGCGACTGGTCGGCAGTATGGAAATTTACAACAGCACCGCCTCATGCCGGCTACTTCCATGTTATGGAACGATGGAATCTGCTTTCGCTCCCCGGGAAGGTAACCGATCCGCATGTGGAGGATATTTTTCCGACTGCCATTTCAGAAGCGCTCACATACGAATCCACATCTGGATATGTTTCGGCAGACTCG
>CAYGZY010000204.1:0-4556 GCA_964354485.1 uncultured Chlorobiaceae bacterium | reverse complement strand
TGTATTCACGCGGTATTGTTCCGCCGACAATTGCATTCTCAAACTCGTATCCTTTACCTTTTTCATTCGGTTCGATGGTCAGCCATACATGGCCGTACTGTCCGCGACCGCCCGACTGACGGATGAACTTACCTTCGGCTTCTACTTTCTTCCGGATCGTTTCACGGTACGCAACCTGCGGTCTTCCGACGTTCGCTCCGACTTTAAACTCACGCTTCATCCTTTCTATAATGATCTCCAGATGAAGTTCGCCCATGCCGCTGATAATCGTTTGGCCCGTCTCTTCGTTCGTCGAAACCTTGAACGTGGGATCTTCTTCCGATAACTTCTGAAGCGCTTCGCTCATCTTTTCCTGATCCGCTTTCGTCTTCGGTTCGATGGCAACAGCTATCACCGGTTCGGGGAATTCCATTTTTTCAAGAATTATCGGATCATCTTCTTCACAGAGTGTATCACCGGTTCTGGTGAATTTCAGTCCAACAACTCCGATGATGTCGCCCGTATACGCTTCATCGATATCCTCGCGATGGTTTGCGTGCATCCGAAGAATTCTGCCAATCCGTTCCTTCCGGCCCGATATCGGATTATAGACATACGAACCCGCACTGATCGTTCCGGAATATACACGAAGGAAAGTTAACTTTCCAACGTAAGGATCAGACATGATCTTGAATGCGAGAGCGGTAAAATTTTCACCGTCGTCAATCCTGCGAATAACGCGATCTTTCATATTCACGTGATGCCCAGCGATTTCACCGCCGGATATATCTATCGGCGACGGAAGAAAACTGATCACACCGTTGAGCAATCCCTGAACGCCTTTATTCTTGAATGACGACCCGCAGAGCACCGGAACGATGCTCACCTTAAGGCACGCTCTCCTGAGCACTTTTTTGATCTCTTCTGGCGATATCTGTTTTCCCTCCAGGTATTTCTCGAGGAGCGAATCATCTTCATCCGAGACGGCTTCGAGCATTTTCGCACGGCATTCACAGGCTTTCTTCTTCAGATCCTGAGGACAATCGATCTCGTCCCATGTCGTACCTGCATTACTCTCGTGGAATATGTGTGCCTTCATTGTGATTAGATCAATATATCCCGTAAACAAGTCACCCTCACCGACGGGAATCTGGATCGGGACCGCATTGGCGCCCAAACGCTTCTTGATCATCTCGATCACATTGAAGAAATCAGCCCCAATCCGGTCCATCTTATTGACGAATGCGAGTCGGGGGACTCCGTATTTATCTGCCTGTCGCCAGACTGTTTCCGACTGAGGCTCCACGCCGCCAACAGCACAGAACAGTGCGACAGCTCCGTCGAGTACACGCAATGATCGTTCTACTTCGGCGGTAAAATCGACGTGTCCGGGTGTGTCTATAATATTTATTCTATTGTCATCCCAGAAACACGTCGTTGCGGCGCTTGTTATCGTTATGCCGCGTTCTTTTTCCTGTTCCATCCAATCCATCGTTGCGGCACCATCGTGAACCTCGCCCATCCGATGGACAACACCCGTATAGAATAAAATTCTTTCGGTCGTTGTGGTCTTACCTGCATCGATGTGTGCCATGATGCCAATATTTCGCGTTTTCTCTAGCGGGTAAATTCGCGCCATCCGTTCATCCTATATTGCGGTTACTACATTGAAATAGTTGTGCGAATTACCACTTAAAATGAGCGAACGCCTTATTGGCTTCAGCCATCTTATGTGTATCCTCCCTCTTCTTCACAGCATTACCTTCGTTATTGGCCGCTGCAAGTATCTCGGCTGCCAACTTCAGCGATATCGACTTATCTTTGCGTTCTTCTGCGTACGTGATCAGCCAGCGAATGGCCAGAGCAATGCTCCGGTCGGGCCGAACCTCGGTCGGCACCTGATAAGTCGCGCCGCCGACACGGCGGGCACGAATTTCCAGGACCGGCTTCACATTATTGATCGCCTTCTTGAATATATCGATGCCTGCGAGATTCTTTGAACGCTTCTCCGCGATGCCCAGTGCATCGTACACGATTTTACGCGCCCGGTGTTTTTTACCGCGTTTCAGTACGTTGTTGATAAATCGTGAAACGAGAACGTCGTTGTATTTTGGATCCGGAGAAATTATTCTCCGTGTTGCTGCTTTCTTTCTCATATGATTTTACTGCTTTGGCTTTTTAGCACCGTATTTTGATCGTCCCTGTTTCCGGTCGGTGACGCCTGCGGTATCGAGGGCGCCGCGGATAATATGATACCGGACACCGGGAAGATCTTTTACTCTGCCCCCGCGAACTAAGACAATGGAGTGCTCCTGCAAATTGTGACCTTCACCCGGAATGTATGCGGTTACTTCAATGCTGTTTTGGAGCCTGACACGAGCAACCTTCCTGAGTGCAGAGTTGGGTTTCTTCGGGGTTGTGGTATACACTCTTGTGCAGACACCTCTTTTCTGAGGCGACTGCTGAAGCGCCGGTGCTTTACTCTTCCACGTTACCTTCTGTCTACTAAGCCGTACAAGTTGATTAATAGTGGGCAATAATCGCTACTCCTGTATTTTGTCAAAGCTTACAAATATATTAAATATTTACATCTTTGTCAATGATTTTTATTACGTCGCCGATTTGACCTTTCTCCTGGTCTTTTTTGGCTCTGTTTCTTCCTTTACAGGCTCCGGTTCGGGTACCGGAATTTCATCCTGTTGCATGACGATGACACTCTTGAACTTTTTCAGACCGGTACCTGCAGGAATCAGGTGTCCCATGATTACATTTTCCTTCAAACCGAGCAGAAAATCAACCTTCCCCTCAATTGCAGCATCGGTGAGAACCTTGGTGGTTTCCTGGAATGATGCGGCAGAGATAAAGCTTTCCGTTGAAAGCGCTGCGGATGTAATTCCCAGGAGAATCGGTTCTGCCGTCGCCGGTTCGGCGTCCCTGTATTCGATTATTTTTTTGCTCTTCTTTCGCAGATCGGAATTCACTTCGCGTACCTTCTTCTTCGCGGCGATCTGACCGTTCTTCAGTTTGGAGTCCCCTTTACTCGTAACTACAACCTGATCTTTGAGTAACACATTCTCTTCATTGACGGTATGAATGTCGACGTAATTACCTTCAAGGAATCTAGTATCGCCCGGATCGATGATACGTAATTTTTGCATCATCTGCCGCACGATGACTTCGATATGTTTATCGTTGATCTTAACGCCCTGCATTCGGTATACCTCCTGAATTTCATTCACGAGGTATTCCTCAACCGTACCTACGCCTTTGATTCGGAGGATATCATGTGGATTAATCGCTCCGTCAGAAAGACGCTCACCGGCGCGGATAACGTCGTTGTCCTGGACAAGGATGTGCTTTCCCATCGGAATCATGTAGTGACGTTCATCGAGACGATCGTGGCTATTAACGATAATTTCCCGGGAACCCCGACGCTGCGGTCCGAACCTGACTATGCCGTCTATCTCCGAAACGATTGCAGGATCTGCCGGACTGCGCGCTTCAAATAGTTCGGTCACACGCGGTAACCCGCCCGTGATGTCTCTGGTTTTTCCACTTTCCCTCGGTATCTTCACAAGGATGGTCCCGGCCTGTACTTCTTTCCCGTCGTTGACGACGAGGTGAGCGCGTGTCGGGATGATGTAACTTCCGATCTTGTTCCCTTCCTTGTTATTAATATTCAGCGTCGGACTCAGCGTCTTCTCACGTGAATCGATCACAACCTTTTGGATATGACCGGTCTGCTCATCAGGTTCTTCCCGGTACGTCGAATTTTCCTTCAGGTCCTGGTACTCCACCGTCCCTGCGTGCTCCGAAATAATCACAGCATTATACGGATCCCATTCATATATAATTTCTCCCTTTTTTATGGCCGACCCGTCGCCACTCAGTAATGTTGCACCGTAGGGAACATCATACTTGGTAAGTATTCGGTTATCGGAATCGACTATATTAACGATGCCACTACGACCCAGTACTATAAGCTTCCCCTCTCCATCTGAGAGCTTGAGGGATTTGATACCATCGTACCGAAGTTTCCCATCAAACTTTGAAATAATTTGCGATTGGGTGGCAATCAGACTTGCTGTACCGCCAGTATGGAAGGTACGAAGGGTTAACTGCGTACCCGGTTCACCAATCGATTGCGCAGCTATGATTCCGACCGGTTCTCCCGGTTCAACGATTTTCGATGTTGTCAGGTTTCTACCGTAGCACTTCGCGCAAATACCGCGCTTGGCTTCACATGCCAGAACTGACCGAATTTCGACTGATTCGATGGATGTATCGGAGATCGCAGCAGCTTTCTTCTCATCAATTTCCTCGCCGGCCTGAACTATTACCTTACCCGATATGGGATCGACCACTTTTTGGACGGAAACACGTCCGAGTATGCGTTCCGACAAAGGTTCCTTAACATCCTCACCTTCCTTGAGCGCCCCCGTGTGCACTCCCCGGATTGTTCCGCAATCATCAACCGCGACAATCGCGTCCTGGGCAACGTCTACGAGTCGACGCGTAAGATAACCGGCGTCGGCCGTTTTCAATGCTGTATCCGCCAGTCCTTTTCTTGCACCGTG
>CAYGZY010000203.1:0-23222 GCA_964354485.1 uncultured Chlorobiaceae bacterium | reverse complement strand
AAGCTCCCGCTTGGGAATGTCCAAACTTCACGACAACTGTTCTTGCCTGTGGGGATTCCCAAAGAGGACTTTGGGAACCAGAGTTAAAAGAGTAGTAAGCTTCTCTCTGCGGTTCAGTTTATTTCTAATGATTAGAATTTTTGTATGAATTGTTTTGTCCTTATGTACTAGTCGTCTTAACCGCTGATAACCGTTGATGAATTGATTTCGCTGATAAAATAAAATCATTGTAATTCATTTATCCCATAATGCATACCATCCCCTTTCCAAGCTTGCTCCTTGCTCGCTACTCCCTACCCACCCCTAACTCCTCACATCTCCCTCTTTACCATCTCCATGTCGACATTACCCCCGCTGATTACTACGCAGATGTTCTTCTTCCGTAATCCTAAAACGTTTTTTATTACCGCGGCTGCCGCAACTGCACCGGTTGGCTCAACAAGTATCTTCATGCGCTCGAGGAAAAATCTCATCATAGGAATGATATCTTCGTCGCGAATAGTGACAACATCATCAACGTACTTCATGATAATTTCAAAGTTAAGCGTACCTACGGAGAGCGTACGCATCCCATCTGCAATTGTGTTTACCGATTTCAGCTTGATTATTTTCTTTGCGCGGAATGATTGAAAACAATCGTTCGCCCCCTCTGCTTCAACTCCTATGACTTTTACTTTAGTTGATAATGATTTTGCGGCAACAGCACATCCTGATATAAGTCCGCCTCCGCCAACCGGAACAAAGAGATAATCCAGATCATTCAGTTCCTGGAAAATTTCCAGTGCGACTGTTCCCTGACCCGCAATGAGCTTTTCATCGTTGTATGGATGAATGAGTGTATATCCGAACTGGTTTATTAACTCTTGGGTTGTGTGTTCGCGGTCATCTGTCGTGTTACCGCAAAAGACTACTTCTGCACCATAGCTCTGAGTTGCGGTTACCTTGCTCTTCACCGAATTTTCGGGCATTACAATGACAGCTGTAATTCCGAACATAGCGCTCGCGTATGCAACTCCCTGAGCGTGGTTGCCCGATGAGTGTGCAATGACGCCGCGATTGCGCTCTTCGGGTGTAAGAGAGCTGATTTTGTTGTACGCACCGCGTAGTTTGAATGCGCCGGTACGCTGGAAATTTTCAGCTTTGAAAAATACGTTGTTGTCGGTAGCGCTGTTGAATGTGCGGGATGAGAGGAGCGGAGTTTTGTGCACGACAGGATGGATGACAGCAAAAGCTTTTTCGATATCTTCTATAGTAACCACACGTTCCCCAAGGGAGAATGTTTGCTGTTTTGTTTTTCTTACTTTCTCTGCCAGAGACTGAGATGACAGCCGTCGGGTGTGGCAAAGGTTGCGAACCACCCCATTTTACCAAGGGATGTTTTTCTGACTATCACCGTGCCCCTGGCTTTTTTGATTTTTACGAGAATTGAATTGATATTTTTTACTTCGATATAGACATTTACCTGTCCGCTCTTTGGCATTTGCTTGACTTTAAAAAGTCCGCCGTTCGGTTTATGCTCCGTGCGGAACATGACGTAGTCGATCCCCGAAATATCCTGGAATTTCCATCCGAATACTTTTCCGAAGAATATTTTGCTTACGGTTAAATCTTTAACGGGAATTTCAATATGACCAAAGTGATTCATCAGAGTTCCTTTCTGTTCTAGATTGTAAGGACAATTTTTCCAAAGTTCCTGCGTTCTTCCATTCTGCGGTGGGCTTCAGATGCTTTCTCGAGCGGCAGAATAGTGTCGATTATAGGCGTGAGCCGACGGTTTCCAACACCCGATTTAAAAAACTTTAACACTTCGATTAATTCCTGCTTCGTTCCCATGAACGATCCGAAGATAGTGAGATGCTTCGCATAAATAAACCGCAGATCGAGGTTAGCGGTGTATGCCGAAGTAGCGCCGCATGTGACAAGTCGACCACCCTTCGTCAGTACGTTGATACTTTTTTCGAACACTTCGCCTCCCGTATGCTCGAAGACTATATCGACGCCGCGCTTGTTCGTTATGCGCTTTACCTCTTCTGCAAATTCACTTACTTTGTAATTGATAACTTCATCGGCGCCGAGCTGTTGTGCTTTTTTCAATTTCTCATCGGTACCTGCTGTCGTAATGACCTGTGCGCCCATCAGCTTTGCGATCTGAATTGCAGCCGAGCCCACACCGCTTCCCGCTCCGTGGATAAGAACTGTCTCACCTGCCTGTACTTTCGTAAGAGTGACGAGCATGTGCCATGCCGTGAGGAAAACGAGCGGGACTGCGGCTGCCTGAACGAAATCCAGTCCCTCGGGAATGGGAACTACGTTAATTGCAGGCACTCTGACAAACTCGGCATACGTCCCATTTTCCTGTGTTCCTAACACATGGTAATGCCGGCACAGATTATCTTTTCCACCCAGGCAGAATGCACAGTGTCCGCACGAAATTCCCGGTGAAATCAGAACTTTTTCTCCGGCTTTGATGTGTCCGGCGGTACTGCCAACTTCCGCGACGATTCCGGAACCGTCGGATCCGGGGATGTGGGGTAGAGGAATATTCTTCTCCCGCGAGCCGCTTCTTACCCAGAGATCAAGGTGATTAAGCGCCGCGGCTTTTACCTGAATAAGAACATCCCCCGGACCTATAGTTGGCTTTGGCGCTTCTTCGGCTGTGAGCACGCCGGCGTCTCCGAATTCATGAAATCGAATTGCTTTCATCTGTCCGTTCTAAAATGTGTGAAGGATTGTGTTGAAAAATGTAACTAAAAAATGCATTAGTAACAATCATTTAGGGTGCGGAGACCTGCTAGAGCGTTTTTTCTTGTTTTCCAATTCCCAATTCGCTACTTTTTCGTACTTATTAACATCGGCTATTTAATGAGAAGATAACCATGAGGAGCACTAATGGAAGAACTACGCGGATTTAAAAAGCTGAGACAGGGATTTCATCCGACATTCTGGGTCGCGAACGGGATGGAACTATTCGAGCGGCTTGCCTACTACGGACAGCAGATCGTATTCATGATTTACATGCGCAACAAATTGGGCTTCACCGAAGCCGAGGCGGGTCAGCTGTCGGGTCTCTTCGGCGGCTTGATTTACCTTCTGCCGATTCTCGGCGGTACACTGGCAGACAAGTGGGGATTCCGGCGTGCGTTCAACATCGCGTTTTCAGTACTCGCCCTCGGTTATTTTCTCATCGGTTCTGTCGGTATGAGTATCTTCAGCGGGATCTATGACGGCTATTCTCTCTACTGGGTAATGGTTGTATTTCTCGTTCTGACGGCATTCGGCGGATCATTTATCAAGCCGTCGGTTCTCGGGACAGTCGCGGTTACGACAAATGAGAAAACAAAATCGCTCGGCTTTGCTATTTACTACTGGCTCGTAAACGCGGGCGCCATGATCGGACCGACAATCGCATACTTTGTGAGAGACAGTCTTGGTAACGAATTTGTGTACATGGTTTCCGCATTCAGCTGTTTGGCGATGCTCGTTGTGAACATGCTGTTATATAAGGAGGTGAAGAGCGGAGGAACGGAAGTTGTTGAATCGATGGGAAAGAAAATCGCAAACCTCTTCGTTGTCCTTGCGAATGTGAAGTTCATGATCTTCCTCCTCATTTATTCACTTTACTGGATTATCTTCTGGCAGGAATTCATCATCATTCCGTATTACATTACAGATTTCATAAATCCGGCCGCACCGTACGAAATCATCCAGTCGTGGTCCGGCGCAGGGGTTATCATTCTCTTGCAGATACCAATCAATCGTCTGACGAAAAAAATACCGACGCGGCAGGCAATTCTTCTCGGCTTTGCGCTTTCAAGTCTGATCTGGATCATCATCGGCATTTTCCCGAGCATTCCGACTATTGCTGCCGGCATAGTAGCATTTTCCATCGGTGAGATGATTCAGGCTCCGCGCTATTACGAATACATTTCAGAAATTGCACCGCCGGGTCAGCAGGGATTGTTCCAGGGATATGCATTCCTGCCGATTGCGATAGCACGATTTGTGGGTGATCCGCTCGGGGGCTGGTTATACCAGGTAACGAAAACGAGCGGAAATATTAATCTCGTATGGCTTGCGCTCATCGGCATCGGCGTACTTGCGACCGTTCTCATGGCGATTTACAATAAAGTGGTAACGTTCCAGGAGAGCCGATCCGTACCGGCGATCTGAAGCGTTAATATGAGTAAATAGGGAAATTATCGACATCGGGATTTCGATAGGATGTTGATTTAAGACAGGATTATTGATAGCTTTAATATTATTGCGGAAGTCAATTCAATAAGGGGCAAATCCCTCCTGGGCAATGTACAATCATCGCACTTTATCTGCTGGGTTAAAGCAAAATATTCTCTCGGTTATTGGCGGTTCATCTACGCGTGAACAGCTTAACCAGCTTGTAAGTGTTTTCCACGCACTTGCCTCAGCATTTCTTGCCAGTAAATCGACCTGCGGTATGCTGACGAATGTTACGGGTCTGAAGACTTCTGACCTAGCGTATGATTGTATTGCAGAGCTATTTCAGCAGAATAAGGATGGTGATTACATTCAGCTTGTTTCGTACTTCGCAGGCTTACAGATGTCATCGGCGCGTGATGAAGAAATTCTCGCTCATGCCCGCCGACTGGTTTTTTCCAAAGTAAATCACGGTGTATACCGTCTTTACAGTCAGACTGATCCCTCACTCGCAAAGATTTTACGCAACGTCAAACTTGCCGTTTATTCATTAAAGAACTTTACTGAAACCGACCGGTTTGGGGAGCAATGCCTTATACCAGTCTTGTGTGACGGACTTGAACATCTTCCACCGTTCCAGCACGAAGAGCTTGAGCAGTTGTTCATGCCGATGACTAGAGGAAGCGAAGTGGTACCGGAATTACTTGCAAAACTCTCTTTGGTTATCCTAGAGCAGTGTGAACGATGTCGTATTGTGCCTGTGATATATGTCGGACTTCTGTTCCGCTCTGTATATAACACAAAGAGGGACATACATAGCAATACAGTACAAATTGAGGATGCCACGGTCATACGTGATACTGAAGATATAATCAATAAAGTTTGCCGTGATCTGATGTCGCAGATGTCCAAGAAGTATGTTGATAAGAAAAATATTTCTCATGAGGTATTTGAGAAATACTTTCATGTGATGGAGGAAGGTTTAACGGAAAAGTATATTGGCGGTAACGGACAGGATCTTTCACTCTTTGATAATTTAAAGAGACATATACCTGATCTCACGAAAGAAGAGTACAGAAAGAGTCACAGGAATACGGTAGAGTACTTATGGAAACTCGCGCAGAAGGAAGCAGTGAAAAGATTGAAGGAGTGAAGCGCAAGGGTAACGGGTAAGGTTTGTGGTAATTTTATAGGGAGGGTTGTTTGGATATGAAATCATATCCTCATCATATTATTGAAGTTGCAAAGGAACTTAGGAAAAGCGCAACGTTTGCAGAAAATGTTTTATGGCAAAGGTTAAGAAGAAAGAATGTTGTGGGATTAAAATTCAGACGACAGCATCATATCGGTAGATATGTCGTAGATTTCTATTGTGCAAAGTTAAAATTGATAGTAGAGCTTGAAGGCGGAATTCATAATGAAACAGATCAAAAAGAATATGACAATATTAGATTTCAGGAATTTAAAATGATGGGTTATAAATGTTTGAGAATAAAGAATGAGGAAGTAACGGAAAACGTTGAAAATGTAATAGAGAAGATTTTGGCTTTTAGACCCTCTCCCTATAATCCCTCTCCCCGGGGAGGAGAGGGATGCTTAAACAAGGTTATGTAATTCAATTCTTCCCCTCTCCCGAATTCGGGAGAGGGGATCGAGGGGAGAGGGTAGTTACGCAACACCATGTAAATGCAATTAGTTATTTGTAGGTCGATTTTTAAATCGATTGCCTGAATGAACACGGAATAGCATTCCGTCCAACACTAAAATATTATGAAACATCTTGATGAACATACGATAGAACTTTACATTCTCGGCTCCGATCTGGTAAAAGAGCAGACCGGCGAGATTGAAGCACACCTGAAAGAATGCCACGGCTGCCGATCGCTGGCAGAGCGGATGAAAGTATTTTACGAAAAAGCTGAAAATGAGCTGGAAGCATCGGAGCGTCTCTCATCAGAGCCGGGGAAAGCCATCGTAAAAAGACAGGCAGAATTAGATTTCACGAGTGAAACTTTTACTTTTCCGGTGCGACCTTCCGGAAATAAATATATGGCAAGGTTTTTATATTTCGTTTACAGACATCCAATTCCTGCAGCGATAGGTGGATTTATATCCGTGGCAGCTGTTGCTACAGCAATGTTGTTTGGTATTAAGGATTTTATTAAAGATGCTAATCCCGCCTATCCCCACTTGAATGTGAGTAGTGCAACAATTGAGATTTACAATAAAGATAATCAATTACTTTGGAATATTCCTTCAAAAAGTATATTCCAAATATCAGAGCAGGAGTATGCTAATAAAATAAGTAATATTAGAATTGTTGATCTGGATGGTGATAATATGAACGAAGTTATCACCGCATTGCAAGTCGGCAAAAATGTAGGCGATCTATTTCCGCTTACATATTTCTCTTCTCAGGGGGAAATAATTAAGGAGGTATTATTTCGTGAACAGGTATATTTTAATGGGTCAAAATATAGCGATAATTTTAATGCGCGAAATTTAATTTGTGAAAATATTAACGGTGAGCAAGAAATATTTACGATTGTGGATAATTTGCGGTCGCCTAATATTGTTTATCGTCTTTCAAGCAAAGGAGTGATATTAGGTCAATATTTCCATTTCGGTCACGGGAATATTAGTTCTATACATATCGCAGGGAGAAAAGTAATAACCTTCTTCGGTCAAAATGATGTTGGAGATCCTGACTCCCTAAGCTACGCAGTGATTTGTATTCTTGATCCACTAAAAATTACAGAGAAGAAACAAGCGAGCGATTCGCGAGGATTCGGATTACCTATCTCTCTTGCTGAATTATTTATTATTCGGCTTCCTTTATCTGACATGAATTATTTATGGGGCACACCATGCCATTCTTATTGCTTGAACGAGACTTTCACAAATGGAATAAAGACATTCAATATCGGTACAAAGGGTTTTTATAACACAGCTCAAGATCCAAAATTTGAATACGTTTTTTCAGACGATCTGAAGATATTAGAGGTAAAATATGACAACACCACCCTAAGAATACGCAACCAGTTCATTGCCCAGAACAAATTAAAAGGGACATTTGATAAATTATATCTTGAGAATCTAAAAAATGGTGTCCGTTATTGGAACGGCAGAGAATGGCAAAAGGTGTGGACGAGGGTGGAACACCAGTAGAGTGGGTTTCGTTTTATCCGCTCCTGGCGGAAAACGCACCCCAACATGCCATTTTTTATGCGAATACGAATCGCACTATACACTTTATTTTCTAAATGGGGAATCAAACACAAAGTAAATTCAAACGAGTGGTAGTGGATTTTATCGGATTTTGGCACTCTTTAACCGATAATGGAGAGAGATTTTTATAGATTTTTCCGTAGATAATACGAGATGCAATTAGTTAAAGTAAAGACTAATTCACCGATTTAATCCACTACATACAATGAGAAAAAATTATGAAGAGGTTACTTTATATACCAATTTTCTTAATCATCTTAAACATCGTAAATGCCCAGACCTGGGTAAATCAGAGCCATCCAGAGTATATGGGAATATCGTTTCCAGACGATGACTACGGTTGGGCTGTTGGATACATCGGCGGTGGTCCAAACATAGGTCTGATCGAGAAAACTACCAATGCAGGGCGTACTTGGATTAGGCAATATTCTGGCAATCCCGGCACGGAAATTTCCTCTGTATATTTCTTTGATACGACTAATGGCTGGGCATGTGGGGGAAAAGGTTTATTGCTTAAAACAACCGATGGTGGTATCAATTGGGTAGAACAGACGAGTGGTACTTCTTATTTTTTAATTGATATGCACTGGTTAGATACTCAAACTGGCTGGATTGTTACAAATACTGGTTCAAGTGTTCTGCGAACAACGGATGGTGGTATTAATTGGGCGATATCATATACTGGTCCTGGGGAGCTAACAAGTATCTTTTTTGTTAATGCCGACAAGGGTTGGGTAACTGGTGGTCCTGGAATTATTCGAGTAACAACGGATGGTGGCAATACATGGAGTAATCAGACAAGTGGATTTAGTGCGGGCCCTCTCTGGGGTATTTATTTTATTGATAGCTTAAAAGGATGGGTTGTCGGTGGTAATTATGATACTATTTCAGTGATATTGAAAACAACTGATGGTGGGATTAATTGGGTACAGCAAACTAATCCAATTGGACACCACCTCATGGATGTGTACTTCTTTCATAAGGATTTTGGTTTTGCAGTTGGTTATGAGGGAACAATTATTAACACAACCAATGGTGGTGATGACTGGTTATCCGTAGGACCATTGAAAAACGCTTACAATAACACTGATGCTTTGCGTCGCCTCTTCTTCAGGGCGGTAATTCCAGGCAAAGCTATTGGCTGGATTTGTGGCACTGGTTTATCTATCTACTATACACCTGAATTTGATGTTCGTCCTGAAATTGATGCTGTTCTTGAAGGTTCTAATACACCGATTAGTTTTGGCTTATCACAAAATTACCCTAATCCATTCAATCCAAATACAACAATTGAATACCAGATTCCGCAACGTGGAAATGTTGAAATAGGTATCTACGATGTCAACGGTCTTTTAGTAAAAACTTTGTTGGATACCGAGCAATTTCCAGGTAATTACTCAATCCAATGGGATGGTAAAAGCGATGAAGGTATATATGTCTCAAGCGGTACATATTTCTATCAAGTCAAATCGGATAACGTACAGCTTGTGAGGAAAATGCTTCTTCTAAAGTGAACAGATTGCTTTGATGCTCTAATAAACCTTGCGAAGGTCTGCCCTGAACGAAATGAAGGGTTTGATTTCGCAAGGTTTTGTTTTTCGGGCTAAACCTCCGGCATTACAGGCGTAATCTAAATAAAATGCCGGAGGTTAACTAGTTTGTTCCTATCTCTCTTCCTTCCTTGAGAGTTTTTTCGTACTCCTGCTTGAACCGCTTTACACCGTTGAGTATCGACTCAGCAACGCGCTGTTGACCCTTCGTGCTCTTGAGATATTTCTCATCCTGTCTGTTTGAGATATAACCGGTTTCAACTAGAACGTTCGGCATGGAGGCGCCGACCAGAACGTAAAATCCCGCCTGCTTCACGCCGTTGTTCGTAAGACCGAGATGTTTACTCATTTCCAGCGTGAGAATTTCGGCGAACTGCTCGCTGTACTTTGCATACGCACTCTGTGCCATTGTAAGAAGAATGAAATTTTCTTCGGTCAACTCCTGATAACGTTTCTCGTATCCCTGCTCGAGTTTTACGACTTCGTTTTCCTTTTCCGCAATACGGAGAGCATTCTCGGTTTTTCCGGGACGTAACAGGTAAATCTCAAAACCGGCTTCAGTGCGATTCTTCCTCGGCATCGAGTTGCAGTGGATACTGATAAACAACTTCCCGCCATTCCGATTGGCAATCTGTCCGCGCCGGTACAGTTCCACAAAATCATCCGTCTTGCGCGTGTATACCACATCCACGCCGGGTAAATTCTTTTCGATAAGTTTCCCTAATTTCAAAGCCACCGCCAGCGTTACGTCTTTCTCGCGTGTTCCCGTAACTCCGATCGCGCCCGGATCATCGCCGCCATGACCTGCATCTATCACTACAACGTCCATCTTCCATTTATCGCGCTGTCTCTGCAGTTCCCGTTCATAGGCGCGCGTTCTCCGTGCCACGGCTTCTTCCTCCGACGACATCTGTATCGCCAGAAGAATATCGGTTCTGTCATCAGCGAGGACCGGCTCCACACGGTCAACAAGTCCGCGCAAGCGAAACGTCAGCTGTACTGAGGTCGGGTACTGGAATGCAAGAATCTGCCTGACGATGCCCGAAGGTTTCGTTGAACGGATAGCATTAATATCTGCCCGGGTGTTGGCAAGAGTCACATACAGCCATGTGTCGTCACCGATCTGCTTGGGCCAGCATTCGTAGTCGGTGATTGCTTTCGTACAGTTTAAACGTATGAGCAATCCGTTCGATTTTTCATCAAAATCGACACCTGTTACATCAAAACGTGATTTTGACGTTTCCACTCCAACAGTGATGGCATCGGTTTCCAGTGAGAGCTCGTCTGCCACGAGCGATTTGAATATCGGTATGAACGATCGGAGCGGAACGAAGAATGAGTTAGCTGCATGGATAGTAGGAACGGGCAGCTGGAGAAGGTTTGCATTTTCTTTTTTATCGAAGAGAACAACAAAGGGATTATTCCCGGTCACTTTCAGCGTCAGTTCTTCAGAAGAAATCTCCAGTTTATTCGTTTCGGTATTGATGTATGTTCTGAGACTGAAAATCCGTGCAAGATCATTCAGCGAACCGTAAAGAACGCCGTTTTTTGTGAATATGCCGATGGAGGAATTTCGTGACGGAGTACCGTGAAACCGGAAAGGAAGTGAATTCTGTGCGGAGAGAATTCCGACACTCAGTATTGTACTAAGGAATAGAAGGTGATATGCTGTGGTTCGTTTCTTCATAATGAGAAAAATGCCCTAAGACATATCGCTATGAGTTTCAGCCGCGGAAAGCGTGTCAGAGCGTCATACCTGTTGTGAACTTCCTGCCCTGTTTTAACATCCTTAGTTATAATGATAACGGATAATGGTCGCTTCATTGGCTCCTCCGCGATGTGTGTTTCCTCCCTTTTTCGGTTGCCCGGTAGATCTTTTCTGCTGTGTGGTTCATTGCATTTCCGAAGTAATGATAATGTTTCTCTTCTTCAATTCCTCAATTAACGGATCGACAGAGACGCAAGCTTCGGGCGTGAACACTCCCCGATCTTTAATTGTCCCGCGACCGATCATCTGAGCGATAACTGATGTGGGGAATGACGTTGTCCGCATCATTGCGGAAATTTTTGTCTTTTCATCAAAGTAATCGATCATCTCGTACGTTAATGTTTTCTTACGATTTTTCTGCACACCAACTACCGAAACACGAAGGAGAACTACGTCGGGTCCTACTGACGGAAGTCTCCTTTTAAGAAGTTCCTGAAACATCTCGCGTGCCGTCGAGAGCGAGTTACCCACCATGATCGGTTCTGAGCTTGAAAATCCGAGGTCAAGTAACGTCTTGATTTTTTCACAGTGACCCTTGTACCGGATGGTTTTGTAATCGAGATCGCGTACTTTTCCCTTAAACATGTGCGCCAGAGTGGATATCCCTCCGGATGTATTGAATGCTTCGAGTTTTCCAAATGGGGGTGGAAATTCAATTTCTTCAAGATCGTCCATCGAGGGAACATCTTTCAACTCGCCGTTACGGATCACTTCGGCAGGCTCGATGTATTCGTTGATGAGACCTTCCACGGAGAATACGATCTGGTAATTCAACGGCGGCCGCGGATGCTTCGGTAATCCGCCTACGCGGAGATGGATTTCCGTTACGGAGTCGAACTGTCGTGCGCCGCCCGCACCGAGTATGCCCGCAAGCCCGGGAGCGAGACCGCAGTTCGGGATAATACATACATCTGCTTCTTTAGCTTTTGTATCGAGCGCAAGCTGTTTATCGACGACATCCATGTTCCCCCCGAGGTCACAGAAATGAACGCCAGCTTCTATTGCCGCCTTAGTCAATTGAAGGTTGTGCGTGTATGAAGTCGCTCCGCATACAACATCGATACCGGCCATTTGACCGATGACCCTGTCGTTGTGATTAATATCGAGCTTTATCGGCTCTACATTCATACCGATGGCAGATACCGCATTTTTTGCCCGCTCGAGGTCGATGTCTGCAAGTAAAACTTTTTCCATACCATCGGAGTGTGCAAAGTCGTATGCCAGCGCACTGCCCATCATCCCGGCGCCGATAACAAGGAATTTCATAAATCAGTAAAAGATGTCATTTGTAATTTGTCACTTGTCATTCGTCAATAGTCATTCAATAATTTGTACTTAGTGCTTCGTACTTGGTACTTTGTTGTTGGTGAGTAGTGAGATGTGATTAGTCCTTTAACCATTGCAACTCACCATTCACCAGTCACTACTCACTTATTTCAAAATCTTACCTGTTCCAAGGCTCCAGAATAGGAGGTCCAGTTCATCCATCGATATTCCGCACATATTAGAAAAATTCCGAAATTTTTTCTCTATTTGCAAGTATTTCTTTAAAGTTAAGGTCTTTGGGAATGTTCGGATCAGGCCGAAGAGCTGCAGATGCTTCAGGATGTGACGATCGAGAATGGCAAGATCACGATGACCGATATTCCTCAGAAAGTGGGATGCCTCTTTCCAGCCCATTCCCATGACGTTTTTAACGAGCCATTGACGCAGTTCGTAAGCGGAGATGCTGCCGAGGAGCATCTTTTCAATGTCGGGATATTGCTGCCTGACTTTTAGGAGATGTTTCGCCTTTGTCCTGTGGAAGCGGATGTAGCATTCACGCTGGCCGAGGATTGGCTCCGGGTTGAAATCGACGTTTTGGAAATTCTTCATTTGCAGTTCTTCGGTAACCCGGAATGCATTTGAAGCGCTCGATTGTGGTGTAAGAAGACAATACACAAGCTCGTAAAAGTACTCCTGTGGTCGCACATTCTTAAATTCTTTAAGTCGTCGGCGGATTTCTTTCTTTCGCTTTTTATACAGACGGTCCAGGTCATCTGTTTTCGTTAATGCAGGCGGATCAGATTTTCCCATATTCATTTAATAATTTCTGTACGACGGCGCTGTTGCCTTCGAGTATGTCATAGTACTGCAGGTCATTGATTAGTATCCAACTTATCTCATTGAATACATGGTTCACCGGTATTCCGTCATAGCTGTGAACGAGAAAGTAAGTCACGTCGAATACACCGCTTTTGGGGTATTCGTAAATCTGACGGTAGTAGAAATCGCTACTACGGACTGTAATGCGGAGCTCTTCCAGGAGTTCACGCTTCAGGCATTCCTCAATCTGCTCACCGTCGTTTACTTTACCGCCTGGGAATTCCCACTTAAGCGCGTACGGAAGTTCGGGTCGTCTTTGGCAAAGGAGTATCTCTTTCCACATGTTGCGGAATATTAAACCGACTGCTACCTTGACCATACTGATAAGATAATAAAATCGCTGAAGTGAAAAAAGGACAATATTATGATTGTTTCAAAATATTAATGCCGTCGAATTTTACAGCATTCTGCGATTTGAAATCTTGAATGCAGAGAGGAATCTTATGATTGGAATACAAAGTAAGCGCACAAATATTATTGTAAAAATTAACTTGACTTTTAATATAAAGTGTTGTAATTTTATTACAACAGTTGAAGAACAGTAATTCTAGTATGGAGATTTATATGTTATTTTATGAATTTTTAAAATATCTCAGGGTCTCTAAAGAAATGGGATTAAGGGAATTTGCTCATAAAATTGGCATGGATGTAGGAAATTATTCAAAGTTGGAGAGAGGAATCCTCAATCCTCCCCAAAAGGAAGAACTCCTAGAAAAGATATCAAATATTCTTGAGTTAACGAAAAATGAGAAAATGAAGTTAACCGACTTGGCCTCAATGGCAAACGGTAGAATACCTGAAGATATCACAGATGATATTAAAGAGTACGAATATTTACCCATCTTATTAAGAACGATCGCTAACAAGAAACTTACCGATGAGCAACTCAAAGAAATAACGGAAAGAATCAATAGTAAATACTGATTGACTGGGATGAAATATCACAGCTTTTCAGATTATAAACGAATTGCCTATCAGTTTTAGCTAATCATGGATACATATCAAAAAAATCTCTCCCTGTGGATATTGAGAATCTAATCGATAAGGCTGGTATTACTATTCACCCGGTACCTTTCCTGTTCAGAGATTTTGGTGTGAAGGGTACAGTATTGAAAAAAATAGGAGGTTATGATATTGCCATAGAGGAAACTCATTATAATGAACATGAATTTTACTATCGTTTCACACTTGGCGAAGAACTTTCCCATATTATTCTTCACGAACAGCTTATAGCGGGAATCTCCTCACTGGCAGATGTACAAGCTTATCATCGATCATTAAGTGACAAAGAATATAAACAAATCGAACAACAAGCAAGAGCACTAACATCACAATTATTATTACCAAGCCATCTCTTCGATGACCTTATTCTTGAATGGGTTGATAGAAACATCTCTTCTCTTCGTTTGTGCAAGTTTTATGACAAGAATGAATTAGCGGAGCATATTGCGGAAAATATTTATAGGGATTTAAAGATCTCGAAAAATGTTGTGAAACATTCAATACTCAGGCACCCCGACCCTGCAATAGATAAAGTCCTATTGAAGTTTGGTATTTCCGTGATTCAATAGATTTCTTTTTATCAAATATAATTCGTACACCTACCTGTTACCCATGCAAAATAATATTGGATTTTCTTTGTTGAAGTAGTACATTGAGAACCGAATCATTATGGATGAGATCTATGGCACATGTGACAACTACACAAGCAGAAGAAATTCTCGATAAGGAGTTTAAATGTTTAAACGCCGGATTTGTGCGCCTTGTCGACTATATGGGCGGCGATGAGTCGATTGTACAGGCGGCACGTGTGTCGTACGGCAAAGGAACAAAATCAGGAAGCGAGGACCGGATCCTTCTTCGTTACCTGATGCGGCATCTGCATACGACACCGTTCGAAATGGTGGAATTAAAGTTCCATATAAAGCTTCCGATCTTCGTGGCGAGGCAGTGGATACGCCATCGGACAGCAAATGTCAATGAACTGTCAGGTCGCTACTCGATTATGAAGGATGAATTCTACGTCCCGGATGCCGGGGCGATCAAAAAGCAGAGTGCGCGGAATAAACAGGGACGGTCAGACGATGAAGTGCCGGCAGAACTTCGACAGAAGGTGCTCGATGTACTGCTTACCGATCAGCGCTACACGTATGAACACTATGAAGAGTTCCTGAAGGATGATATTGCTCGTGAGCTGGCACGCATCAACCTGCCGCTCTCGCTCTACACAGAGTGGTACTGGAAGATCGATCTGCACAACTGCCTTCATTTTCTTCGACTGCGTCTCGATAAGCATGCACAGTACGAGATACGCATCTTTGCTGAGGCGATGGCAGAGATCGTCAAGCGAATCGCACCGATGGCATGGGAAGCGTTTGAAGATTACCAATTGTACGGCGAGCATTTTTCGAAGATGGAATTATCAGTTCTCGCCGATAATCTGGAATTTACCAAAGTAACGAAGGAATCACTGCGGCAGTACGGACTTACCGGCCTCGAGGCAGATGAATTTCTGGAAAAAATACAAAGACTTAAGCTGAAAAAATAAAAAGTTCTCTGCGCACTCTGCGTCTCTGCGATTAAGTTTTCATGAAACGCGGAGACGCAAAGGTCGCTGAGGAACGCAGAGATTGAAAAAAGGGGGGAGGCATGAAAGAAAATGATATTTCTGCGCTAGTAATTGGATGCGCAATAGAAGTGCACCGATCTCTTGGTCCTGGATTACTTGAAAGTGCTTATGAGGAATGCTTGGCCGCAGAAATGGGTGCACAAGGTCTTTCATTTGATAGACAAAAAGCTATTCCATTGGTATACCGTGATATCAAACTCGATTGCGGCTACCGACTCGACTTTCTTGTTGAGAAAAAAGTGATCGTCGAATTGAAAGCAATCGATTTTGTCCCACCAATTGTTTATGCTCAATTACTTACATACCTTCGCCTCTTAGATAAACGGCTGGGATTAGTGATTAACTTCCATGTTGAACAATTAACGATGGGTATAAAGCGAGTGGTGAATAATTTGTAATCCTTTGTGTAATCTGCGCCTCCGCGATTAAAAAATCTGAAACGGAAAGATAAGATTAAATTCTCTGCGCACTCTGCGTCTCTGCGATTAAAAAACTAAAACGCAAAGGCCTGCCCGCCTACGGCGTTCAGACGGGCGCAGAGAACACTGAGAGACTTGAGCTAGTCAATATCTCTAAAATTTTTCTTCCGCGTCTCTTTCAGGTAACCCCTGCTTTTTTTCTCCTTCAACCTCATCTCTATCGCACCGGCAGGTGTTTTCGTTGCACGTCGCTTCCTGCGTATCCGTAGTGCAGATTGCAGAAGAGCAACGAACCTTTTCTTAACGATCTCCCGGTTTTTCCACTGACTGCGTGACTGCTGAGAGACAATATGAAGCATTCCATCCGCATCAATGTGTGATTTGAGATTCCTGAGGATGAGGTCCCGCTGATTCTCCGACAGATTCGGTGAGCTTACGATATCGAACAGTAACTCTACTTTTGTCTCGACTTTATTTACGTTCTGCCCGCCCTTTCCACCACTCCGTGAGTATCTGAAGCGTAACTCGGAGAGTGGAATTATTAACGCATGCTGTATTATGAGGCGCTCCGTCATGGTAGAACGTACGAAATTGCCGCGACTTTTGCACCAAAGCCCTCGGCCTAATTGCATCTACAGGTATTCTTTGTTATGTTTCCTTTTACCGCGTGTCAGCGGTTAGCCCTTACTGTCATTTCGGAGCAACTAATCCGGCAACAGCCGGTTAAAAGTACTCCCATACGTGTCGGTAAGGGTGAGGTGTTTTCATTCGATCAGGAAGTCTTTTTATTAATGTATAAATGGAAGAAATTTCGAGAAATATAGCTCAGTCAGAACAAATCACTCAACTGATGGCCCGGCTGAAAAGTCTCACTGCCGGAGGGATTCTTCCTCTCAGACGAGCAGCCGGTTCACTCCTTGCCTTCATATGCGCGGAGATTTTCAGAGATCTGAAAAAGCAGGTTGTCTTGATTGCATCCGACAGAGACAGGGCTGAAACATTGCGTGACGACTGTGCACTCCTCATCGGTGAACAGGATGTTCTTTACTTTGGTGCGCGACCAACCCACCATGCAGAGGCAATCGATGTGACTTCTTCGATTGGACAGATTGAAACTCTGAAAACACTCACGCTCCGCAAGCACCTGCTCGTAGTTGCATCCCCCGAATCAATTGCTGAAAAAGTGCCGACACCCGACCAGTTCACGGAGAACATTATTGAGATTACATTACACAGTGGTCTTGATTTCCCGAAACTCCTCGTACGGCTCGAGGAGATGGGATTTGAGCGGAAAAGTTTTGTGGAAACATACGGCGACTTTGCCGTCCGCGGAGGAATTATCGATGCATTTCCATACATAGGAGAAAATCCCGTTCGCTGTGAATTCTGGGGCAACACGGTTGAATCCATTCGTGAGTTCGATATTCTCTCTCAGAGGTCGATCCGCGAGTTATCGTCGGTGAGCATTGTCCCCGACCTTTCGGTAAGCAGAACGAATAGCACACTGACTCCAACCGCATCGCTCTTCGATTATCTGACCGATGATGCAATTGTTCTTTTCGATGAACCTTCCCTTATTGAGCGTGAGATCGGTGATATTTCTCGCGACGGTGGGCCGCCTCTCCTTACCTACAGCGAGCTGTTCCACCGGGCATCTCAATTGCGGATGCTCGTTAGTTCAAGTCTGACGGGAGATGGTTTATCAGGTAACTCCGGTGAAGATGAAATCGATTTTGCCTCGGTGCGGCAGTCCCTATTCCACGGCAGGATCGGGCTCCTCGTTAAGCACATCGGACAACTGGCAGTAGAAAATTTTACTGTTTATCTTGCGAGTGATACAAAAGATGAATCCGATCGTCTGAAAGAACTGATAGATGAAGTGATCACCAGCCCTGAATCTCTTGCGGGTGCGAAGGATGATTCAATCGGACTTCAGTTGGGCGATTTGTCAAATATAAATCCTGTGTACCTCCCTCACGCCGTCCACTCCGGATTTACATTCCCATCCGCAAGACTGGCGCTGCTGACGGAACACGAAATATTCGGCCGGCTGAAACACCGTGCCCTCGTGAAGCGCAGGCGGTTTAGGGGATTTTCCGAAAAGGAAATGCGTCAATTGAAACCGGGCGATTATGTTGTTCATGTCGATCACGGCATCGGTGAATTTGCGGGTCTTACTAAAATAAAGGTAGGAAGTGTCGAACAGGAAGTAATGAAACTCTTGTTTCTCGAGAATGATATCCTCTACGTCAATCTAAACTACATCAACCGCGTTCAGAAGTATTCTTCGAACGAAGGTCATGTTCCTAAGCTTCACAGACTTGGCGGCGCCGAGTGGGAAAAGACTAAAGCGCGGGCTAAGGGTCGAATCAAAGACATCGCACGGGATCTGATCCAGCTTTATGCAAGACGGAAGAGCGAGCAGGGCACGGCTTTCTCTCTCGATACACACTGGCAAAAGGAGCTCGAGGCGTCGTTCATGTACGAAGATACTCCCGCCCAGACTGCGACGACTCACGATGTAAAACGTGATATGGAAAATCCTTCACCAATGGATCGGCTGATCTGCGGTGATGTGGGATTCGGGAAAACGGAAATTGCAGTTCGTGCGGCGTTCAAGGCGGTGATGAGCGGAAAGCAGGTTGCGGTGCTCGTTCCTACGACGATACTGGCGCTTCAGCATTATAATACTTTCCTAGACCGGCTCAATCGTTACACGACGAGGGTGGAAAACATCACACGCTTCAAGTCGAAGAAGGAGCAGCAACGAATAGTGGCTGAGCTGATGAAAGGTTCCATCGACATTATTATCGGAACACACCGGCTCCTCTCGAAAGATATTACGATCAAGAATTTAGGTCTTCTTATCATTGATGAGGAGCACCGTTTCGGGGTTTCTGCAAAAGAAAAACTCCGGAAATTAAAAACATCAGTAGATACGCTCGCAATGACTGCCACACCGATTCCGAGAACTCTGCACTTTTCCCTCATCGGAGCACGCGACTTGTCGTTAATGGCTACCCCTCCTCGCAACCGGTTGCCGATAGAAACCGAGATAATACCGGCCGAAGATGGACGAAGGACACAGTGGCACGTTATGCAGGGAGCGATTCTAAAGGAAATTCACAGAGGCGGACAGGTTTACTTCGTGCATGACAGAGTTCAGAATATCGATGCCGTTGCCGCGCAGGTGAAATCCTATGTGCCGGAAGCGCGGGTCGGCATCGCGCACGGACAGATGAGCGGTCACCAGCTGGAAAGGGCGATGGTTGATTTTCTGGAAAGAAAATTCGATGTGTTAGTGTGCACAAAAATTATAGAATCAGGCCTGGATATTCCTAATGTCAACACAATTATTATCAACCGAGCAGACAGGTTTGGTCTCGCAGAATTATATCAGCTGAGGGGACGCGTGGGGAGGACTAACGTGCAGGCATATGCCTACTTTCTCGTCCCGCCGCTTAATGTTTTACCGAGACCAACATTGCGTCGCCTCCAGGCGATTGAAGAGTTTACGGAGCTTGGTTCCGGTTTCAATCTTGCCATGCGGGACCTTGAAATCCGCGGCGCCGGCAATCTCCTCGGTGCAGAACAGTCGGGTTTCATCATGGAAATGGGCTTCGAAATGTATGAAAGAATCGTCAGAGAGTCAGTCGAGGAGTTGAAACAGGAAGAATTCAAAGCATTTGTGGAAGATGGTCGCTTGTCTGCGGGCGGAATTGAGTCGAAGACCGAAACGACAATTGAAGCAGATGTGGAAGCTCTCATTCCCGATTTCTATATTGAATCGGATTCTGAGCGGCTAGATATATATCGCCGACTCTATGGTACGGCGAACGAGGATGATGTACGATCGATGCGGGAAGAGCTTCGTGACCGGTTCGGAGAGTATCCTGAGGAGGTTGAAAACCTGCTTCAACTCGTTGAGGTGCGAATCTGTGCATCGCGGGCTCGTTTTCATAAAATTTCACTCAAGAACCGGACGCTCATGGTCACATTGCCGCCTGAAACGGATGAACAATTCTATGGCAAATCTGGTGATACAGATTCACCGTTTCAGAGAATGATGGGTAAGATCAGCAGTGGTGAAATAAAAAATGTATTCCTTAAACAACGCGGGAAAGAATTAATTTTACAATTTACTCAGTTTGCGGTCACTAGCCCGAAAGAATACCTGATTGAGGCGAAGAGGAAGGTTGAGGAGATATCGTTCTATCAATTCCGTAATTGATATTCTCTCCCCGTTTCTATCTCGTAAGAAGGATGTCGTTTTATGAACGTTTGCGTAGTTAATAAACATTTTATAATACTCCAGAATGATTTTTAAATGATACGCTTTTCAGTGATGTTTTTCCTGGTGATTGTTACCATGGAAGCGAATAAGTTGTTTGCGCGGGGAGATTCTCTACACTCATATCAGGTTTACCTTTCACCGTGCAAGTGCCAACCAATTATCGACGGTATCCTGAATGATTCAATCTGGCACATGGCGTCGTCCATAAGCAGCTTTACACAGCGTGAACCAGAGGAAGGTGTCCCTGCGAGTGAATCGACAAAGGTCTTCATCTCTTTCGACGAAAACAACCTGTACTTTGGCATACGCTGTCATGAATCGGATTCCGGCAGGATTGTAGCGAATGAGATGCGCAGGGATGCCGATAGTGAAAACGACGACCGTATTGAAATATTGTTGGATACATTTGATGACGGACGCAATGCCTTCTTCTTCTCGACGAATCCGCTTGGCATGCAGCGTGACGGACTCGTTCGTAACGAGGGTGAAAATCTGAACTGGGACTGGGATGGAATCTGGTACTGTGAAACATCTACCGATGCGTCGGGTTGGTCAGCCGAGATCGCCATCCCTTTCCGTACACTTCGTTTTGCGGAAAGCGGAGGTGGACAATGGGGAATGAATATCGGTAGATTCATCGTCCGTAATCGGGAAGAAGCATTCTGGACACCCGTTCTGCGCGACTATGGCTACCTCGGCAAATATAAAGTTTCCAGCTTCGGCCATATATCAGGGTTCCAAAACATCACACAGGGAATAGGTATCCAGGTGAAACCATATGCCGCAGCTGGTGTTGAAAAGGACCGTGACGACGGTACAAACACACTGCGTAACGTTGGACTCGACGTAAAGTATAGCATCACCTCGAATCTGACAGCCGACCTTTCCCTGAATACAGATTTTGCGCAGGTGGAAGCTGACCAGGAACAGATAAACCTCACCAGATTCGATCTCTTCTATCCCGAGAAGCGTGAGTTCTTCCTCGAAGGGGCAGGGATTTTCTGGTTCGGCGAACGCTACTCCCCCAATTACCCTGCATCTCTCCTCTTCTTCAGCAGACGAATCGGCCTTTCGGAGGGCGGAACCGTCAGCATCCCCCTGCTCGGCGGACTGCGTATGACGGGAAAAATCGATGCAACCGATCTCGGCATCCTGAGCGTATGGACAGACAGAAAAGACTTCCGGAGTAGCAGCGGCGATGCTATGCACGTGCCATTGACAAACGTCTCCGTGTTGCGTGTCCGACAGCCTGTGTTCGGCCGTTCGAACATCGGGGTGATCGGTATCAATAAACAGGCTGGAAGGAACAACTTTAACCGAACCTACGGCGCTGACTGGAACTTTTACCTTACCGATCAGGCACAGGTCGGAGGTTTTATTGCAAGGACTGACGGTCCTCGTGTGGTGGGCAATAATTGGGCAGGCAATCTCGATCTCAACTACATGACCGATGTCATAGAACTGCAGGCACAGTATCTGAAGGTTGAAAAAAATTTCAGCCCGGAAATCGGCTTTATGCCACGCACCGGAATCAGGAAAATATACATTAGTCCGACCGTTGCCGCCCGGCCTGGTATTCTGGGAATCAGAAAGACATACATCTTCAATGAAAACATATACTATCACAACCAGAACGGATCGCTCCAATCACGCTACAATCTCCTGGCGAGCTATACGGTTTTAAACAACGGCAGTGAGGTGTTTTTAGGCGTACCGATTCAAACCGAAGTACTCGAAGAGGATTTCCACCTGCGTGACGAGACCGCCATTCCGCCGGGAAGGTACTCATTTACCCGTGTTGTAGCCGATTTTTACTCAGATAGAAGCCGTGATGTATCGGGGAAGATTACCGGCAAAATGGGAAGATTTTACAACGGCACGATTAAAACTCTTGAACTTGGCATGCAGCTGAAAACATCATTTCACCTGAACTTTGAGGCGGAGTATCAGCATAATAGAATTCGACTCCCGCTCGAGAATGGAAACTTTTCGACCAACCTCTTAATTGGAAGAGTTACGTGGGCGGTCACGACGAGTTTGTTCAATAAACTATTTGTGCAATGGAACGATGCAGATAAGAAAGTCAACCTTAATTTTCTATTTAACTACCGGTACATGCCGGGATCGGATGTTTACCTTGTCTACAACGAGCAATGGGATGCAGGTACTACACTCAGAACGAAAAACCGGACGTTGATAGCGAAGTTAACGTATATACTGAGTTATTAATTTCCAAAGCTACTCTTTCCGTCAAAATATCGAAAACCAAATCCTTATCATAAAAATATCGAAGATGCTCAGAATTCCGACGGCTATCGTTAGGAATCTGCACGAAATCGTGATCTATCGATCTCACCAATCTCATCAACCCCTCGCTTTAACTATATGGTTTTAAATCCAGTGTTATCATTAACACCTCGCTTTAGCGAGGTGCTTATCAACAAAGCGAAATTATGAAACCGTTTTAACGGTTTCCATCGAAGCGGTTGAAACAGATTCACTGGTTTCTTGTTGGGTTCAATTCACATCAATGAATCGGGATAATGTTAATTATGATTGATGATTTTCGTACTTGGATTTGTGCTGCTCCGCTGGAGCTATCCGCCTTATTTAATCTGTGCTATAAACATTTCGTTCCTACGGAGCTGTTTGTCGTGTTTGGTGAACTGTCTTTAAAGCCGGTGTTATCAGTAACTGGGCTTGATAAAAAGGGAAAAAAGTACAGCGATATTTCCGCCTGTTCTAACTCATCCCCCAGTTTCTTCCCTGACCACAACCGCAGAGAAAGGGCATGCTTGCTATTTGCTTCTTAAGAACTTAGCCTGAACATCCTCCCCTTGCAGGGGAGCCTGCCCGCCAGCGGTCAGGCGGGGATTACAGAAGAGGTGAGTTTTTGTTATTTTGATATACTCACCTCTCCCTAACCCTCTCCTCTTCTCGTTCCCAAGCTCCCCAGACTGTGTGAAAACTCTGGCTCAATTATTGTAATTTAATTTGGGAAGAAGATAGAAGAGGA
>CAYGZY010000202.1:0-5404 GCA_964354485.1 uncultured Chlorobiaceae bacterium | reverse complement strand
GATAAAACCGAAATTGATATTCAGTATGAACAGGCGCGTGCGAATGCGGTTACGGCAGAAGCGCAGTATAAACTTACTGTCCTGGGCGCGCGAGATGAAGATATCGCTCAGGCAGAAGCTACTTTTAAAAACGCGGAAGATGATCTGAACAGGACTGAAGGTTTGTACAAAGAGGGGAGTATCTCTCAGAAACAACTCGACGATGTCCGGACACGTCATATTCTTACGAAGCAAACATACGACAAGCTGAAACGCGGCTCCCGGCCCGAAGAGATAGAAGCTGCCCGGGGAAAACGCGACATGGCGTTAGCCCAACAGCGATCTGTCAGGAAAAAAATTGATGATTCATACCTAACCGCACCGACGGCCGGCGTTGTCACACAGAAGGGAGTGGAGGAAGGGGAAGTTGTCCTCCCTAATGCATCCGTGTTCCGTATCTCCCATCTCGATAAAGTTTACCTCATGATATACATCTCGGAAAAAGAACTTGCGAAAATCAAACTCGGTCAGAAAGCCGACGTTTTTATTGACGGTGTCCCTGATGAAGCGTTTCCGGGTACCGTGATCTACACTTCACCCATTGCCGAATTTACACCGAAGAACGTTCAGACTAAAGACGACCGCACCAAACTCGTCTTCGGTGTGAAAATTGAAATCCCCAATCCTCAGCAAATCCTCAAACCGGGTATGCCCGCCGATGCCGTCATTGATATCTCTGGCAGTAACCAGTGATTAATCCTCCGATGCCACTCGGAAACTCGGAGTGAATTAAAAGAAATCCGATGGATCCCCAACCTGTTGTTGAAATCTCCGGTCTTATAAAAAGATTCGGTGAAATCACCGCTGTAAATCAACTTGATATTACTGTTTATGGCGGCGAAATGTTCGGATTGGTAGGACCTGACGGGGCAGGAAAGACCACAACGTTCCGTATGCTCTGCGGTATCATTGCTCCGACGGCCGGTACGATTAAGATACTCGGTCTCGATCTTATAAAAGATTTAAGGAAAATTGTAAAGCAAATCGGTTATCTCTCACAGCGCTTCAGTCTATACGGCGATCTTACGGTCGATGAGAACATTGAATATTTTGCAAAGATCAATGATGTAAGCGACTACAAAGAAAAACGAGAAGAATTGCTGGAATTCACGCGACTCACGCCATTCCGCAAACGATTGGCGGAACAGCTCTCGGGAGGCATGAAGCAGAAACTCGCGCTCGCTTGCACGCTTATCCACCGCCCGAAAGTTTTATTCCTCGATGAACCGACCACCGGCGTAGATACTGTTTCAAGAAGGGATTTCTGGAAGATTTTATCGAATATCCTCAAGGAAGGCATTACCATCATCATGAGCACGCCGTACCTCGATGAAGCGGAGCGATGCAGTCGTGTGGCTCTGATGAATAATGGCAGTGTAATGGTAGTCGATACACCTCAGAACCTGAAAAACCGTATGAAGGGGAACGTGATTGAAATAATCTGTCCCGAAGTTAGGAAAACCGCCGCTATTCTCAAGAACCACCCGTCAGTTGCCGATGTGCAGATATTCGGCGACAGACTCCATGTGGTCGTCAATGATGTACAAAAAGATTTACCGCCTCTCCGCAAGTACCTTGAAGAAAATAAGATCGAAATAAATGACTGGAGAACGGTACAGGCATCTCTGGAAAATGTTTTCATCAGACTGCTTTCAGGGAAATCTGATAGGGGGGGAGTTGAGTAACGGGATGAATACCGCCATCGACGTGCAGAACCTGACGCGTAAGTTCGGGAAATTCACCGCTGTGGATCACATCAGCTTTCAGGTTGAAAGGGGAAAGATTTTCGGATTTTTAGGAGCGAATGGTGCGGGGAAATCGACGACTATCAGGATGCTCTGCGGACTCCTCACCCCGACCGAAGGGACTGCCATGGTGGGCGGATACAACATAGAAACAGAAACGGAAGCTGTGAAGCAGTCGATTGGATACATGTCACAGAAATTTTCGCTCTACGAGGATCTCACTGTTGAAGAGAACATAAGGTTCTTCGGTGGAGTGTACGGATTACCGGAAACCCGACTGCGGGAGCGGATGGAATGGATCGCGGATATGGCCGGACTCAGAGGCCGCGAGAGGAGTCTGACAAAGACACTATCCGGCGGATGGAAACAACGCCTCGCTCTGGGTTGCGCCATTTTGCATGAACCGCAGATCGTTTTTCTTGATGAGCCGACGAGTGGTGTGGATCCGATATCCCGCAGAAAATTCTGGGACCTCATCAACCAGCTTTCCGAAGACGGCGTTACAATACTCGTGACGACTCACTATCTCGATGAGGCGGAGTACTGCAACGATATTCTGCTCATCAACGGAGGACATTTAATCGCGACCGGGAGTCCGAAGCAGTTGAAGGAACGCCATATCACGTATACGATTTTCGAAGCAGATGTATCGGATATAGTGACGGCGCTGGAACTTTTGCGCCGGGAATCTTGGGTCATCGAAATCTCACTCTTCGGTACGTACCTCCATGTCGGCGTTGAAGATGAGAGTACGGCTCCCGCGAAGATATCATCAGTTCTGTTAAAACATGGTATAGTTGTGCGGAGAATTGAAAAAATTACTCCCTCACTTGAAGATGTTTTTCTCCATCTGCAGGTGGAAGATAACAGCAGGAGGAGAGTCGCATGAAAATACGGAGAATCCTGCCGATCGTCCGCAAGGAATTCCTCCAAATCTGGCGGGATAAACGTTCTTTCACGGTTCTACTCCTTTTCCCGGGAATTCTCATTTTTGTCATCGGCTACGCGTTAAATTTTGATGTCAAGCATATTTCCCTGGCAGTTTTCGACCGCGATAAAAGCAGTACAAGCCGCGGGTTTATCCGCAACTTTTCGAACACGGAGTATTTCGATATAAACTATGTGGTTAATGATTACAGCAGCATAGACGAACTACTGAATAGGGGAGACGCCCGGGTGGCTCTAATCATACCTGAGGATTTTTCAGGAGCGATACTCGCAGGTAAGGAAACATCGGTTCAGGTTCTTGTCGACGGATCTAATGCGAACACTGCGACTACAGCTATCGCGTATATTCAGGTGATTATCCAGACCTATTCCACAAATCTCGTCATGGATGTCCTAAAGAGGGCGGGGCGTGAGTTCTACATGCCGATCGATCTCCGTCCTAAGATCTGGTACAATCCTGAACTGAGCACCGCTAAATTTCTCATTCCCGGTCTGATAGGCTTTATTCTTATGATAAGCGCGGTGATTTCTACATCTCTCTCTGTTGTCCGGGAAAAAGAGCGCGGAACGATGGAGCAGATGATGGTCTCTTCCCTCACGACTCTTGAGATCATCATTGGAAAAACGGTTTCTTACCTGATCATTGCGCTTGCTGCATCGGCATTTGTACTTATCGTGGGATTTCTGGCTTTCAACATCGCTATCCGCGGAAGTATTTTATGGCTTTATGTGGGGATAATGATTTTTCTCATCGGCGGATTGGGACAGGGATTGTTGATTTCGACAATTACTAATACCCAGCAGGTTGCTTTTTTGGTCTCGGTGTTTTCTTCGCTTTTACCGACGTTTCTACTTTCCGGTTTTGTTTTTCCAATACGGAGTATGCCGCTTTTTCTACAGGTTCTCACTAACATTACGCCGGCAAAGTTTTTCCTCGTCGTAGTCCGCAGCGAGATTCTGAAAGGGACAGGTCCCTCCGCATACTGGGATCAACTTATTTATATGGCGATATTTTCTGCCATTATGATCGGATTCAGCGCGGTACGTCTGCTGAAGAAGGCAAAATGACATGCGGCAGATTTATCACATAATCATAAAAGAATTTCTCCACCTGCGCCGTGATAGGAAAATGCTGGCAATTTCTATACTCGCGCCTGTGATCCAATTGATTCTGCTTGGCTACGCCGCTACTACCGATGTAAAAGATATTCCGATGCTGGTACTCGACCAGGATAAATCGAGTGTGAGTCGGGAATTTATCAACCTGTTTGTGAATTCCGGATACTTCGTGCTCACACAACAGGTGAATTCCCCGGACAAGATTGATCAGTACATCGAGGATGGGGAAGTCTGGATTGCACTGGTAATACCATCCGATTTTTCTGCGAATATGCTTGCCGGGCGCCAGACCACTGTTCAGCTGATCGCCGACGGGAGCGATGCGAATTCAGCTAACATCGGTATCGGGTATGCGTCACAAATAATCGCCACTTATTCACGATCGCTCATACGGACCATCGAGACCCAGACCCGCGGCCGTTTGACGTTCGCACGTGTCGATCCGGAGGTACGTGTGTGGTACAATCCCGAACTAAAGAGCAGAAATTTCATGGTACCCGGAGTTCTTGCCCTAGTTCTCATGATCATTACAATGACACTTACGTCTTTGGGAATAGTCAAAGAGAAGGAGATCGGTACGCTGGAACAGTTGATGGTGACTCCGATTAAACCATATCAGCTCATCATCGGAAAACTGCTACCTTTCGTCATCATCGCGGCGGTCGATATATTACTGGTCATCACCGTAGCATACTGGTGGTTCGATATACCGCTCCGCGGCAGTTTTTTCCTCCTCCTCGGCCTGAGCGGATTATTCGTACTCACAACTCTCGGGCTCGGACTTTTTGTATCGACCGTATCCAAAACTCAACAGCAGGCGATGATGACCGCGCAATTCTTTTTCTTCATGCCGTTTATCTTTTTCTCCGGTTTCACTTTCCCGATAGAAAACATGCCGCAGGTCATCCAGTACATTACTTACGCAATTCCTCTGCGATACTATATTGTAATTGTGAGAGGTCTGTTTCTGAAGGGAGTCGGAATTGCGGAGTTATGGACGCAGGCGGCAGCGCTTCTCGCATTCGGCGTCGTGATATTGACATTGAGTGTTTTGAGATTTAAGAAGAAGCTTAGCTGACGATCAGATCTTACCTCTCCCCCTGAATGGGGCTGACTAAAATGTAATTATTACCGTCATTGCGAACGAAGTGAAGCAATCTGACTCTTTAATATTTACTAATTTTATCGGATTGCTTCGTCGCTTCGCTCCTCGCAAAGACTTTTAACTTACTTATTAGTCAGCCCCGACAGCGGGTGAGGTAAAGCGTAAGAGTATCTCATTAACACACCGATACATTCGTGTCGTTTGGACTGATTCACGTATTGAAACCGTTAAAACGGTTTCATGATCGAGCCTCGTTCAAAGACACCTCGCTGAAGCGAGGTGTTAATTAGAACGATGGATTCGGAGCCACTCCGCTTGAGCAAGGTGTAGGTTAGATCAAAGCATCTCATTAACACATCGATTCATCGGTGTGGATGAAACTACATCTCATTAACACACCGATTTATCGGTGTGATCAGAACTAAGAAAGATCCGTGAAGCTGTTTCA
>CAYGZY010000201.1:0-4127 GCA_964354485.1 uncultured Chlorobiaceae bacterium | reverse complement strand
GAAGAACTTCTTACCGGTTATCATGCCCGATTGATCGAATATTACGACATCATCAACAAACCATCCGGGAAATTCATTATAAAGCGGATCGCCCGTATCGAAGAAGAAGCGGAGCTGGATCGTTGTATTGGCGTATGCTGTTAAATCAATGGAACTGATAATCCATCCTTCGCTGTCTCCGTTCGGTGCCGATCCGTACCCACCGCGCAGATGTGTCCATGATCCGCCGCCATCGGTGGATACATCCACTATGCAGTAATCCCATCCCTGCTCCGTACAATATTTTTCGGTGAATAGAAGCTGGACAGGGCCAATCGCCCCCGCGAGATTAATTGCCGGTGAAATAAGTCCATTCTGCAGGTGCTCACCGGTGTTATAATTCCCCTGACCTTCGATCGCCGACCACCAGCTCGTCGGAAGCGAACTTGCATCCGTTGCAGTCTGATGCCATACATCGGTTCCCGTATAAGCAACCGTCGTCCATCCGTTGATTCCGGATTCCATGTTGTCATAAAAGTAGATAACCGAACTTGATTGGATGGATCGGTTGATCCTGATGGAGACTTCTGCCGGTGCATTGGATATTTGCTTCATGCCCTTAATTTTCTGGTTCTCGATGACAGCTCGGTGATTGTAGCTCCGTAACTGTTTTGCGGCGTTCATTGCCCGTTCGCGCGCAGATTCTTTTTTCTGATCTGCGTTTAACTGCATCGGAGCTGAAATGATGGTAAGGACGAGAATAAGTATTGTTATAAAGCGTGAGTATAAAATTTTCATAAAACCCCCTTCGGTGGTTTAAAAAAGAGAGTAAGATATTGATTTCTATTGTGCGAGCGTAATAATAGTATACTTAATTATTAATGAATTCTTGTGTAAATGTCAAATAAACAGCAAAATTAACGAAGAAATGATGTCCAGAAGCTCTCTTTTTTCACACATTTTGAAATGTGGTCTGGAAATAAAAAGGGGAGCGACGTTTTGATCGCTCCCCCGGGTTGTAATACTAAGTTGTAATACTAACTGGTGTTCAGCGGATGCTCAGTTCATCCAGAATATTTTTAGCATTAGAAAATTTATCGAGAATGAAGAGAATATACCGTGAATCGACATTAATGGAGCGATTTAGCGGTTCCTGGAACAAATAATCACCCACTACCGCTTCCCAGTTACCGTCAAATGCGAGTCCGATAACCTCACCCTTACCGTTCAGTACTGGGCTTCCGGAATTTCCGCCGGTTATGTCAAGATTTGCTAGGAAAGCCACGGGTACGTCGTTAATCTTTGGATCGATGTATTTCCCAAAATCTCTCTGCTCCCAAAGTTGTCGCAGTTTCGGCGGTACTATGAACGGATCTTCGCCGGTTTCTTTTTCAATGACGCCGGCCAGTGATGTCAGGTAATCATAATGTACAGCGTCACGCGGATTGTACGATTTTATTTCACCGAATGTGAAGCGGAGTGTGCGATTGGCGTCCGGATAAATATCAGAACCTTTCCATGCCATAACCGCTTCAAGCAGCAGTGTTCGCAGACGGGAAATTTTCGCGTTGAAAGCTTGGACTTTCATAGCGATGATGCTATTATCTTTCTGCAATTCGGAAACGAATTGAACGAACGGATCATCCAGAATATCTTCCTGGTCTTCATCTAATAATTTCTCACATCCCTTCGCCGATGTTACTTTCGAATCTTCGTACAATTCGTCAACGTACTTTTTAACATATTCCTCTCGTTTTGTTCCGGTTCTGTCACCGATGAGTTTCTGTACAGCTTCAATCTGCTGATCCGGTGGGAGCTCGGCGGCTTTCAGGAGCATCGCAACGAGGATTTTCCGGTCGATATTGAAATTGATATTCTTGAATCCGCCGGGAATCGCATCACGCAGATTGTCTCTTGCTGAAGTCGGCGGTCTGATTTCACCTGTGCTGTCCTTTGCAAATGAATTTGCATAGTTTCGAAAACGGTTTGCGAGGTTTGCCATATCACCGGCTCCTGTAAGCTGGCCCAGGACAATCTGTTTTCTGTTATACGTTTTTATTTCATTATATAAAGACCGGATATCGGTCAGAACTGTGCCATACTTTGCTCTCAAATCTTCGCGGGTATTGATGAATGCGCTGAGGAGCTTATCGGATTCATTTCTGACTTTCATTATATCAGCGCGTCTCATTCCCTCCAGTGTACCCAAGAAATTTTTATATCCGTTTGCCATGCCGCGCCATCGTCCCGCATACGCAATTTCCGTAGCACGGTCGTTTTTCCACCCTTCCTCCATGATATCCATACGAATTTTTAGAAGCTCGGTCGTCAGCGGTAGTGTTTCAGTGCGTGCCAGTTCCACCTCCGGTGATGTTCGGTATCGGTAAGTCCTTCCGGGAAATCCCATGATCATCGCAAAGGATCTTTCGGTGTACCCCTGCATCGAAATCGGGAGGTATACTTTGGGTTTATACGGTACATTTTCCTTGGCATAGCGCGCATGTTTTCCGTCCTGTGCAACATATATCCTCATAAGAGAAAAATCACCTGTATGACGCGGCCAGTACCAGTTATCAACTTCTCCGCCGTAGTTTCCTATAGCCGTCGGAGGTGCGTAGACCAGACGAACATCACGGAATACTTCGAAGGTGAAAAGAAAATACTTTATGCCGTTGTAAAAATCTGATATCCGGCATTCATACTCCGATTCTCCCTTTTCACTCTTTTCGATTTCTCTTATTTTCGCCTGAATCGCTTTTGATCGGCTGTCATCCGACATCGTATCGCTCACGGCGCTGAGTACTTCAGAAGTCACGTCCTTCTGACTCAGCACGATCTGAGCGCTGTAGGACGGTATCGAGATCTCTTCTTCTTTTGTCTTTGCATGGAATCCATCCTTCAGCCGGTCTTCTTCTACGGAGCTGACAGATTGTATCGCGCCATATGCAACGTGATGGTTCGTGAGGAGCAATCCTTCCGCGGAAATGAAAGAGCTGGTCCCTCCGCCGAGGAGAACGATTGCATCTTTCAGACTCGTTCCCGATGGATTGTAAATCTGTTCGGGAGTAAGCTGCAAACCCGTTTTCTGCATCTTTTCCCATGGTAATTTATCAAGCTGGTTCATCATCCACATACCCTCATCAGGAACAGTAAGCGCCGAAAAGAGGAGGATAACAATGACGGATGCAATGATATGGTAAATCTTATGTCTCATAGAATCTCCATATATATGTGTGACGAATAAGTTAGAATGATTTCCGATTTCTGTCTCTGTTCAGACTCTGAAGTAATCGGAAATCTGGCCTGGTTAACATGATATAAATTTCCAATTTTTTCTACGTTAGATCAAAGACAAAAATCAGAAATTGCTACTTATTTTATTCGGTGTAGCACGCCCGGTTTTGGAAATGCTTTGCTATTTTCCGCATACTTAATTACTAACGCCTGAAGTTCTTCCGTGGAGGCAGTGAGTATAAGCTGTTCGTTTGGTCGCGCATGCTGGATTTTAAAAGCGTTGTTGTCAATCATCTTTTCAAGCCAGTCGTTATCGAGCATGGACAGTTTTAAAGTATCACCTTCTATCCATAACCTGGATATGGTATGGATCGGGAGGAGGTGGTAGTTGTAAAAACCGTTTTTTACCTTTGTATCGGGTTTATTCGGGAAGATATCCAGGAAAAAATACTTATCCAGTTTACCGAGTTGCGCGGAAAATTTCACAGTGTCGCCGCACATCTTTATTCCGCCTGTCTCCTCATATTCTGCCTGATAATGATACAACGTGTATTCTTTCTCCCCTTCTTTTACGAAGGTCCATGTATCTTTGCCTTCTTCTTCAATCCATGTGCCGATGAGTGACGGCATGAAAAAAAGGTCGTCTTCCGTGAAGAGCGGATAGAGAGACCGGATGCAACCCACCAGGGTGAGGAGGAGCAATATCGTAATAACGGCTGCTGCGCGAATCATGGCTAAGATTCTCTTTCCTGTAAATTAATACTCTGGAATTGTCCTAGGAGTCTGTCCGACTAACTGATTTTGGATATAAAATGGGTCTCGTTAATCCAACGCTGAGACTTATCACTGCTTTGGTCTTGCCTTTTTTTCTATCTATTATTTGTTCTTTGAAATCTTGGGACGAAATTCAACCT
>CAYGZY010000200.1:0-5716 GCA_964354485.1 uncultured Chlorobiaceae bacterium | reverse complement strand
GTTTTGGATTTTGATCCGGGTTTTTTATCGATCGAACCGAATGAAGGGATATACGTGATTAAGAAAAGAAAAAGAATTACAACGCCGAATTTTTTCATCGTAAAATGCTCCTTGGAGTTTTCACCATTACTTTAATCAGTTCACCACCCCTTTTCAATAATGTAATGAGAAACCACTCGATAGTCAAATATTTTACCTACAAAGTCCACATGGTATGTATAAAAGGCACCTAATGTCGCTGAGCGGTATGACACGCAGCCAGCCCTGATTTACATTATAAGTGTATGGAGGTTTTGCTATCTCAGGGATGTTTCGTATATTTTAACCGATGTCCGCGCATTGTTGTTTGATTTTCATACCTAAAGCGCAGACCATCATGTGCAACGGTGTGAATTACCGCGCGCGTTTTTTACAAATTATCGGAACAGTTTAATGTCCAGGGATTACCTGGAATCAGTTCATTTGGGTAATATTCATCCGGCTTGATGAACGAAGTGATCCGAATCTCACTGCTGAAGTGGCGGAACTGGCAGACGCGCTGGACTCAAAATCCAGTCCGGCTTACCCCGGGTGTGGGTTCAACTCCCACCTTCAGCACACACTCTACACATCCCCGCTTAATGAGATCTTACAAGAGGGACATTATGATGCGCTTTATTCTGCTTACAATTTCCATATTATTGCCGACCAATATCGTAATCCCGCAGGAAAAATCTGAAATTATATTGCTGGATCGTTTTTCTGAGTATCTGAATGGTTCAAACGGATTTCCACGGTGGCAGCCCGTTAAAGGAAACTGGCAAATCATTGACGGAAGATATCATCAGAAATCGGTTGAGTACGATTGCTCCAGCCTTCTCGATACATACATGTCCGCAGCGTTTGAATTTGAAATTACATTCGAACATATCGAGGGCGACATGGGCGTCGGATTTATTTTTTCTTCCCGCGAGCGAAATAATACGCAATACGCTCAGATGGTGCGTTTTGACGGCAACAATGTTCTTCTCGTGGGCTATTTTTACAACGGCGAATTTACAGCGACATCCTCGGTGCAGACTCCCACGGTCACCCGATCGGAACCGCACATACTTACTTTACAGGTCGATCCCTCGCGCTACCTGTGTTCCGTTCTGCTTGATCACCAATCCGTTCTTACGGATACTCCGCTACGATTTCCGATCGGATACATCGGCATCGAGAGTTCAGGCGGTCACGTATGTTTCCACGAAGCTGTTGTACGTCGACTGAACAATGGTTCGGCAGTGCGTTCGATACCGTGGATTGAACACTTTACTCTTCATTCCGAGGGAACATTCGCCGTACCGCGGGAAGAGCTCGGACAGGTTATCATGTTAGACAGAAACGGTAATAAAATTTCATCCATCGGTACACCGGCGCATGAAAAAGGTCAGCTCCGGCGACCGCATGCATGCGCGTTCCTGGACGATTCCACACTCATCATCGCAGATCGCGGTAATAATTCGATTCATAAATTTTCGACGAACGGAAAATGGCATGAGTCAACCGGATGGAAAGGAAAAAATACCAGCCAATTCGATGATCCGCAGGCAATTGAAGTCAATAATCTTCGTCAGATTTTTGTTGTTGACAAATATAATAACCGGATTCAGGTCTTCGATAAGGACCTGCAGCCGGTTTCTCAGTTTGGTACTGATCGTCTTGTATTTCCGACAGATATCAGCATAGACGACAGTACGATATGCATTCTGAACACCGGTTTGAGTCAGATCGAAATCTTCCAATGGAATGGAACAAAAGCATCATGGCGAAAAACCATCTGCTACGGCGGCGGGGAGGGACACGGAATCGCGGTCTGGAAAAACAGAATCTACGTCAGCATCTTCAATGAAGTTCGTTCTTACGATACAAGCGGGACGCGGCTGAAATCATTTTTCGGCAGATCTCAGAATTTCATACTCCCGCAGAGCATCGCCATCGACAGAAACGGGCGCCTGTTTATCGCCGATTACAACTACGGAAGGATCATATGTACAAACACCGATCTTCTCGATCCCACTCCCCGGGTTTCATATAACGATACTCCTGGTGTTACCATATCATGGGAAAGCCTAGACGAAGCGAGAGGATCTATCAGCTACTGCGACACGGAAGGACATACTGCGGCCGATTCAGGAGACAGTAAATCAACTCTCCATTCGATAAAGTTGAATCACTTACAAAAGGTAAACGGAAAGTATTCGTATACCTTTTCACCGACACTGACAACCCTGCCGGCCCTGCCGGCGAATCAACCGCGCTACACATTCAGACCGCCCCCTATTCCCCGATCGAAACTCTACGCCCGCCTTCCGGTGGTGTGTCTCTTGTTCGCCAATATTTTGGACGACAGCAAGCCGGCTCCTCCCGATATTCCGATTCCTTCTCTCCCGGAATCGGAGATCAGACGTATAGAAGACCAGCTCGCGGACGGTGTAAAATTTTACTGGATGCATTCCGGGATGCGGTTCTTCATCGATCTCGAGACGGTTGTTATTCGTGAACCCTTGAAGCGGAAGGATGTCTACGGGAGTGAATGGTGGTATCCACCCCTCGACACGGTTTTAGAACATTACCTGCGGCTGAACGGCAAACATATCCGCAATTACGGAGGAGTCCTTTATATAACGTGCACACAATATTACGATACAACACGCAGGCATTATGCGCTCGCAGGCGGAGGAGGCGGTTTTACTACGGGAGTCGGAACCGGCAAAGGGTACGGCATTTCATGGTGGGATGCAACGAAGGTCAATCATAACGCCGGCAACAACTGGCTCATGGTACATGAATTCAACCACCAGCTCGACGATATTTTTCTCGCAAGCGGTTATCCTGAATATTGGTTTAATCATATATCACCGACGATCGGCACGGCGGCAACATTCGGAGAGCACTTTGATGCCAATGCGCACATTCTCCGGATCGTTCCCCCCGAGGAGTGGTACGACCTCGCTTACACCGAAGTACTGGCCGCCCGTGACTATGATGAAGACGGGATACCGGATAACGATCTGCGACTCCCGCTCGATGAAGCGCGTCTCTACAGCGACTCTACAAAAACCGATAGCGATAATGATGGAATTGCAGACATGGATGAACTCCTTTCTTCAAACTGGATTCGGGAGGGATGGGGCGAATCGTATGGCGGGAAGGCATTATTCCCGATGCTCAATGATACTGATTCAGACAAAGACGGAATTAACGATGCTAATGATCCCCTCCCTTGTCTGCCGCATATGAATGAAATCCGTTACGGAAGCAGAGACACCATCCACTCATGGGCTACCCTCCACGATGATAAGATACGTGCGTCATTATATGCATCATGGAATCACGATTCGCTCTTTTTCGTCATTGATACGGACAGTCTCACTCCCATCAAAGTGATGATCGACGGCAACAACGACGGCTGGTTCATGGGAAGAGAGAATCTGCTCGTAACAGTCACACCCCAAAACGAATCAACGGTAAGTACTCAACTACAGATTTTCAACGCCACCGATCCTGCTCAATCGCACTTTATGGATAAGAATCTGGCCGGATCTTCTCTCATATCTTCATCGATTCAAAAAACTATGACCGGTTACAGAACATACCTTTGCATCGCTCACAGCGATAAATTAAACCTGCGATACAATGCAGGTACCTCAATCGGATTGCTCATCGGATTCCTTCGGCCGTTCGACGGTGAAAGCCGGCGTTACGTTACTCTTTTCGAACCAAATCGTTTCATCGAAGTATCGCTCCGATAAAAAAAAGAGCCGGAAATATTCCGGCTCTTGTGCACATCCGTATACTGAAAAAGCTTATTTTCTCTTCTGACTATACCATCCCGGTATGGGATCCTTCGCGAAGTAAAATGAATTGGCAGTACTCAGATTATTGAGGTCTGATGTTCCTACATCATCTGCGTAACGCGCGATCGAATACCATTCCGGTATGTAGCCAATTGGCACGTTGTTCAGGTAGAGGGAGTCGCCCGGAAAGTCATTGGGTCCCGGCATATAGTTACCCCATCTGACCATATCGACAGTTTGCTGGGTATATTCTAGGAACCTGTTTGTGAAACGATCGAACCTCTCATGATGATTGACAAGGCGAATTTCACCTGAAGAAAGTAAATCCCAGAGTACCGGACGCGTAATATATCTAAATGATGGGTCAATATAATATGCAACACTCGCATTCAGCACGCTTGTTTGTCCCGGGCCCAGCTTATGATGCGTTGTAAACTTAATACTGTCGTTATTGAGAATTGTAAAGCCGCCGGGCGGTATCGATTCTACGGTTTCGAATGGGAATAATCCCAGTCCTACCGTTGTGAAAGGATTGTATATAAGCGTACCGGTGTCAATTTTCGTAAACACACTGTAGTTGATTGTAAAAGTATTTTCATCGAAGAAGAATTGCTTCCTTTTCGCCCGATATTGCAAGGTGTAGTAATCTCGTTCATAGACATTTGGCGGGAAATAGAATACGGCGTAAATATCACCCATATCAGGTAAACTCTGCCCGAACCAATCTTCACCAGCACTCTCGGACACTAAGATCAGTCCGTCATCACCCATTGCACCTCCCCGCAGGCTATCGATAAAAGTAACAACCCGTAACGTTCTGTTTACGCCGGTTTCGATTTTCCTCCACTCTGTTCCGCGATTTCTCGATTTTAATATAACGCCGTTATCGCCTACAGCCCAGACAACTCTGCGATTATAACGATCATCGTTACTGAAGAAAATATCGCGCAGAGCGGTTGTCACACCGCTGGCTTGAGCGATCCATACGTTCCCGCCCGTAAATGTGTATATGATGGCGCCGTTGTCTCCGACAGCGAATCCTGTGTCTTTGCTTATAAATTTAACTCCATAGAAATTGACGTTTTTATATTCATCTGGCGGTGTCATTGTTTCCCACACATTCGCCCGCGGCGATCTTAGGAGTGTGCCGGAATCGCCTACACAGTAAATAGCGTCAAAGTTCATAAATTCTATGGCATTTAAGTTTTTAGTTGTTGGCGGAGCAGGGCTGTAGTAATTCCTCCAGCTAAGACCCCGATTCACTGTTCTGATAATTCTCCCGCTGTCACCGCAAGCCCAAGCCGACGGATTCTGGAGCCCACCCGAAACATCATTCAGATTAAGGTTCCGTAAATCGGCAGGTTTGTATGGGTATGCATCCGGGACAGGTTCAACATTGAGAACGCCGCCCCTTCTGATGAGACGAAGAATAGTTCCCCCAGTTCCAACAGCGATTCCGGTATCGGGCCAGGGGAAGACCAGACCCTTCAGTATAGTTTCGGGGCTTATCCCCAGATCAACTTCTTCCCATGTCCTTCCGTCGTTGGTTGTTGAATATGCGACCGGTCCCTGACCAACCATAAATATAATAGCAGGATATATTTCCTGGTACCAGAGGAAAGGTGCGTTGGTCGGATTATAGACCTCAATCCAGGAATAGGCATAGAATTGATCCGGTGGTAAAGTGAAAACCTCAGTGAATATGAGATCATCACCCGGTGGTGGAACTCTGTTCTGTGCCGGTTCCTGTGTTATGAGGTCGCAACCAGATATGAAAAGTGATAGGATAATAACGATAAATCCGAGTGTAGTATACAACGATTTCATTTGTTTCTCCGTTGATATAGCAATCATGCTTGATTATTACAATTGAATTTCCAGTGTAAATGAATGCG
>CAYGZY010000199.1:0-8823 GCA_964354485.1 uncultured Chlorobiaceae bacterium | reverse complement strand
GCCGTTCAGGAAATAGACGTCAAATAACTCACCGACAGGTAAATTTTCACTGAGGATGGAGAACATCCCCTGTCGATCCGTCACAGCCGACACCTGACCATCCAGGATCTCGGTGGAATACTTAATAACTGTGGAGTCGATGACATAACGGATGAGGTATTTGCCGCTCGAAACGGATTCACCGTGCAAGTCTTTTCCATCCCACTCGTAATGCGGAATTGGACCAGTCATATTTGCACGGCCGAAGTAGAGCGTCCTTAAAAATTTATAATCTGTCGTGTATACAGAGATGTTGATCATTTGCGAAGAATCCGTAACAACTGCCTGCACGGAATCAACGGGACGGTCGCTGTTGTATCGGTAGTAGTAGTAAAGTTCAACCATTGCGCCTTCGACGGGGATACCGTTTGCTGTTGTCAAAATTCCATCCACCCGGTAACCCCGGATATTCTGCGAGTCGTAATAGGGTTCGATTTCGCGGCATGAAAAGGCGGCAACACAGAGAAAGAGGAAAACGCAGCGCACTTTTTTCTCACTTGACAACAGCAATCTTTATTATCGCAGATCCGTCTCCCCCGTTAAGACCCGATGCCTCAACGTGTGCAAAATATATTCCGCTGCTGATTTCGGCCACATTCCATGGCACTTCATTTTCGATGCCGCCTATTCCGGGACCGTCAAATTCCGTTATCATATCTCCCGATGCATCGAATATCTTTATATGAACTCTGGCGGCTTCTCTAACATAATACCGGATGAAAGTAAGAAATCCCTGATCGACACCCACCGGATTCGGCCAGTTGTAAGTGAGTGAGGGCGGAAAAAATTCTTCGCTGCGGGGGATACCTGCGATGGGAGTTTCAATCAAACTCGTCTTACGTTCATTTCGCAGATATTGCGGCCATGACATGACCGGAGGCGGCGTCGGACCGGTCAGAAGAGTGCCGGTTTTCCAGGCGTAGACGTAGCCATCATCTGATGCAACTGCTAAACCGATATCAATACAACTCAGGCACGTACTGTCCATATAGAAAACCGCGGGGGTTGAACCATTATTTACTCCGGCCAGGATGGGAAATCCGTTAAGTATTCTCCCGCCCCGGTCATATGCGAACAAAAGTCCTTCCTGAGTGACGGCGACGATTTCCTCTTTTCCGTTACCGTCAATATCTGCAACTATGGGCGATGAGAGAAGCCAATTCTCCGTCGAAACCTGAATCGGAAAATTGTCGAGCATAGCCCCTGCGCGATTTATGGCATATATTTTATTCCCGCTGAATACAACAATATCTCTCGATCCATCACCGTCTATGTCTGCGAGTGCAGGCGAGGTTACGCCTTCGCCGGAAAGAGCAACAGGAAAACCACTTGAAATATTGAGTTCAGAATCAAAATGATAGACAAAGCCATCGTCGGAAATAACAATAATTCCCTTGCCTGCCGTTGTGGAAATAATACCGGAAGCCGGTCCATTCGACAACCTTTTCCCGATCGTAATGAATTTTACGTCAAACTGAGACGGTCCGTTTCGCTGGATTTTGGTGATGACACCATATTCAGATGTGGTTAAGAAGGTACCAGGATTTTCGAAGAGGCTCAGACCGGTAATAGAGGATGTATCATCATCTCCGGTAATAAGAGAATCAAGGAACTGACCCTGGCGGTTGAAAAAGTATACCGTACCGCGCGCCGCACCGTACGCAATCAGCGAATCTGAGATGACGGGAGATGTTGTGATCTTTTCCCTCACCGTGCCGATGAAGAGCTGATCAATAATGCGATCGGCGTCATCATCCTTCAGTCCCCACCCTTGCACCGTGTTGACGAACTTCGTATTACCCAGCTCGGAGGATTCGTTCTCGACTTCCCCTCCGATCGTTATATCCGGAATTTCATCATAATCTAATTTATCAGATGCGATTGATCCAGCGAACATATCGGCGGTATGGTCTGATTCATATACCATACCGGAAGAATCCGCCGTTCCGAAGATCGGTTGACCATAAAAATTCCACGCATAAATCCGGGATTTTTCAAATAAAATTGATCCTGCTATCCGGTTTTCGGTATTGATAAGAATGATATTTGATTCATTCTGGATCGTGATGGAATTGGAGCCAAAACGGTATCCTACGTTTTTCGGAAATCCGGTTAATGGCCGCACATCATCGTCGCCGATTACTATTTTCGCCGTCATCCTGGGACCGCGGGGCGAGAATGAGTTTACGGAAATGTGGCTGTTGGCGAAATCATTCGTCATACTGTTCGGAAATGAAGCCGGTGTAAAGCCGGCGGTATCGTGCCGGCGCAGAGGGGCATCATTTCCCTCATACCAGAAATCGAATATTGTACCGCTCTCGCTCCCTGAGCCGGGATGTAAAAAATTGTATGATTGCCCGATGTCCTGCGATCCATCAGCTTCCTCGAGATCAACTCCTCTTCGGTTTTCATCAACGTTTACGCTATTTGTAACAAGATTCTGGTTGATAATTCGTTCGTCAATGTGCCATATGAGGATACCTCCATCATGGAAAACTTCTCTTTTTTGATCATATCCCCCGGGGAGACTCCAGTCGTACTCGTCCACATCCACAACGACGCCGGTGAGCGAATCCTGGTCATCCTGTGTAAAGCCGACCGTATCACGCGTCCATTCTTTGGTGACAATTTCGGAACCCACTGCGAGTCGGACGACGGCACCGTCACGATTTGCATCGCGGTTCCGGTTTTCAAGGAGAAAATATTCACGACCGCTTAGAAGAATACGGTACACCGTATCGGAGGATAAGCTAACGGCGGGAAACGTATAAACGTTATCTGCGGCATCAACGGTCATCGGTTCGAGCCAGCCAAGGAAATATTTTTCCCACGCCGATGGTTCCGGCGGGAACGCACCGTTCCAGCTGAATATAGCTTGCCCATCCATCAGGCCAAACCTGCCGATACCCGACCGCCCGGTTTTTGTATTAAACAGATCGGGGAGTCCGAGATGACTTCCGATGCTGGCTGCGAGCAAACCGTTAATCCCAAGTGGGAAAGGGACCTGCTCGCGCGATTCGGTTTCTGGGATGACAAGAGAATTTTTTATAGTATCCATCCCACCGTTAATGACAATACCGGGAAATTCAGGATCGTTGAACATAGTCCGAAGCGTCGGGACTGAAATGTAAATAGAAGGGAGATCGAATGGCGTCGGATCGTATCCGTAGATGCTTACAAGATCAATATCCCGGCCCACGCCGGCATGGAATATGATAAATGCATCGTAGTCACGGTAGGGAATCGAAATACTCCAGATCCGGCTGAGCGAATCAACCGTACGCCATACGTCGCGCATTAACAAACCGAGTTCGGCATTCGTGCTGCTGTTTTTAGGCGGACTGTAGTACCGTATCTGCTGAGGGAGCCGGAAAATACTGTCGAGAAGGGTCGTGCTGACTGTAAGTTTCCCGTCGGAAACCTTCGAAAAATAGTTCGAGACAAACGAAAGATGGTGCAGGAAATATTCACCCGTGTGAGGAGGCGCATCCAGATACGGTTTCGACGGCGATGAAATATCGAACGTGCCATTTCCCGATGTGCGGTCATCGTCATCCGTCGTAAATTCCACCATTACTGCAAGAACGTTTATATGTGATAAAACAGACCGGTCCTTCTGTTGAAATTCCGGATTTGGGACATACGATTCAGGAGTTAGCGGATGATCAAGGACAATAGGTTTAATTTCCTGAGCGAGTACGATCCCGCTAAAGGACAGAATGAGAATGAGGTTTCTGATCATTTTCTGCTAATCACTTAGGACTGATGAGGATTAATAATACGGACGACGCGGTTATCGCTTGTTTTTTGGACAACCGCGTCGCGTTCAAAAAGGATACTGCCGTGTTACTCTACGACCTCTTGGTCTTCACCGCCCCATCTAATGAGAAGGGTGAAACGGAGAGTTTCACTTAGCGGATGATTCTCCTCGATGGCTGAGAGGTAACTGAAATCAAATCCAAAAATATCCCATCGAATGCCTGCGCCAAAGGTCATAAACTTTCTGTTGCCGTAATCAGGGTGCTCATAAAAATAGCCCCACCGTATGGCAAAGAGTTTCGGTTTACCGTACCAGTATTCCAGACCTGTGCCGATTGTTACTTTCTTCAAACCGCCGGATTCCCAGGCGCTGAATAACGCTTTGGGAAGATTGTCAACATGCGACTCCTGTACTATGACGGGGGGTGACTGTGTTGAATCCACAACCTGAGGATAGCGGCGGACCAGCAATCGGCTGAAATCGATAACCCACGTAATATTGTTGTATTCAGTTTGCAGAGGTCTGATCGCTAATCCAAGCCGTAAGTTCGTCGGGAGAGGATCAGCCTGTGCCGCCTGAATATAAGTGAGTTTCGGTCCAAGATTGGAAAGATTCAAACCGATGCTGAAACGGTCTTCGATATCACCTATCCCCGGAAGGACGAGGCGCGACGGATGCCAGAGAGTTCCGATATCAAAACTCACCGTCGATGCAACACCCTTGCTTCCCGGCTGTTCCTGGGATTCGCTTGGATCGAGTGAACTGTGGATGTAACGCAAGTTCAATCCCACTCCGAGATCATTGGTTATCTTTGTTGCATACCCGCCGGTTATAGCAAACTCGTATGCCTTAAAATTACCGAGATCGTTGTTGAATTCATCTCTCCGGTTAAACTCACCGAGATTGAGGTCGATTACGCTCGCCGATATTGTACCGCGGATTTCCTCGATGTGATTTCGATAGGCGAAATATTCATAAAAGAGATCTGAGAGCTGGAATTGCGGCAGCCAGTTAGAATGCGTGATGCTCACCTCCTGGCCCGTTTCGAAAGCGAGACCACCCGGATTCCAGTAAGCCGCTGATCCATCGTCAGATAGTGCCGCACCCGCTTCACCCATTCCATCTGCACGCGCATTGGGCGCGATGAGAAGAAATGGTACTGCCGACTCACCTTGCGCAAAGATCTCGCTTGGTGTTATGATTGCAAAAAGTGCAACCAAAATGAGTGCAGATGCGACGGTTTTTCCCGTTCGGATTGATATCATAAGAGCTATCCTTCTGTTGAGATACTATTATTATTGATAAAATTTGATGGTTTTCAATACCCGTATGTCATTAAATGTACTACCTTTGCCTGTTAGAATCAACTCAAGTGAGAAGTACTGTAATTGATATCTCTTCATCGCAGGATTGATAATTTTCCAAGGGCTTCATCGGTGAACCGGCCATCAATGGTTTTTGCAATGATTTTATACAAATATACACCGTTTGCAAGTGCATCTCCGTCACGATCGATGCCGTCCCACAGCACCTTAATAGGCCGTTCCGTAAGCGCGGATTGTTTCAACGATTGGATGCATCTCCCCGCGACGGTATAAATCTTTACTTCAACATCCAGTGGCGATACCTGGTTGTGTTCGAAAGTAAAATATGTCATGGACCGGAACGGATTTGGATAATTGTACACATTGGACAATCGCAGACCAATGCTTGTTTCTATATCGAAAACGGTCTCTTCTGTTGAATAGTTATTGTATGTGTCCCATGCCCTCACGCGAAGTTTATGAGTGCCTGCCGACAGAGATCCAAGAGGATATTCCACAGAACCTTCCCGGTATGTGTTTACTTTACTCTTGTAGTAATCTGTAATGTCAATACTTTCAGGGCTATCGTCGAGCCAGGTTTCGAGTCGATGTCCGATACCCTCGCCCGATGTGTTGATTCCGCTGGAATCTGTAAGATCGACTATGAGCGTCGGAGGATCACTCACGACATCTCCGGGGCGATAACTCCGGCTGTCGAGGAAGATCTGTATTTTTGGTCCTTCCGAATCTACGACCGCTGTTGTATCGATCCCCCCCACCTGTATCATTGTAGTATAACCGGCGCCATCACTGCTGTCATTCCAGCAGTAAATGGTCACTCTTCCGCGTTCATTCCGGTACGATATATCCTTCGGCACTATAAATTGTGTCGAGATTGAACCGGTTGTAACAGCCGCCTCTCCGCGAAAGAGAACACTGCCCGCAGTAGTGAATGTCATGCTCTCATTTCTCTCCGGTTCGGTGATGGTTACACTTCTGTTTGCGTCAAACACAACGATCTGAGCACGGCCCGAGAAATTCGCGGGGGCTAACGTCAGACTATCCCTCACCGTTGCCGAAACAGAAGTCCGCGAGAGCGCACGCAGATTGACAACCTGATTCACTGATTGTCCGCTTATGCTGTCGACGGTAGCAAGATCTTTCGGGAATGCGAGCCGGATAGCCGGATCGCCGAGGAGGAAGTACTTCCTGTCATTCTCGCCGCTCCGTTCCTGCTTTGCCCTGTAGATTATGTCGCCGAGGCGCTGCTGCCTGATGCGGCCGCCGGCGGTCGTATCCAGAAGGTAATTATATAGTGTCCGGTTCAGGTAGAAATTTGCGTCCGCAAAAACTGCGCGGGTTGCTGAAAAAACAGCGATTGCTCCTGCATCCGGCATTGCTACGAGAACTTCACCGCTGCTTTGCTCATTGAGGAGATCAAAATTCGAATAGTTGCATGTTGCTGCTATGAGGAAGAAATATTTCCTGTTATTATGAAGAAGGGGAAAATCAGTTTCACGGACAAATACCGCTTCGTGAGTCCAGAGCCGCGGATTGCCATGTCCTGAAAAGTTAAGGACAAGAGTGCCCTGATTGATTGCGTTTTGAATCGCCGTATTTACCGCGGGTTTCCGCCTTCCCCCCACGGTATAGACTGTCGGGTACTCATATAGATAAATCTTATTCTTCTCAAAAAGATCGGGAACCATCTTAGAGAGTGCATCGGCATCTTCCGTGTGCTGAATTCCATTATTGAGATCACCCGCGCCGGCAAGTCCGTCATCTGCTACGAATGTAAAGCGCAGTTTCCATGGATCCGAGATTGCGCCCGTTTCATACTGAATGATCTTATCGACCATCGCCTGCGCCTCCTGAATGGAACGGCAGGTCAGACGGCCCATTCCGACATTGACGCGGTTGCCGAGGAAAAATATTCCGAACGGATCATCCGACGCATACGATGACAGCGGCATGAACGATTCTTCCGATTCCCATGCAGGTATCCAGTTGGGAACCCCCGGATTCAGGATTCGCTTGTAGTCGTAGTCTCCGTCACCGAGCAGTAGAACATAGCGCGGCGGTTGTGACCAGTTGAGATACACATATCGGAGATAGTTACGGATAGCTGCAGGAGTGAAGAGTCCTCCGCCGAATTCGTTGTAAATCAGTTCCGCATTCACTACGAGAGTTTTGAGCGGCTCGGACTGTCCCTCACGGAATTCTTTCAGCCGCTGTGCAGCCGGTAGAAAATCGGAATGACTGATGATGATATAGTCTGCTTCGTAAGGATCGCCGTGCAGGTTCTGATTGGGTACGGAGACGAGTGTCCCGATACTGCGGAAGCCGTTCGCACCGACGACGTAAAAGCTCCTGAGCCGACTGACCACATGCGCCGTTTGAAAAATGCACGTATCCAGGGAGATACGCGGATCACTGATTAGGAAAACACTGTCAAACTTTGACACGTCGAACACCGAAACGCTCCCGCCGCTGAATCCGGATACCTTGTATTCAATGGTTGCGGATGTATCTGGCGTATGAAACATGAAAGCATCGTTTTCCGCCCGCAAGAAACGGTGGTAGTAGATCTCATACCAATCGAGATATCCGGTACCCCGTGACCCCGAGACAGTGTAGGTAAATCGTAATCTGGTTTCACCATCGGAAAAATTCGGAACCTGACTAGTATTAATGAATGAAAAGAAATAGGGCGGATAATCTCCCCCCGTACGCGGGATATTCACGCTGCCGAGCAGCACATCGTGTTCGTAGACACTGAAATACGAATTATCGAAGGAACGAGCTCCAACATTGATTCTGTAAGAAATCGGTTGTGTGACATCGAGTCCGGGGAGTGAATGACGGTAAACCATCTGACCACCGGGAGTAAACGCATCGCCAAGCCATTCAACTCCCGAAGAGTTGATGTTAATCTTTTCATCCTCACGAAAAATTTTAGCAATTACAGTTGCGGGTTGATGCGGACTGGCCTCATTCAGTGAGGGAACTGTTCCCATCTCCTTAGCATTCGGACCGCCGTATGTTAACCAGTAGAGATTTTCCCGTGCGAAACGATTTTGGAGATGATTAAACGTTTTATTTAATGCGGTATAATTCCAGGTGCGGATACTTCTGCCGAAAAAAATCAGATAATCTTCTGCATCGAGGTAATTCTGAGTTCCGCCGTCATAAATTAAAACGGCATTTTCGAGCAGATCGTCTACGTACGGCGCCATCTGATTGAGGGGAGTTTCTGCACCGCCGTTTCCGTAAATTTTGATGGTTCGGGGATTGATGGAAGATGGGATGCCTGCATCGAGCAGCTGCTGTCCTCCAATTTTGTACATACCTTCTTCGGTTATCGTGAAACGATACCAGATTCCCGTACCCAGCACGCTGTTTTTTATCGCCATCGTCGATCTTTTGGGCATAACCTTTTTCTGATCGGCGCCAAATGATTTATCGTTGATAGCTATATCCTCATCTTCTGTTATACTTCTCTGAAGCGGTGCCGCAGGTCCAAATGTAATCTTCACGACGATACGGGTATATTTCCTCAATGATTTTCGGAGGGGATTGTACTGAATCGGGGACAGCTCAAGAGAACCCAGAAATTTACCCCTCGCCTCTCCGACTGACGCAAGCCTTACAAGTTCATTTGGAAAAAATTCAGAGACCGCATATGCGTTCTTATCGATCTCATAGACCGGGGCAGGACTC
>CAYGZY010000198.1:0-7422 GCA_964354485.1 uncultured Chlorobiaceae bacterium | reverse complement strand
GTAAATCCATCATATCCCCAGGTTCCAGCCTGTTGTTTTCCCCGACCTGAACCGCGGTGTGAGAGAGAAGTTTTCTGGCTGATCCAATTGACCCCACCGTTCGTGGAAATTTCAATTTTACCAAAATCAAATGTCGGCTCTATAGCCCATTTGGTCCAGAACCGCAGTTGACAATAGTCATACGCGTACAGGTTTATCTCATTGGAATACGTGAGCGTATAATCCCGGTTTGATTCGTACTCATCATCCGGGCTGTCAGTGAATGCACCGGGAGGAGTATGAGCATCACTCGTCAGATCCCAGTTCCCGACAACCGACCAGTTTGACATTCCGCCGTTACCGCTGTCGGCGAGAATAACGGCCGGCGTACCGATGAAAATTGTAACCGTGTCGTCATGGGAGTATCCGATTGAATCGCTGAAGTGAAGATATACATCAGCGCGGGCTGGCGAAATATTTGCATTAACAACTGACCCCGGGAATGCGAGCGTCGAATCCGAGCGGGCGGTCAGATTTGAAACGACAATTTCGGAAACTGTAAATTCGAGGAGCGGAGAATCTTCCGATATTTCGATATGCAGGTTTTTAGCGTCCCCAAGACCTTTATTTCTGATAATCGCCATCAGATTGAAATCTTCGCCGGACTGGAGGAAGCCGTTGCTGTTTTCGTCCTGAATATCATGGGATTTAAGCGAAGTATATTGTCCGGCGACGTACGATAAGAAGATGTTCGCAGTGAGGTTCTCCTGCGCGAGTGGAAATATTTCAGCGGTCGTGGGCCAGAATCCGGTAGTACCGACTTCCGGAGTCAATGCAAACACCTTTGGCTTTGAGACATCACCGTACATGAAGTCATCTGAGCCCCCGCGTGTAACGTAATTTACGGTCTCCTCATCGCGTCCGCTTTGGTAGCGATTATCCTCAATCATGTAAAATGCAAATTCCCTGAAAGTAAGCGAGTCTTCACTTTCAACAGGTTGATAACCCCATGGGTAAATGAGGAGGTTGCTGTACGTGTGATAATTCAGACATGTTTTGATATTATGGAACCATATGAAACCCTGAATGGCGAGTACTTCAGGTTCTGAGAATGGGTAGGGCCCACGATAGGTGTCAGACCCCGGTGTGGTGCTCGACCCGCCATAGGGAGAGTTCCACATATATTCGGGTCCGTAATTACGGTTGAGATCCACACCACGAGATCCGTCGCCATTCATGCGCCGGTTTTTACGCCAGTAGCCAAAGGTTGATGGTGGAACATACAGTGACTGGTTGTAGGTATAACCATCCGGATTAACCACCGGGATGAACCACATCTGCCGGTTGTTGACGAGGTAGGTCGCCTCCGGATCGGTTCCGTAATTCTCGAGGAGCCACCACATATAGTAAATTACTGACATCATTCCGGCTGGTTCTCTTGCATGGTGAAGTGCGGTGTAAAGAGCTTCGGGTTCATTCTCTTCGTCGGTTTCAGGATTATCGGATATTTTCACTGCCCATATATCGCGGGTCTCATGACTTGCTCCTATCGATTCCTTCTGCGAGATGAGAAGAGGATAGAGCGCACGCATTGAATCGAGCTGTTGTGTAACTTCCGTGAAGGTATAAAATCCGCCCATGCTCCCGTAACCGAAACCGAGCGCATTCGCGGGTCCGTTGGCATATCCCTCAGAGGATATTTTTGCAATATCATCCGTTACAATCGAATAGGAAATACCATCATTGCGCAATTGCTGTAATTCGTTGACACCGGCAATGAATTCCATCCTTCCGCCGACTTTACCCGATGAACCTTCATAATCAATTCCTGTTTTCCAGACCCTGTCCAATGTTGCCCTGTCGGGAACTTCTATTGCTATCCGTGAGTATTTTTCGACGGAGTCCCCATAGAGAAATGAGACAACTGTCACCAGCAGAATAATAACTTTTATATACTTCATCGATTCGTATCTTTCCTTGAGAAATTTATTTTTTTAGTTCTCTTTAGGGTCAAATTCCCCGTCCGCTTGCGGCGTTTTTTTAGCTAGTGCGGTTGGGTCTTTGATACCCCGTCCGCTTGCGGCGGGGTAGTTCATTATAGAAATTATCAACCTCATTCTCAAGTAGTTTAATATATGTATAATGAATATAACGCATAACGTACAGTTATGGTTCAGATTTGTGAAATGTGAGAGGTTGATTTTGGACAATTTGCGAATAGAAAAGGGCTGACACGAAGCAGTCGTATTGCCATCGTGTTAAGCGGGTAATCCGGGTATACAGATTCTGACCGCATGCCAGCAATGACTTTACGAACACTTCTGAGCCAGCCCCTATTTTGAACTGCATTATCTCCATTATACCCGGCTTCGGTCGAAGTCAACGACGCTGAAGCAAAGCATCTGCGGAGTATCGCTGCTACTTATGAAGGACATACTTTTTGTAACGGTCGTTTATGCGTCCCCAGTGGAGGTTCGCAAGAAAATTGTCGATGTACGCCGCACGCTTTGGACCATCTTTATGGTAATAGGCATGCTCAAAAACGTCCAGGGATATCAGAGGAATGCCGCCCCAGATTGCGCCATACTGGTGTTCATCGACCAGGACGTTCAGTAATCTTCCGGAGTAGAGCTGGTCGGCGACCAGTAAACCCCATCCGCTGAGTTTGGCAGAGATCGCGGTCGCTTTGAAATCTTCCTTCCACTTTTCAAATGAACCGAACTCTTTTTCTATTGCCGAGAGGATTTCGGGTCCGTCCTTCGGGTCGCCATTACCGCCCAGTACCTGCCAGTAGATATCGTGCAGGAGAGCGCCGGAGTGATTCCATGTCAGCCGGCGTTTTAATTCGCCAATCTCGCTGTAATTTCCGTTTGCTTTCGATCGGTCAGCTGTTTCCAATCCTTTTTCGATCGTGTTGAGCGCCGTTACGTATCCTTTCTGATGCGTGTTGTAGTGCCAGTCGGTAGTTTCCGGTGACATTACATTTTTCAGAAGTGATTTCGCCGACTCGTCTGAGTACGGCCGCGGATTAAATTTCCATTCGTATGCCATTGTAGTTTCTTCCTTCCATGATTTGTGCTTTGTTAGTAATGGATTGTGAAAAATTCCTGTTCCAGCGCCTGCAAGAAGCGCTGTTCTGATAAATGTTCTCCGTTTCATTGTCTCCTATTTCTTATTTTATTCCATCTGGGACGAGCCGGAGGAAACTTTCCTTTCCCGGACACGTGCCGTTGCTTTTCTTCCTCTTATTGGATGATGGAAATGGCTCAGAGGATGCAGAATATCAGGAACGTAATCAGGAAGGGATAGGTTCCTGCGATCTCCTTTGAGCGATTCGTTCCTTTTTCATAGATTTTCTATAATGTGTTTTTTTAGTTTTCCTGTTATGTCAGGCCGAGTTCCAGCTTCGCGGCTTCCGACATTCTCCCGGAATGCCATGGAGGATCCCATACTAATTTAATGATGACATCTGTAACGCCCTGTATGGATCTGATTTTTGACTCGATTTCAGCGGGAAGCGACTGGATAGCAGGGCAGTGAGGGGAAGTTAGTGTCATTTTGATTTCGACCTCCCCGTTATCTTCGACTGTGATACCGTAGATTAGACCGAGTTCATAAATATTAACGGGAATCTCGGGATCGTAGCAGGTCCGAAGCGCTTCGAGGACCTGTGCTTCGATTACTGTTTGTTCGACGGTACTGAGTTTCTGTTGAGCCATGCGTCATTCCGTTGAAGTTCTGTGGTCATTGGTTGTAAGGGCTGTGTGAAGCGTATGCCATGGGAGAGTCGCGCACTTGACGCGGGCCGGATATTCGGATACACCTGAAAATGCGGCAAGTTTACCGAGAGCTTCAATATCCGCTGTAGGATCGAGTTCCCCCATTACGAGTTGGTGAAATTTTTTAAATAACTCTTCGGCTTCTGCAATCGTTTTGCCTTTAACGGCAGCACTCATCACAGACGCGGAAGCTTTCGAGATAGCGCAACCGGCTCCTTCGAAGCTGATTTCGGCGATACGGTCGTCTATGAGCTTCACGAAGAGAGTGAAGTGGTCTCCGCAGAGCGGATTGTATCCTTCAATCTTACGGTCGGGTTTATCCATTCTACCGTAATTGCGGGGACTTTTGTTATGATCGAGAATGATCTGTTGGTAGAGTTCACGAAGTGCGGTCATCAGCTGAACACCTTTATTACGCGGTGAATACCTTTTACGAGTCTGTCAATTTCTTCCGTTGTGTTATAAAGAGCAAAGGATGCACGTGCCGTTGCTGGGACGCCGAAGCACTTCATAATCGGTTGTGCGCAGTGGTGCCCGGTACGGATCGCGATACCGTCGTCGTCGAGGATCGTTCCGATATCATGTGCGTGGACATTGTCGAGGACGAAAGAAACGACGCTTGCCTTCTCCTTCGCCGTTCCGATGATTCGCAATCCTTTTACAGACGAGAGCGCCTCCGTCGCGTAAGCGAGAAGCCGGTGTTCATGCTCGATTGCCGCAGAAAAGTCGATGCTATGCAGGTAATCGATCGTTGCACCAAGTCCGACACCGCCGACGATATTTGGCGTTCCCGCCTCAAATTTATGCGGGAGATCGTTGAAGATCGTGTTTTCGAACGAGACAGATTTTATCATGTCCCCGCCGCCCTGGTATGGGGGCATCGCGTCGAGAAGGGAATACTTTCCGTAGAGATTGCCTATTCCTGTAGGTCCGTACATCTTGTGAGCTGAGAATGCATAAAAATCGCAATCGAGATCCTGTACGTCAATCTGCATATGCGGCACAGCCTGCGCCCCGTCAATCAGTACAGGCACGCCTTTACGGTGGGCGATTTCGATCATCTGCCTGACAGGATTGATTGTGCCGAGGACGTTCGACACGTGGACGACCGCTACCATTTTCGTCCGGTCGTTGAACATCGTTTCGTATTTGTCTAGAAAGAGTTCGCCATGGTCGTTTATCGGGATGATGCGCAGGACGATGCCTTTTTCGTCGCGGAGGAGCTGCCACGGGACGATGTTCGAGTGGTGTTCCATCGCGGAGATCAGAATTTCATCCCCCTCGCGGAACCGGGAGCGGCCAAAACTGCATGCCACGAGATTAATTGCTTCGGTAGTTCCTCTCACGAAAATGATTTCTTCCGGACGGCGCGCGTTGATGTACTTCTGTATCTTTACTCTCGATTCCTCATACGACTGTGTTGCGAGCTGGCTCAGGTAATGAACGCCGCGGTGGATGTTGGAATTTTCTTCAAGGTAATAGCGCGTCATGGCATCGATCACCGCCTGAGGTTTCTGGCTTGTCGCAGCGTTGTCGAGGTAAACGAGCGGTTTCCTCTTGATCAGTTGTTTAAGAATCGGGAAATCGCCCCGTGTCTTATACACATCGAAGTAATTTAATGACTTGATAACAGGAGCGTTCTGATTCATGGTGGACCTCTATATATTTTCCAGTTCCCTGCCTTGTTTCAGTCGGGTGTAGACAAGGTGATTCAGGTATTCACGAATCGATCCGATCGGGATTTTCGATATAATGTCGTTGGCAAACGCATAGGTCAACAGATCTCTGGCGATTTCTTCACTGATCCCGCGCGATCTCAGGTAAAAAATTGCTTCGGCGTCGAGGTATCCGATGGTTGCTCCGTGCGTGCACTTGACATCGTCGGCAAAGATTTCAAGCTGCGGCTTTGTATTCATTGTCGCATTGTCGGACAGGAGGAGTGTTTTGTTCGTCTGCTTCGCATCGGTTTTTTGGGCATTCTTACGCACGTAAATTTTTCCGTTGAAAACGCCTTTCGAGGAACCGTCGAGAATGGCTTTGTAAAGCTCGTGACTGGTGCAATGCGGCTTGACGTGATCAATCGTCGTATGATTATCAATAAGCTGCTTACCGGCGGCTAACGACAGGCCGTTAAGCGTACACTCGATTTCCTCATCGGCGAGGACTGCGGAAATTTCGTTGCGGGCAAAAGCGCCGCCTATCATCGTCGAATGTTGAGTGAGATTACTGCCGGTCTTTTGGTGTGCAATGAGAGAGCTGACATGAAATGCCTCAGAGCTTTCAAGCTGTAATTTTATATGTTCTACTGTAGAGTGGGAGTCGATGTATAATTCTGTGACGGCGTTAGTGAAGTGAGCCGAATGAGCATCTGATAGATAATGCTCTATGATGGTAATCTTAGAGTTCTTTCCTGTAACGATGAGGTTTCTTGGATAAATGGCATAATTAATGCCATCCGTTTGTGTCAGGAAAATGAAATAGTACGGATCGGCAACGACAGTGTTGTCCGGTACATGGAGGAGAATCCCGTCATTGAATAAGCCCGTATTAAGCGCCGTCATGACGTTTGCCGGTCGGTTTGTCCCTTCGGCAAGGTATTGGTGAAGAATGGGATGATTCTCCTGAATTGCTTGTTCCATCGTCCGGATTGTAACGCTGCCATCGCCGGTCAGACCGTCTGACCGATGGGGAATATATTGTCCGTTTACAAAAAGTATTCTTCTGGCGCCCTGAACAGGAATTGCAAATCTTTCGATTGTTTTCTCAAAGTTTACGGCGGCAACTGAATCCGTCGGAAGTGCAAAATTCGTTCGTGTCAGCGCCTGTGTGTTGGTGAATCGCCATTCTTCATCCTTCGTGGAAGGAAATCCTTTCGTGAGAAAAAATTCCATAGCAGTGCGTTTGAATTGCCGAAACTCCGGAGTCGTACCCTTCGGCTGACGCTGTTCTAAGAGGGAAAACTCGTTGCGGTAATGCTTAATATAATCGACTTTCTGTTCCATGTTGTTCCCGCTTAGCTGGAAATTCCGGGTTCTTCCCTTAGCCAATCGTAACCTTTTTCTTCAAGGAGAAGAGCCAGATCCTTGACACCTGATTTGACGATCCGCCCATCGACAATTACATGGACAAAATCGGGGATGATGTAATTAAGAAGACGCTGGTAATGTGTGACAACGATTGTGGAGTTGTCGGGCCGTCGGAGCTTATTTACACCTTCTGCAACGATTCTGAGCGCATCGATGTCCAGTCCGGAATCGGTTTCGTCGAGTATGGCTAGCGTCGGTTCCAGAACAGCCATCTGGAAGATTTCATTCCGTTTTTTTTCGCCGCCGGAGAATCCCTCGTTTACGGGTCTGTTAAGAAGATCCTGCTCGATATCGACGAGCTGGAGCTTTTTCTTCATGAGCGAGATGAACTCGACAGCGTCCAATTCTTCTTGCCCGTTGTGTTTCCTGATTGCATTGAGGGCTGCTTTCAGGAAGTAGATGTTGCTTACACCGGGGATCTCGACGGGGTACTGGAATGCAAGGAATATTCCTTCGCGCGCTCGCTCCTCAGGAGCCATTTCAAGGAGATTGCGTCCCTTGTACAGGATTTCTCCTTTGGTCACTTCATATGTCTCGCGGCCGGCGAGTACATTCGCCAGCGTACTCTTTCCCGATCC
>CAYGZY010000197.1:0-2939 GCA_964354485.1 uncultured Chlorobiaceae bacterium | reverse complement strand
TTACAAGTTCATTTGGAAAAAATTCAGAGACCGCATATGCGTTCTTATCGATCTCATAGACCGGGGCAGGACTCACGGTACCGTCTTTCCATCCGGGAACAGGTGGTATCATGACTTGTGTTTCTTCCACATATTCGGCGCTAATGATTTCCAGCCTATTATTATCGGGAGCGGCCAGCCGTATGACTATTGGTCTGATGCGGAGGTCCGGCATCCCCGGTGCAAGCGAATTATCCGGATAGCTGTTAAGAAAATTTATTTTTGTCATTTCAATCCCTCCCGCGGAAAATTTTTCCGAAGTTGTATACTGAGGTTTAAACTCGACAACCAACGCAGATCTGTCGGAATGGAGGACTTTGACATCATCCGATTCCTGCATTTCTGTCAATGCTTTCGATGAAAGCATCTGGAGAGAAATTCCCAGTATAAAGAGTTTGAAGAGAGATTGATAATTCATCGTTATAAAATGAAAAAACCGAATATCCGGAAACCCCGAAATTCGGTTGCAGGCTGGAATCATTAAGCAGCCCTGAATTATTAAAGGTTTCCGTCTTTATGACATTTTAGCTTTTACAGCATCCCTTCACGGATCCCGTGTCAGGAGGTTAAACCTTTAACAATACCGACTACTCTTTACTCCGCAATTACTGGTGTATATTATTTTGATAAAATATAGAGAAACTTCCCTTCATTGTCAAGATAATAGTTGATTATCACCTCAAATATTCGTAGATTGTATTACAAATCGATTAATTTCCTCATTTTTCTAAGACATGCCAAAGCCTATCGAGATTCTCTTTGTTGCAAGCGAAGCAGAGCCATTTATTAGTTCAGGTTCTCTTGGTGATATCGCCGGTAATTTACCAAAAATGGTAAAATCGCACGGACACGACATTCGCGTCATGCTTCCGGGATATGGTACAATCAGCAACCGAAAGTTTCAAATTCACAGTCTCCTTCGGATGCAGGACATACAGGTACCGGTTGCCGATTCCATGGAGTACGCAAACATAAAATCGTCTTACCTCTGCAGTGAAAATCAAAAAGTTCTGGTTTATTTCCTATCCAATGACCGCTACTTCAACCGCGATGGTTTGTACTATAACCCCGAGACAAAAAAGTATTTTCCGGACAACGATGAACGCTTCATTTTCTTCTGCCGCGGGGTTCTGGAAACACTGAAGCGCCTCCAATGGCAGCCGCAGATCATTCATTGCAACGACTGGCAATCCGGATTGATACCTGCATATTTAAAAACGATATATAAAAACGATCCGTACTTTAAGAATACAAAAACCGTCTTTACCGTCTATAGTCTCGCATCGTATGCGTCATTTCCCAAGAGTTCGTATGACAAGGCGCATCTACCGTTCAACCTTTTTAACGGAAACGGCTGTGAAGGAGACAAACTTAATTTTCTGAAAGCCGGCCTTGCCTTTGCTGATGTTATTACGACTATCGGAAACAAGGCAGATAAGGGAATCGTCTTATGCCCGCATGACGAGATGGAAAAATTTCTCCATACCCGAAAAGCATCGATCATAAAGATGGATGGGGAGAACGGATCTCACCAGGGCATCCTCGCACAAAAACTTATCGACATCTACCGTGACCTCATCAAGAGCAACTGATGGCACAGACCGGTATTTTTCTTGATAGAGACGGTACTATCAATGATGAAGTTGAATTTCTCCGCACTCCCGAGCAGCTGCATCTAATCCCCCGCTCCGCTGATGCTATCAGCGAACTGAACGAACTCGGTCTCAGAGTTTTCATCCTTACAAACCAATCGGGCATTGCGCGCGGTCTTCTTACGGAAGACGATCTCCGCGGAATTCATACTCGGCTTCTGCAATTACTCGAAAACCAGAATGCCCATATCGACAAGATCTACTATTGCCCGCACCATCCTGGAGGGAGCATTGAATCCTACCGGAAAGTGTGTGAATGCCGCAAACCAAAACCCGGAATGTTTCGTATGGCGGCAGAGGAATACAATCTCGACTTGCCCCGTTCATACGTAATCGGCGATAAAATGATCGACATTCAGGCCGGAAACAATTGCGGAGCGCGCACAATACTCGTCCTCACCGGATATGGAAAAACCGAACTCGAGCATTGTCGCAAAAACAGCTTAAGAATCGATTATATCGCCGAGAACCTCTACGAGGCGGTGCAATTCGTTAAGCGGAACATTAATGTACATATCTCACAATCATCTTTCTGATCGCTACACATGAACCGAAAACAACTGCTGATATTTATCATCCTGCTTTCACTCATCGTCGTTTCCGGCTGCAGTGATGATCCGAGCGATATAGGCGCAGGACTTGTATCACCGACCGACACGGTCCATGTTCGGTACTATTCCACGGGAGGGACATCTGATATCTCGTACCTTTACCGTATCAATGGAATCAACAGCACACTCGTAGGCAAGCACGATGAGATAGAAGTCCGGGCGCTTCTCCAATTCCCTACGCTCTCATCCATACCCGACACAGCGATCATAGATTCAGCAATTTTAAAGGTACCCATTAATTATACATTCATGGATTCTCTCGGACGCGTTGCTGTGAACATTCACTCATTATTAAAATCATGGACTCTAAGCACTTTTAAATGGGACAGCAGTATAGCTCCGGGATTTTATTCGAATCCCCCTGAGGTAACGTTCAACCAGACGCTGAGTTCGGGTGATACGGCGTTCTTCATACATTCTGAGACGCTAATCCGCAGTTGGATGCTGGATAGTACCCACGCCTCCCATGGTCTTATCATGATTCCCGATCTTGGTGTCACAACCACCATCGCAGGCGCCGTCAGTAAAAGTCCCGTTCTCACGATTTCTTACAGAAACAATTCCGGAGATACGACGCATACGCTGTCGTTCAATCCTTCACAGCAAACTTTCGTAGCGAACGGAAGCGTCCCCTCAT
>CAYGZY010000196.1:0-4640 GCA_964354485.1 uncultured Chlorobiaceae bacterium | reverse complement strand
GTATTTTTCTCTCCAGAAGCAGAGGAGCCCGGCTTTGTATTCTCCATCCTGACCGATGTCCACTCTAGGACCGCGCCCCTGCATATAAGTATAAATACCGAAGGCGTTTCGCGGCAATCCCATATTAAATATTTCAACTAGGATTTCGGATTTGTCAGGCGAGGCATATCGCTCTACGAGGAGGTCTTTGAATTTATAGGCGAGGTAGACTTCTCCGGCACCATCCATGTAATTGAATATTTGGTCACCGGAGTAAAACCGCGCGGATTCGGAGATACCCCATTGATCGATTGAGGGCGGAATAAATTTTTGCATTGTGGTGTCTGTCAGGGCTGTCATGAAAGAGAGCAGTATTAGAAGTGATGGCATTGTCAGAGATTAATTATTACCCATAAGATAAGATTTTTTTAATAAAAAAAAACTCTAAATCGTCCGAACCAAGATTTACCCGATTATAGGATTACCATGATTATTTTCCTGTTCCTGAAAAAATAATCCGAGGGGCTTACACTAAACCCCTCCCCTCGCATTCGCTAGGCAACTTTCCCCCTTCACAAGGGGGAAATACAAAAGGGGTAGTCTAGGGAAAGCAATGAAATAACCCAGTAGAACATTATCTGGTTTTATATGTTGCTGCGTTCTCACAACCCCCTCTATAATTTCCCTTTCGCAAGGGGGAGGAGCATCCGCCAGCTCATAGTCCTCTGCGTTTCAGTATCTAGCTTGCGATTGACCACATTCTGTAACAATCGTTTAGAACTAATTCGCTTATACTATTGTTCACATAGTATTGACAACTAACTTGATTAATAGAGGGATATAATGCAAAAGGTGGTCAATACTGTACGTAATCTATGGCGCTCACGTTACAGAAGAAAGATGGTGCAATCTGTTCTCAACAGTCTGAGCGAGGGGATTATCATCACAGATAACACCGGGAAATTTCTTTTCTTCAATACTTTCGCTGAAAAGATCCTCGGAATCGGTCCCAAAGAAATCACACCCCAGGAATGGACAGCGGTCTATGGCTGCTACTTTCCTGATATGGTCACTCCATACCCGCCTGAACAACTGCCGCTGTCGCAAGCCATACGCGGAAAGGAGATTGCCGATGAACATATTTTCATTAAGAATGCGGCGAGACCCGAAGGTATCTGCATAAGCGTATCCGCAAGCCCCTTAAGAAATATACACGGCTCGGTAATTGGCGGTACTATTATCTTTCGGGACATTACTGAAATGATGCGGATGAAAGCTGCCGCCCACCAGAGCGAGAACCGAATAAAGGCGCAATTTCAGGGATTTCCAATCCCAACTTTTGTATGGAAGCATGTTCATAGTGACTTTGTGTTGATCGATTTTAATACCGCTGCTAAAGTTATTACTGAAGGCAAGATTAAAGACCTTGTAGGCGCTGCGTTGAGCGACATGTATGAAAATTCAGATGATATTCGGTCCGACTTCCTGAAATGTTTTCAGGAGCAGGGCGCAATCACACGTGAAATGCTCTATCGGCTCCGATCCACCGGTGAAAGCAAGGAGTTCAAAGTTAGTTATGTTTTTATACCCCCTGATCTTATCATGGTTCACGCGGAAGACACTACTGAAAAGAAAAATGATAAGCAAGAATTGAAAAAACTCTCCAGTGCGGTTGAGCAAACTGCCGATAGCGTTATCATAACGGATCAGAATGGCGTTGTTGAATATGTTAATCATGCTTTTGAGGATACGACAGGTTATACGCGCCAGGAAATCATGGGTCAGACGCCGAAAATACTGAAATCGGGCATGCATGATCAGGAGTTTTACAAGAATATATGGGATAAAATTCTTAACGGAAAGCCGTTTCGGGGAACGGTTATCAATAAGAAAAAAAGCGGTGATCTTTATTGGTGTGAACAGACAATCACACCCATGAAAGATCATAGCGGAGCCATTACCAATTTTGTATCAGTGATTAAAGATATCACTGAAATCCGGGAGAAGAGGGAGCAGGATTTACGGCTTAACATAGCGCGTGAAATTCAGGAGCGGTTGTTACAGAAAAATATCGAGGTGCCTGGCCTTGACATCGCGGGTGCTACCTATCCCGCGGTTGAAACGACAGGTGATTATTACGATGTGTTTCCCCTGCCCGATGGCTGCATCGGTATGGTCGTAGCTGATGTCGCGGGCCACGGGATAGGAGCTGCATTAATTATGACCCAAACACGGGCGTATGTGCGTGCGTTCGCACGTACGGAATCCGATCCCGCGGTCATTCTGAACTTGCTTAACCAGGAACTTGTTTCGGATCTCGATGATCATCATTTTGTTACTCTCATCTTCGCCAGACTCGATACTCGTAAGAACCTCTTAGATTATTCAAGCGCCGGACATGTTCCTGCTTATGTACTGAACAGATCCGGCGAGGTTTCATCTGTCCTTATGAGTAATGGAATTCCTCTTGGTACGAAATGCGATTGGAATTTTAAGAAAACCCAACCGATACAGTTAACGCCTGAAGATCTTTTAGTTTTCTTTTCCGACGGTATTCTTGAAATATTCCCGCAGGGCGATTGCGACGAGGATCTTATGCGTGCTCTCGATGTCGTCAAGCGTCACAGGCATGCACCTTCCCGTCAGATTCTTGACTGCCTCTATCAGGATATTCAGACTCATCTGGATCATCAACCTCAGCAGGATGATATGACGTCGCTGATTTGCAAGATCAACGGTGTCCATTCAATGTAAGTCGGAATGGCATTCCGACTTACATACCGCAGTTCCCTAGGGTGTCATGGTTCACACCATGACAGAACATTGCTACCATCATGGAATGGTCCATGACGGCCTGGTTAACAACTCGTTCCCAAGTTCCCGCTTGTGAACGTGCTAACTTCAACCTCCGATATTAGTCTTTGTAATTGGCTAATACTCTATTAAGTTTCCAAAGTGACTTTGGGAACTAGATTTAAGATATTCGAAACGAATGTGCTATACTGCCTTATACGGAGCCGTAATCTCACCTGTCTGTAATTTTTCTTGACTAACTCATAAGTACTTCGTACTTTCATGCATACATGTCTCATCAATTCAAGGTCGTTGTCATTTCGTGTGGAAAATGGACTTATTTAAAACGTTCCCGGAGGGATAACTATATTTTATACGGGGGTAAAATGAAAGTACTGCAACCTTATGCATGCACTGCTCTGATGATAATCTTTGCTCTGATTATCGCGGACACTGCAGGTTTTGCTCAGGATAATTTCCAAAGTAAGGGGAGAGGAAGGACCTACACCGGAGCAGCTCTCCAGGAAATCAGCTTTCCAATCGGAGGAATCGGAACGGGTTCGATCTCGCTCGGCGGACGCGGTCAACTGCGTGACTGGGAAATCTTCAATAAGCCCGATAAAGGGAGTCAGCTGGATTTTACTTTTTTTGCCATATGGGCACAAGCGGGCAGCAAACCGGGTGTCGCACGTATCCTCGAACGTAAATCGATTCCACCCTACCGCGGGGGCGGACACGGTGTGTCCCAGCGTGCATTGTCGGGCTTGCCGCGTCTCGAAGAGGCAGAGTTTACGGGCGGGTATCCGTTTGCAAAAATAAAATTCCGTGATCTATCGTTGCCTGTCGTTGTGGAACTTGAAGCGTGGAATCCGTTTATACCCCTCAACGTCGCTGAGAGTGCGCTTCCGGTCGCGATTTTTAAGTGGACGATTATAAATCCTACCTCCGACCCTGTCTCTGTATCACTTGCCGCGAGTATGTTCAATCCGATAGGGGATCGGTATGTAAACGTGAAGGGCGAAAAACCGGGCCTGGGAATGAATATAAATGAATATCTTGATGCAGGAAATTTTAGAGGCTTACATTTCTCCTCTCAAAAAGTAAAGAAGGACGATCCGAACCATGGTACGATGGCTGTCGCGACCTCCTGGAAAGACCTCGATGTGCAAACACGCTGGTACCGGGGAGGGTGGTGGGATCAGTGTCATATTTTCTGGGATGACTTTTCGCAGGACGGGAGAATCAAAGAGCTGAAGGATACACTTGCATCAGACGAAGGTGGTTCAGACGTCGGAAGTATGGTCCTTCATGCCACGATCCCCCCGAACGGAACGATATCATTCCCTGTTTTCATAACGTGGTACTTCCCAAACCGGGAAAATTATTGGAACAGCGAGCCTTCTGTTCGCGGACAGATAATGCGGAATTACGTGGCGAAGAAATTTAACAACGCATGGGAGGTTGCAGAATATGTTGTGGAAAATTTACCACGCCTCGAAGAGGAAACCCGTTCTTTTCATGACGCGCTATTCAACTCAACATATCCCGAGTACGTTCTTGATGCAGTATCAAGTCAGATGTCGACGTTGAAATCGAATGTATGTATTCTGCTGGAGGACGGATCATTTTTCGGATTCGAGGGAGTGAGCGACAAGGGGGGCTGCTGCCCGTTGAATTGCACGCATGTGTGGAACTATGAGCAAACGCTCGCGTTCCTCTTTCCGGAGCTTGAGCGTTCGATGCGTGAAACTGATTTTCTCAATAATACCCTGCCGAACGGCTATATGACCTTTCGGACATTCATTCCTCTCGGGGAAAACTGGTGGAAGTTCAAAGCCTGTGCCGACGGGCAAATGGGCTGTATAATG
>CAYGZY010000195.1:0-6189 GCA_964354485.1 uncultured Chlorobiaceae bacterium | reverse complement strand
GTAGTTGATATTATTAGGAAGAAAGAGGAACCGGACGTCTTTAAAACTCATTTTACCGCTCAGTTCCGGATTACGGGGAGTGCCGCCTACTGCAATACTGCATGAGAGCTTGCCGGAGAGGTTCTCGAAGTCTTTCAGAATGGGATCGATCGCCGACAGATCGAATCCTTCCGATGTGAGGTACAATTTTTGTTCCTGGTTGGGGAACCGTTCGCCTCTGAGGGGTATTGCAAGATCGATGGGTATTGAACCTCGGAGCGTAAAGTTCGCCAGGGAATCGTTCGGACGTTCCCGCGCTGATATCAGAATGTCTGCGCGTTTTTCATTGTACTGCACATCCGCGCTTAATGTTCCGATCCGGTTGGATTTGTACGATGTGTTGCTGCTTATGGAATTCAAAGATATTTTCGGAAGTGAATCCGAGCCGGTGAGTATGACGTCTGCCGTAACTCTCCCGTCGAAACCCCGCTGATTTTTATCTAAGTTTGGAAGAAAGACGTTGAGATTGGAGAGATTCACGTTTCGTAGTGAGGCACGGAAATCCATCGGACCCGAAGAGAGGAGCGCGCCGGCAAATGAAAAGAATTCATCTCCCCGGGTGAATGCCGCATGCATGATTTGAAAACCTTGTCTGTTCAAACGTAGCTGTACATCCTGAACGTTGCGCCAGTGATTCGGGCCGAGCGCGATGATGAGACTGTCAAAATCGAAGACGTATGTCGCGGGTTGGACGGAAATTCTTCCCGATGCACTGAATCGGTAGAGAGAATCGTACGTACATGCGAAATCAGTTGTGCCCCGGAATGAGTCGTAGGTGAGAGAAGCTCGGATATTTTCGATTTTCCTGGTATTGATCAACCCCGAATCTGAGGTTATATCGATTGTACCTGTAAGTCGTTCGAGCGATGGATTCCGCGTGAGTGAATCGAGCGAGATGTGGACCGTACCGTTTCGGAGAAGAATGCCTCCGCGCGTCGTTCCGATGAAGAATTCGTCTATTGTCCCGTCGCTCGATAATGACAAGAGGTCATCATTCCCCCTCACTTCGCCGCGGATATCTGTTCGGGCGTTGAAAGGGATGTTTTCAAGTAGCGACGAAATCGGATCGAGGTCTTTGATTTTGAGGTAGTATTGGAAATCCATCCCCTTCATCGTCGTTTTCCTTGCTGCGGTCTTCGGGACCGCCTTTAAATCGGGGGCAGGACTTGTATGCTGAACGATCACATGTAAAAGATCTTTCATGCGGCCCGAGAGAAGAGGCACATCCTTATCCAGGTTGAAAAGACCTGTAAAATCGGCATCGAGAAGGGGCGACCGGATCGAAAGAGTTTTTTTCATCGGATCTCTCTGATCAAGATTCAGATCGAGAGTGTCTGATTGGAGTGTATGGGCGCGGAAAACTGATGGAAGGAGACTTAGCGATAAAACGGCATTCAGCTGGCTGAATGTTTTTCCGGATCCGGCAAAGGTTCCGTGCAGGTTCAGGTTGCTTTTATATTCTTTATTATTTAGAATTTGCGAAAGGTCGAAGGAACCCAAGCGTAGATTGCCCTCATAAACGGGCGATTGAATATTTGTGAAGTCACTCTGACCATTGATCGTGACGCTTGCTTCGCCCGATGAAGCTGTCAGTTCGCCATGGAGATATTGTGGTCTTGCCCGGATTGTGAGTGTCGAATGATCGATCGGAACGTTATTGAGGCGTGACGAGTCTACCATGACTGTCAGGTCTGTCGTGATATCATTAATAGAAAAACCTTTACCCTCTATTTTACCGTTTGTGAAAAGGGCGGAATTAAAATTATCGTTGCCCAGTATCCATCGGCAATCGAGATTTTTTGTTGAAAACTCGCATGAATAAGTCGGAGGTTTGTTTTTCAGATTCATCCGACACGCAAGATCGACATCCCCTGAAGGTCCCTTAAGTGTAATACTGGTTGAAAAATCCACCGGGTACCCCGTATAACGTCCGGTGATTGCAAAAGGTTTCGCATTCAAAAAGGAGGGGATGCCGAAGGGAGGTAGAAGTAATGAAGCATCACGGGGGTTGAGCTGACCGCTGTTCATCGTGATGTCCAGTGATAACAGTTCCGGTCTGTGGAGATTATAGATCGTGCCGCCGACGTGCAGATCACTGTCATACGTCTTCACATCCAGGTGCTGAATGGTGAGATTGCCAAATTCCCCGTGCGCCTCGAGGTCGACGTACGCTGTTCCGTTCAGGAATCGAACCTGCGGAAGGAAATTTCTCAGCTCTGCGAGATCAATTGTGTTTGCACGGAAATCAAGGTATGTGGAGTCATGCTGGAGATCCTTGAATTTGATCCCCCGAAAGAAATTCACTCCTTCCAGAGAGGCATTGCATTCAAGAAAAGATTTTCCTGTCTGAATAATGACATCCTCTCCGAGGATTCGATCTGCTGCAATCCTGAAAGTGCCGCGGAGCTGCTTTAATTCGAATTCTGATTCAGGAGAGTAACAGGAAAACTCGCTCACATCGGCCTGGATATCGTCCTTCATCAGCCGGGTACTCAATTCGATGGTAATGTCGTTGACGGAAAAATCGTGGTATTCAAAAAAGGGCCGCGGCAAGTCCCAATGATTGGGAAGTGAAAGAGCAAGGGAATCGTACACCCGGATTGATCCTCTGACCACGCTGATTCGTTTAAAATCGAATTCCCAGTCGGACTGTGATGAAGTCGTATCCTCACTCTCTCTGAGCAGTTTTTTGATATTCCAGCGGCCGTCCATTGACCGCGTGAAGCTGATAACGGGTTGTGTAATTGTGAGAGACGTTAAAACAAGTCTTTTGTTGAAGAGGGGAAGTATGTCGTACGCACATTCGATCTTCCGCGACTGAAGGATGGGTCCCTGGTCGTCGTAGATTGCCAGCGAATCGATGCTGAATCCCGTAAGGAAATTTCCTTCAATGGTTCCGAGGTGAAGTGTCCCGTTGATGTTTTGAGAGATGGAATTTGCAATCAGAATGCGCAGTCGGTCTTTAACGAAGCCCGTCTGAGTCAGCAATGCAGCGATGAATAGAAGAATTACAACACTAACCAGAGTAATTCCGAGGATTTTCGATATCCGTTTAAGGATTTTCATCTCCTGTTTTCTCTCGGAAGGGAAAACCGTTCAATAACTCTGTTAATGATGGAGGTCGTTGACCTCCCTTGTGTCAAGGTGATGGTTTTTACAATCCCGCCTGCATTCTCCACAATATCTCTTCCGACAATATCGTCCGTATTCCAATCCGCTCCTTTCACTAAAACGTCGGGGAGGAGTGTAGATATCAGCCGGAGGGGAGTATCTTCCTGGAACACGCATACAAAATCGACAGAAGAAAGGTTTGCGACAAGGAATGCACGGTCTTGCTCGACGACTATCGGACGTCCTTCTCCCTTAAGACGTCGGACCGAATCGTCGCTGTTCACACCCACGATGAGAATTTCACCGAGAGCTTTGGCTTCAAGCAGATATTCCACATGACCGCGGTGCAGTATGTCAAACACGCCATTCGTGAATACAACTCGCTTCTTTTCTTTCCTGAGTTGGTCCCGAATGGATTTCAGCTCGTCCAGACTGACGATCCTCCCCATCAGGTTTCTGTGCTCCGTATGTTGTCGTTCAAAATTGTGCGTTTTAATTCGACCGGATCAATCGGAACGATTCCGACGTAACCGCAGACGATGCCTCCCGCGAAGTTGGCAATAGAAACAGCTTCCTTCATTGAAGCGCCTGCCGCAAGCGACATCGAAAGCGTAGCGATAACGGTATCGCCGGCGCCGGATACGTCGGCAACATTTCGTGCTTTCGTTGATATATGGGATATCTCGCCGTTCGATTCGAAGAGGGACATCCCCTGTTCGCCAAGCGTAAGAAGAACATTCTCAGCATTCAGTTTTTTTAGAAGCATCTTTCCAGTTGCGTTTATTTCGTCACGCGATCGAAGTCGGACGCCAAGGACCTCCTCAATTTCCTTACGATTCGGTTTCATCACCGTTACGTCCTTGTACTCGAAGAAGTTGTTAAATTTAGGATCAACCGTAATTACTTTCTTATGTGTGGTTCCCAGTGCGATCGTTTCTTTAATTAAGTGTTTGGAGAGAACGCCCTTGTTGTAGTCTTCGATTACGATTCCGTCTACATCGGCAATAATTCTGCGTAGTATTTCAAGCAAGCGCTTCTGGATAGGGGAGGAGATGTCGTTTTTATCCTCACGATCAATTCTAACGACGTGTTGATCGTGTGCGATGACCCTGGTTTTTACCGTCGTTGGCCTTGACGGATCTGTAAGAATACCGTCTATCGGAAAAGATTGTTCCTTCAGCATATCAATCAGTGTTTTTCCGCTGTTATCTTCCCCGACGACACCAAGAAGATGGGGGTGGCCGCCGAGTGATTTTATATTTTGGGCAACGTTCGCGGCGCCGCCCAGGCGAACCTGTTCACTCTCCATATCCACGATCGGAACAGGCGCTTCCGGGGATATCCGGTTTACCCTTCCCCAGATGTAACGGTCAAGCATGAGGTCGCCGATGACGGCAATTTTTTTGCCTTTCATCGCTCCTAATATCTTGTTAATTTGTTGTTCCGTTATAGTAACCAAATGCTGAAACTCCTTGGAATATTTACACTTATCATATGAAAATATAGGCAGAAGCGTTGAGAGAAGCAAATAGCTTCGTGTCTACCTCACAGATATCAGCAAAATAATCCGTTATGGTTCATCTACGCTTATCATGACGGATTAGGCTGGTGGGAAAGCATCGATGATTGAAACCGTTGAAACGGTTTCACATGCCGTTCTGGTTGAAAGTCACCTCGCTGAAGCGAGGTGTTAATGATATCTGCAGGTTCAGAGTCGATTCGCTGAAGCGAGGTGTTAATGATATTGCCGAATCGGGATGCAATCAGGCATTACCGAAGTCCGACTTTTGGGTAAGCATTAACAATGGTAAAGTCGGACTTCTGGCTTTGCAAACTTTTAAACGTGGTCATGATCCACAACATGAAAGTAGTTAAGTAAATTGAACCGAGAGCGAGGCCAGAGATGCTGTCTCTACGGTGTTGACCATCAAGACGATGATAGCTATATTCCGATATAAACAGTCAGAAGCATCTCATTAACACACCGATTCATCGGTGTGAAATAAACCAGGAGAGAGGCAAGAGATGTTGTTCCTGCGGTGTTGACCATCAATCCGATAGTAACTATATTATGCAGCCCAACGATAGGGGGGCATCTCATTAACACACCGATTCATCGGTGTGAATTGAACCAAAAGGGGAGACCAGGAAAGCTGTTTCAACAGCTTCTTTATCACTAGTAAACAATACATATATAGAAGGGAGGATCTACATGTCTTTGCATTCTTACTCACGATGCTGGTTGCATCTAATCTGGGGAACACTACGGCGGGAAAAATTGCTTCACTCCAAAGCCCGAATCCAAGTGGCAGGGTATTGTAAAAAGTATGCTGAGGAGAAAAATATATACCTTAAGATAGTTTACGTCAATCCAGACCATGTTCACTTGCTGATAGATTTACCAACAAAATATTCAATAGAAGAAGTAACTCAGTTATTCAAAGGGAGTTCTTCTCATTGGATAAATCAAAACTCAATTATAGATCAGAAGTTTGCATGGGGAAGGGGTTACGCCGCATTTTCGGTATCTGAATCGGACGTTGATAAGGTAGCCAGTTACATTGCTAATCAGGAAGAGCACCATCGGACGAAATCGTTTCTGGATGAGTACAGAGAGTTTATCACAGCTTATGGATTGGAGGTAAGAGGTAGCATCGATGATTGAAACGGTTTAGCTGTTTATCTTGGTTCAAAGTCACCTCGCTGAAGCGAGGTGTTAATGACAATGTTGAACCTTGCGAAGGTTTGTTACGGTCAAGCCGAGATGTCCTTCGCAAGGTTTGCACAATTTTCCTCGCTTGAATTGAAAGCGGGAAGCATCTCATTAACACACCGATTCATCGGTGTGAATTGAACCAAAAGGGGAGACCAGGAAAGCTGTTTCAACAGCTTCTTTATCACTAGCAGGTTGTTGAAAAACACATAAAAATATTTTTTTACAGGTGTCGATTCTCGTTGGTGATGTATTATATTTGTATGGACTTATCATCACACAATGAGGAGAATAAGATAAATGCGCGGCATCCAAGACAAACAAAA
>CAYGZY010000194.1:0-7869 GCA_964354485.1 uncultured Chlorobiaceae bacterium | reverse complement strand
GACAAAATTGTCCTCCTCATCTTTTCCATCCCAAAAGCCAATTCTTCCGCAGGGGCACCTGAATTCCTTCACCACCTTCCCGCTCATGGAGAGAATCTTGACAGAAGAAGATCTTACTAGTCCGTCAATCGTCAAGGTATTCGATCCAGGAATGTAGAATGGATTTGGAGAAAGAATAATTTCAGCGTAAGAAAGGGCCGGAGTTACGGCGGATGTCGTGAGTGCCGAAAGTCCGTTTTCGGTCCCCATATAAACGATACCTGTCCTGTGATCGATAGCAATCGAATTAACATCATCATCAAGGAGTTTGCCTCCCGTCGTTTCAACGGTATACCTTTCGAGGATAGAGGTTCCGTCGGGAGAGAGTAGAAAAACACCCCGCTTTGTTGCGATCCATTTATTATCGCACTCATCAACCGCGATCGCTTGGACAACCTGATCGCGGAGCGGGTGGTAAGGCGCGATGCTTGTACGGGGATTATTCGGATTGAAGATGATAGTGATCCCCTGATCTGAGCCAATCCATACTCCGCCTTCCCGATCGAGAGCTAATGACCATACCTTATCGCTCGTTAATCCGTCTGCAGTTGTCAACTTACCCCATCCTAGCGTTGTCCCTGGCAGTGCCTCTTCCTCGTTATAATAATAAAATCCAGAGGGCGATTCGGATTCGAACCTCGAGTAGTTGGAAAACCACTTCGTACCATAGTAATCGATGAGAACATCTGTAAAGACATTGTCATTGTTGGGATTACGCATGCCGCACTTGCCGAGGATACAACCACGGAGGTATGCAAAAATACCGCCCGGTAGGTACTGTGTAAGGATGGTATCGCCGGGGGGCGTACGGCTGGTTATCCACACACATCCCGATTGATCCTCTGCTACGCCGCCTACAACGGCATATGTGGTGTCTGTGGGAATACAGGGCGGGATTCCGTTGGTTGTGTTGAATGTCTCTCTGACGATTCCTTCGTTATCTATTCGAACTATACCTCCGCCCCAGTTACTCAGCCATTTCGTATTATCTCTCCCTATGCTCGCTTTATAAAATTCATTGTACCGGAATTCCGGATATTCGCTGGTCGTGTACCACTTCCATTCCTTTCCGTCATAGCTCATGAATCCTTCGCCGTTCCGCGCTCCGGTACCCGCCCAGAGAATCCCGTTCAGATCGACGGCGATACCGACGAACCTGTTCGACGGCGGACCGGGTGGAAGAACTGTAATCCATTCTGCGCCCCGGTTGAGAAGGAGACCGTCCTTTTCTGTTCCGAGGATGGAAGGACCTCCGATCGTGCTCAACTGGCCGGTGAAAGAACCTATCAATTCAATTTCTGTGTCTAAGGCAAACGAGAGCAGTTGATTTCCGCTTATGCAGTATGCGGACGATCCGAGAGGTACGACATCTGTAACATTCATACCGGATGTGCCGGGAAGCTGATGCCAGGCCGTATCGGTTAGTGAGGCAATACCATTTTCTGTACAGGCAACGATCGATCCCTGAACCACTGCCATGGCATTTACGTGATTCGACGGTAACCCCGATGCGGTAGTAAATTGTTTCCACAGATCAGGGGCGCTGGGATTTGGATTGGAAAGAGACGTATAGGCAATCCCGTCGGGTGAACCGACGTACATCATGCTGTCCATAATCACGAATGAAACCGCATCATCGACCAGTGAGTGAAGGTAATTTTCAATGAATATTCCGTCTGATACAGACAATAGAGAGACGCCGATATCTGAAATGATGAAGAGCGTATCTCCTTGAAGACTCAGGTAATTTATGGTTTTATCGGCTCCATGATCCTGATCGTCGGCAATCTGTGAAAAGTAGAGCCATTCTCCCGTCGACGGGGTGTACTTATGGAGAACGCCGTTCTCGCTCCCGATCCAGATTGTTCCATTTTCTTCACAGGCAAGGGCTGTGATGCTATTAGTACGGAGGCCTTCTGATGTGGTAAACTCTTTGAAGGTATTCAGGGCAGGGTGATACATGAGCAAGCCGCCGCTCGTGGCGATCCAGTATACCGTAGTATCCTGGCGATCGGTTTGTATGTCGCGTACTTGCCGTTTTGATGTGTAACTTTTCCACTCACCGGTTCCACCGAGCACCGGCACACTCCAGCACCACAAGACAATCACCAGCCAGCACGCTCGCACAGCACACACCGATTATTGTATTGATTACTTCTTTTTGCCGGAAATCTTTTTCGAGAGATCCGCTAGTTCTATCGCAGAAAGTGCAGCATCCCATCCTTTATTTCCGGCTTTCGTTCCCGCCCGCTCGATTGCCTGTTCAAGCGTATCGGTAGTCAGCACGCCGAAAACGATCGGAACATTTGTTTCAAGGGCAACGCGGTTAATGCCAACGCTGACCGTGTTCGCGATGTATTCAAAGTGAGGAGTATCTCCATGAACGATGCATCCGAGGCAGATGAGCGCGTCATGGTTGCCTGTCAGCGCAACTTTCTGAGCAACCTGCGGTATTTCGTAGGCGCCCGGACAAAAAACGACATCGATTGCCTTTTCAGAAACACCATGCCGCTGCAGACAATCGAGTGCGGAGTCGAGGAGACGTTTCGTGATAAACTCATTGAACCGGCTCACAATGATGCCGAACCGGTAAGGTGCTGCGAGAAATTTTCCTTCGAGAATATTTGCCATAAAGGGTGAACTGTTTGGATGTTGAGAAGAATTGATAATTTATTTCAGAACAATCTTTTACGCATTATATCGACGGTAGAGACCGGTATCGTAAATTGACCAAATGTGTTTTCATCTCCCCGTTCGCCGCCGTGAAAATCTGACCCGCCGCTTTCGAGGAGACAGTATTCATCTACAATACCCCTATAGTAGTAGACCAAATCCGGGGGATGGCTCGGGTGGATCACTTCGATACCATCGAGACCCGCATTGATCAGCTGTACAATCATTTCCTCTCTCGTCGATTTCCCCGGATGAGCCAGAAAGGATAAGCCGCCGGCTTTGGAAATTAATTTGATCGTCTCTTCGGGAGAAAAATTCCACTTCTGCTCGTATGCAGGCCGTCCGTCACCGATATACTTATCGAAAGCCTGGTGGTACGAGTTGGCATGACCTCCTTCCACAAGTGTGTTTGCTATGTGAGGACGTCCGATCGAATCACCCGTAACATGTCCCATGACGGATTCAATAGTAATCGGGATTTTCATATCGTTCAGTTTCCCAACGATACGTTCGGCTCTCTTCAGCCGTTCACTCCGAAATCCGGCCAGTGACGATACAAGCTCCTTATTCTTGTAATCTACGAAGTAACCGAGGATATGTACTTCGGTACTGTTGTAGCTTGCGCTTAACTCAATCCCCGCGATAACTTCTACTCCGATATCTCGCCCGGCTTCTATTGCCGGCTCAATCCCGCCGATGCTGTCATGGTCGGTAATACTTACGACATCAAGACCGGCCTGCATCGCCCTCGTCACAATTTCGATTGGCGACAGCACACCATCGGAATACATTGAGTGTATGTGTAAATCTGCCTTCTTGTTCATTTTCCCTCCCGGGACATATCAGGTTATACGAATAAACTTTTAAATTTTTCGTAGTCGCTGACAATTAACTTGTTGCCTCTGAGTTCCAGGTGCCCTTTTTTAATAAAACTATGGATTACACGCGATATCGTTTCGCGTGATGTACCTGCCATATTCGCGAGATCCTGCTGCAGCGGCAATTCATCGATTTCAACCCTCCCCTTACGGATCGTTCCGATGTCGTCCGCCAGCTGAACAATCACGTTCGCCACCCTCCCGGCCGCGTCTTTTAATGATAAACTCTTGATCTGGGAATCGGCTTTGCGAAGGCGCAGGGTCAATTCCTTGAGAAGCGAAATCGCGACCGACGGGACATCCTGCATCAGCTTTAAAAAATCACGACGGTGAACCATGAAAAGTTCGGTTTTTGTGATTGCAACTACACTCGCCGACCGAGAAAGTCCGTCAAGAATCGACATCTCTCCAAAAAAATCATTCTCGCCGAGAATTGACAGGATTACTTCCCGCCCGTCGTCATCTGTTCTTACTATTTTCACCTTACCGGAAATGATGACAAAAAGGGCTGCCCCGGTTTCCTCCTCGAGCAGGATAATGCTCCCCTTTTTGTATTTTTTTCTTACACCTACACGTACAATTTTTGCCAGCTCCGTGACTTCAATATCGGCAAAGACAGGAACATTGCGAACAAATTCCATGGCTTCGCCAAGATCAGGTGTAATGGGGTGTTGCGGTATTGTCGGAAGATTCATAGGTTTCTCATCTTTTGTGTTCTGGGGGATACCCATACTTTCAATGATATATGAACGTGAACTTAATATAATTGAGATGTTGCTGAAAGTCAAGTATTTTTGGGGATTTTCCGGTTTTCATTGAGAAAAAAGGAGATAAGACAACAAGAAAAAGCTCATTTCTGCAACTACAAGAGATACCCCTGAAGCAGTATCGAAGGAACGGACCCTGTCCAGAGCAACCGCATCTCCCGTTCGCTGATAATCACTGTAATAATTATCGGCTTTAATCTTACAATAAGCCGCTGCCGCACCTGCTAGTATCGTCGCACCTGCGGAGAGATAAACAGACGTATACCCCTTTGAGGTTACCGGTGAAAGGTAAAGCGATTCGTTGCTCATATCCGGGATAACGGGTCGTTCTAGATCAATGCGATATTGCTGACGGTTGCCCGGAAGATCTGTTGTGATACTTCTAAACCCATCCTTTGAGATGAATAAACTGATGCTCTCACCAAACACGGGTATCATGAATGGCGTCGTACCATAAACTGAGTCTCCTATCACTACATCGGCATTAAACGGATTCGTCGATATGCGGCATAGACGCGGGAATCTCACATTGAAGACAATATGCTCATGAGGTTTTAGCTGAACAGTTTCCACAATGGCATGCAAGAACCAGTTGCGGTTATCAGGATGAATGAACCGCATGATATGAAAGCCGCTCGATACCTGAATGCTTTCTTGCGGAGCTAAACCAATAAAAAACGTATCTACATAAATGCGAACTCCGCCGATCGGGCTCATAACACTTATGCTCGAATACGCAGACAGAGAATCATGGGTATCCGAACTATCCGGGGTATTCTGCTGTGGCATGCATGTACCTCGATTCCCTTGCAGAAGAAGCAGAGCGAAAACATACGAGAGCAGTTTCATTACTGAGATCTCCCCCGGAATCCAACAAGTGATCGGCTTTCAACAATAAGGAAAAGGAATTGTCTGTACACCAACGGCGAAGTTTTTATGCGTCCGCTGCATCTCCGTTCATCAATAACTTCCCCGTTCTCCAGCAATAGTGTGTATAATGCTTTATCGAGGTTTCCCACGTACACCATGTAACCCGAAATAACCGGTGCGCTTGTAATGACACCCCCCGTCTCGCGTGTCCAAAGCTTTTCCCCGCTCAGGCGATCCAGACACCATACGATCCCGTCGACGCATCCGGCTACAACGCTCTTCTCGCTCACAGCCGGCGAGGAATATATCCTGGCGCTGAGTTTTTTTCTCCATTCCGATAGTCCCGTGCGGATGGAAAATGAGTAGATACAGCTGTCAGCCGAACAGACGTATACATGCTCCGCGAAGATTGCCGGTGAGGCGATAATGTCTCCGCCTGTTTGGGCTCTCCAGTCTACCGTGCCGTCTTTGTGCATGGAGAAAATATTCCCGTCATCGCAGCAGAAGATGATGGATGTGCCGTCGCTTGCCGGCGACGAGCGTATCAGTCTTTTTTTTGAGTCTGATGAAACTGAATATTTCCAATCGATATTCCCGGTTTCCGCATCGATGCAGTAGAGTTCTCCATTCAGAGTCCCGACGTACAACTTCGCATTCAAAAATAGCGGCGAGGATTCTATATCACCTATCCTGAGTCTCCACAGTTCTTCAGCAGTATGAAAATTGTAAGCGATTACACTCCGCTGCGCATTCGTGAGTACAATATAGACGACATCACCATTAACGACAGGCGTGCCGACAATCGCCGATCCCATCTTCTTTTTCCCGTATACGCTTCCGTCACGGACATGAACAACCTGAATTTCACCGCGGAGATTGCCGATGAAGAGCAGGCTATCCACCACTGCCGGCGGATATGAACCTGTCCCTGCTCCCAGGTCAACTTCCCACATCGAATCGAGCGGCGGAGCAACAGCAGAAATGGAAGCATTGCTGCGCGCCGTTGTATATCCGTACATTGGCACATCATCCCCGCTCCGGTTGAGCGTCTGCCGGAGAGAGAGACGGTTGCATCCCTCCATAGTTACGAGGGCAAACAAGAGCGCCATGATGCAAATCTTTTTCATCAATTAAAAATCCCAACCAAAGAAAAACTGGTGAAAGATATCTCTCTGCAGAGTTCTGAAGTTGTTCTCTATTCTCTTCCCTATGTCATACCGCAGAACCAGGAATCCCGCGATACTCAGACGCATACCGCATCCGATACTGCCGAATGTCCGACTGTAGTTTTCGTCCCACGCATTTCCGGCATCGACAAACAGAGCGCCGCGAATGTCAAAAAAGGTTATTCCCACGATGGGAAACTTCAGGGATATCTGATCAAGGAATGGAAATCGGAGTTCATTGGTGATCAGCCAGAGTTTCTTCCCTCTCAGTGACCACCGCGGATATCCCCGCAAGTCCCAGCTTCCTCCCATGAAGAACCTGCGTGCTTCACGGCCGTCGTTATAGAAGAGCCAGAAACGTACAGCATGGGCGGATCGCGATGCCAGTCGGAAATAATGACGGTAATCGAAGATGACAGAGTAGTAATTTGCGTGAGAGTATTGCATATCGGTTGTATAAGCCAGCGTTACATTATAGCGGCTCCCATCAAGCGGACCTGTAGGGCCCCACAGAGAGTTATCGTGTGTAAAGGAGAGCGAATTCGACAGAAAGAGAGCTTTCCGGGCATCGTCCACATCGTCGCGATCAGGGGCGGAGAAAAGCCACTCTTGTCCTGCATCTTTCTCGGAATTGCTGATACTCACGGTAAGGGCAATCCGCCGGAAAACAGAGAGCGGGTAGCTGAGAGCGGCATACGCTCCGAAAACCCTTTCAAAGAAGAATTCATCCGGATCGGTCAGATCGTACCGCCGGCCGCTGAATCGGTAAACACCATACGCATAGTGTGTCCGGTGCTGAAGCGAAACGCGGGAAACCGCAATATTAAAACTTGACAGGATTTCATCGGTTGTTTGTGCGGTATTGTAAATAAGAAAGTTATAGTTTTCGTTGCCGAGGAAATCGCTCATAGATAAATACGCACCGCCCGCAGTACCGAATACGGGATCCGTTGTAACCTCACTCTGAGCGAAATCCAGACTATATTCCTCTGAATACCGGTATAATCCTTCCCGCGTCACTCCCTCAATCGATGCGGGTTTCCACGGCTGATCCCATGCAATAAAATCAATCGAGTGTTTTATTGACGAGGAATCGTACGTTGCGTACGGATCTGACAGAGCGCGCAGTTGAAAACGAAAGTCTTCGAAAGAAACGAAAACTCCCTGCCCGTCGGCCCAGACGGGATCGAAGGCGGCTGTGGTGAACCGAGTGATCTGTCTCATTTCCTGCGGCGCATCAGGGTTATCAAGTTTAATCATCCATACGTTTCTCGCGCCGCTGATATCGGACGTAAATATCAGAGCGCGCCCGTCTGATGAAACTTGCGGCGAGTAATAACTCTCTTTACCGTAGGTCAGGTACCGTATTGTGTTCGTCGTGAGGTCGTACGTGAAAAGATTATGCGCACCATTTTTTCCAAACGGTGTCCGGTCCGAAGTGAACACAATTTTATCTCCTGCCGGAAACCATGCGGG
>CAYGZY010000193.1:0-24862 GCA_964354485.1 uncultured Chlorobiaceae bacterium | reverse complement strand
GAATGCCGAATGATTCGAGCGCTTCAGCGGCTTCTGCCATCACCGGGAGGTCTGATGCACTTCCCATAACGATACCGACAAGTGGTTTTTTCATGCGCTATACTCCATAAATTTGTTATGATTGCTTAAATATAGAGAGGAAAAGGATAGGATTCAAGATCCCGGAGCTTCCATTCTGCGGTGTGGATTGCTTGGCATCTCAGAAAAATTATTCCTATCTTCACTCTTGTTCACTATACAGGAATACATAGGATTTAGAGTCATGAATAAAATCGCTCTAGGATTCATTTTAATATTATACTGCTGTTCTTTCCTTTTTTCTCAAGTTCCGTCGGACCGTAATGCGCTTTTGAACGGATTGGAAGGGGATTACGGAAAAACCGCAGAAATAAATAGCTATCCATCGCCAAAAAGTCTTCTCGAGCTTGCCACAACGCTGAATCTTTCCTCGATTCAGAAAAGCAGGCTCTCGGATATCCACAACAGCACCGTCGCACGTGCTAAGCAGTTAGGGAAGGAGATAGTTCAGATTGAGAACGAGCTGAACCAGGCATTCCAGGGGCGAATCATCAATGAAAAATCCTGCGCGGACGACGCGCTGCAGATCGGTCGTCTCCGGGGTAAGCTGCGCGGAGTTATCCTGAATTCACACATAAAAGCAAAAGCCGTCCTCAACGACAGTCAGCTTAGCATGTATAAAAAATTACATGGAGAGGTGAAGCATAAGTAATACACGCGCTAGCTGTCGGACAGAAGATGAGGACCAACCGTTCAATTAGGGGAAAACAAACGTCATTTCACCCTTCTCATCGTAACGAAAAACAAAAAAGCTCCATCGTCATACGAGGCGCCCGGGTCCATAACCTGAAAAATGTTTCACTCGAACTTCCCCGCAATAAACTCATAGTGTTTACCGGCGTAAGCGGTTCAGGAAAATCAAGTCTCGCATTCGATACAATCTATGCCGAGGGACAGCGGCGATTCGTTGAAAGTCTCTCCGCCTATGCCCGCCAGTTCCTCGAGCGCATGGACAAACCCGACGTCGACGAGATTCAGGGAATAAGTCCGGCAATCGCGATCGAACAGAGAACAACTGCCCGCAATCCGCGATCGACCGTCGGTACGACAACTGAAATTTACGATTATCTCCGCCTCCTGTTTGGCAGGATCGGCAGAACACACTGCCCTGCGTGCGGGAACCGTGTTGAACGCGACTCTGTCAGGACGATCACTGAAACTCTCCGACTTAAAACTAAGGATGCTGACGAGTTGAAACTTACAGTGTCCTTCCCGATTCACCACCACAAGGATGCGACTCTCAAACAGGAAATCGAAAATTTAAAACGACAGGGGTATTTCCGATTTATATACAAGAACGAGCTGATCGATCTTAACGAACGACCGTTACCTCGCGGGGCAAAGATGAAGGAAATCCTCGTGCTGGTCGATAGGCTAATCTATAAGAAAAGCGCTGAAGATAACCGTCTCTCCGATTCACTTGAAACAGCTTTCAGGAGCGGCAACGGATACGCAGTAGTAAAGATCCTCGATCATGATGAGGAGCTGCGATTTAATCAGCACTTCATTTGCTCGTTGTGCGGACGGAAATTTGAAGAACTTGACCCGCGGCTATTTTCGTTCAATACTCCCTATGGCGCATGTCCGAAGTGTCAGGGGTTAGGAAGAGCCATCGGAATCGACATGGATCTCGTTGTTCCTCGTAAAGATCTCTCGATCCGGGACGGCGCTATCCAGGTTTGGACAAGTCGGAAGTGGCTTGAGTACCTGCGCAGTCTCGTGCGGATAGCAGGGGAGGCACAGGTCAGGATAGATGTTCCGTTTCGCTCCCTTTCTCAGCGCGAGATTGATGTTATCGTTAACGGCTATGGTGATTATGCCGGCATCAATAAGTTCTTCAGATACGTTGAACGGAAAGCATACAAGATATACTACCGTGTTCTGCTGAGCAGATACCGCAGTTATACGACGTGCGATGCATGCAGCGGTGCAAGACTTCGTCCCGAAGCCCTGTTCGTCAGGATTGGCGGAAAAACCATACACGACGTTGTGTGCATGACAATCGATGAGACTTATCAGTACGTAACTAATCTCGAGCTGTCCGAATTCGAACGGAATGTCGCACGGCGGATTATCGACGAACTTATCAAACGGTTGAAATACCTCGTCGATGTAGGTATCGGCTACCTTACCCTGGACCGTCAGTCGAGTAGTCTCTCAGGCGGGGAATCTCAGCGGATTAACCTTGCAACTGCGCTCGGGTCTTCTCTTGTGGGATCACTCTATGTTCTCGACGAACCGAGTATCGGTCTGCATCCACGTGATAACCAGAAACTAATTTCCATTCTTCAATCCCTGAGAAATGTAGGTAATACGGTCATCGTGGTTGAACACGATTCCGACATGATCCGGGCTGCCGACATGGTTGTCGACATGGGTCCGCAGGCGGGAGAGTATGGCGGTGAGGTTGTCTTCGCCGGCAGTGCATCTGATTTGGTCAAAGAAAAAAAATCTCTTACCGGTCAGTACATGTCGGGGAAGAAAATAATTCCTGTCCCCGCGCGACGAAGAAAGAGCTTAGGCGGGGCAATTTCCATTAAAGGAGCAGCGGAACATAATCTGCGGAGCATCGACGTATCCATACCTTTGCGCATGTTCGTTGCGGTCACGGGTGTCAGCGGTTCGGGTAAAAGTACCCTTATCCACCAGATTCTCTATGCAGGTGTGAAGCGATTAAAAGGTACTTCGTCGAAGCCGGTCGGTTCGCACCGTATGATCGAAGGCGTAGATTCGATCAGCGATATCGAGCTGGTAGATCAGTCACCCATCGGTAAGACACCCCGTTCCAATCCCGCAACGTATATGAAGGCATTCGATGGTATACGCGATCTTTTCGCTTCAACGCACGCTGCGAAGATACATGGCTATGGGCCGGGTTACTTCTCATTCAACGTTCCGGGAGGTCGTTGCGAAACGTGCGAGGGAAGCGGAATTCAGACAATTGAGATGCAGTTCCTTGCCGACATTGAACTGACTTGCGATGTCTGTAAAGGGAAGCGTTACAGGAAGGAAGTTTTGGATATACGATTCCACGACAAGAGCATCGATGATGTGTTGGGTCTGACCGTAACCGAGGCAATACAATTTTTCCGATCCCACGCAGGAAGTCTGAAGGTGGTGAAGAAACTGAAGGTACTTGATGATGTCGGATTGGGTTACATAAGACTCGGGCAATCGGCTACAACTCTCTCCGGCGGAGAAGCGCAGAGAGTAAAACTTGCATCACATCTCAGCGCTCAGGAGGAGGATAAACATACGCTCTTTATTTTTGATGAACCTACGACCGGCCTGCATTTTGACGACATTGCGAAACTCCTTGCATGCTTCGACGCCCTTATTGAAAAGGGAAATTCAATCGTAGTCATTGAGCATAATATGGATATTATTAAATGCGCAGACTGGATTATCGATCTTGGACCTGAGGCGGGAGAGAAGGGGGGAACGGTCGTTGCAACGGGAACACCCGAAGATATTGCAGGGTGCAAAGAATCATTCACCGGTAAGTTTTTAAGGAAATATCTATCATCTTAGCACTGGAGAATAGTGTTTTGAAAACGTTTGATATTTATATAGCAATTTATGATATTGAATAAAACTTACCACGATGATAAATTCACCTAAAGATATAATTCTACAAATATTAGCCGAAGTCGAAAATGGGAATAAAGGCATTTTCAAAACACAGTTAATTAAGTTTTTATATCTCATCGAAGTGGAGTATTACAGGGAAACAGGGCAAAGATTAACGAATCTTAGGTGGTTATTTTATCATTACGGTCCATATGCACTAGAGCTTGAGGACATTCTTTCAGATGGTGATTTTGCAAAATCTGGATATAAAACTACAAAAGATAGAAACGTTATCATCTACAAAGTGGCTGAACGAGTGGATCATTATAATCGTAAAGTTGAAGTTAAATTAAGTTTAATAATAAAGAAAATATTGGGACAGTGGATCAATAGACCTCTCGAGGAACTTCTCGATTATATATATTTTGATACGGAACCAATGGAAGCGGTATATAAACGCGGCGATATTCTCGACTTCACTACAATTAAAGAAGGATCTCATCAAATTATTATTCCCTTAACAGCTTCGAAAGAAACAGAGCTTAAAGTCGACGAACTAAGAAAGCGAATAGCGCCCACACTAAAGAAAATTGCAGAACAAAACAGAGTGATGGAGCCTATTTCCGAAGAGTATCTGGATGCTATGAAAGCTTGGGATGAGGAAACGGATAAGGACTGGAATGCTGAAGATTTAAAAAAAGTATTTATAAATATTACTAGGCAGCTCAACGACTCTGATGAGAAAGGGAATTAGCATATCAGGGCTTGTAAATTCCTACTACGAACAGGGACCAACTAAAGGACTCGTGGTTGGACAAATTGTTTGGATACCGGCACTATATCCAAACAAAAATAATGTAGTGATTGATATTGACGTTACATCTGATCCCTCAGAAACAAAAATCCCGGCATTTCTTCGACCACTTGCACAGAAACAAAACAGGTTTCCGGTTAAAAGTCTCAATTTAGGTAGTGACGAACATGCTTTTGTTTTAACAGGTAAGATGCGCCCTGCTATCGTCTTGATTGATGTCACAACTCAATGGGTGAAAAGCCCTGTCGAAAATCTAATCATTTGCCTCCCTATCTTTCGAGTTGATAAACCCAAATTTTCCCAAAGTTTTGTCCTAAAATCTCAAGCATATCAATACCCAAGTAAATTCTATCTGCCTCCTGATCCGAGCTTTCAATTTGAGGAAGGAGTAGCCAGGTTCGAATTAATGCAAACTGTGCATCAAATTGCTATTAATTTGTTCCCTAACGATAGTAAACCGTTGATGCTCACCGAAGAATTATTTTCATTGTTGCGGATACACTTAACAAGATTTCTTGGTGGTGTACTACGTATGGAAGACCAAGAAACCCTTGACGTCTATGGACAGCTCATACTTGAGGAAGCTAAAATACAAGGAGTAAATATATCATAGTCTGACACAAAGAATCTGGTTAAACCTCGAATACTTTTTAATGATATACCAAAATATTAAGAAATAAAATATTTACGAGGAACAAATACCCAAGGACCAATAACAACTAACAAAATATTAGCGTAGCTTCGGCTGCTGTCTTGTCTTAAAAACCTGAGAATTTTTATTGCACGCAAGATTGGAGTCAGCTGCGCCTGACCCAACATGATATAATTGATAACCGCAACGAAAAACTAATTTAGCACATTCTCCGCATTTTGCCTTCAAGCGAGCGGGCAAAGTTTGCAGTAGGATACTTCTTCCTCTCCGTCTTCGAACCGCTGAGGAAACATATAAACAAGGTTGGCGAAATCCGTCTTCTTATCGGCAACACAACAAATTATCAAACGCTCGAGAAACTCTCAGAAGGTTATAAACGCCTTGAGCTTGTCGAAGAAGCTGAGAAACATATCAAGTTTATAAAACGCGCCGATGAGAAGAGAAATATGAGCGTGACCGTAGAAAATATCAAAGACGCTGTCTCGCTTATGGATCAAAAGGATGAGCTGGAAGAATTGGTTGCAACAGTTGCTATCCTTATTGACAGAAAAAACTAAAGATAAAAGTTTTACACGAGGGCGGCTTCATGCGAAAGCATACATTTTCGATAACAAACATGATGTTCTGTAAGAGAAAAGCATAGCTATTGTTGGTTCATCCAATCTCACTCTCGCCGGTATTTCGCATAACACAGAACTTAATTTAGTTGTACATGGTGAAGATAATCATATTGAAATATCGCGCTGGTTTGACGAGTTGTGGAATGAATCGAAAGATTTCGATGAAGCTCTAATCTTACTCAGATTCAGTTTATCCCTACCACGCACTCCCAAAACTCAGCGATAAATAGAGACCGCCGAATTGGTTCTTCGTGGTGTTGTACATACTCCGAATGCCTCCGATGTATGGGATGAAGTAATAACGAAGATTCAGACCGAGGAGGCTCGATCGTTCTGTGCCAAAGTAGGCACCGAATCCGATGTATCCGCCGACGGTATACCGCGGGCGACCCTTGCCAAGAGCAGAAATGTACTCTTCATTGTAGGGGAAGACGTAAATAATGGTAGGCCCTGCACATGCGTTAACATAAGGCCTGAAATTGTCCATTATGTCATCTTTAAATAAACGGTACTGTGCTCCTACCAAAAGTGGCATAAGAAGAAACCGGTTCACCTTTCCGGGAACGAACGTCATGCCTGTCCAGTAATCAACGTAGCTTATCTCCCGGTCATCAGTCGCTTCAGAAATTGAGAAGTCGATGAAACCGGATAAATTATCTGTATACTCATGCCGGTAAAAAGTCCCTAATCCGAATCCATTGGTTGAAACAAGAATATCGACTCCCCATGCATTTTTACCGAAAGTCGAATCCTGCGCTCTTATTCCTGATGTTAGAAAAAGTACGAAAAGACCCCAGAGGTAATATTTCCTAATGCGAATCATTGGTATTATCGAAACGCTCTTCATCAAATATAACAATTATTCCGCTAAAAATATTCCGTACTTCAGATATCTTGTTTCGGGCATTGCAGGGAGAACGGGGTGATCAGGCGCGGCACCGTGCCATTCGAGCATGGTGATCTTTCTGCCAAGACGCCGGGCAGATATATTAACGATATCAATAAATGTCTCTTCAGTGATATTGTGCGAGCAGGAAGAAGTTGAAAGTATGCCGCCTCCCTTGAGAATCTTGATTGCATTTGTCAGAATCTCTCTGTAACCCTGCTTTGCTTCACTGATGTTTTTTTTACTTTTTGCGAATGAAGGGGGGTCGAGGTTCACAATGTCATATTGCAGACCTTCCGTCACCGTCTGCTTGAGGAATTGGAAAGCGTCCTTCTCTGCGAACTGTGTGGTAGCATCCATTCTGTTGAGCTGTGCATTGGCTGTCGCACGCTGAACAGCCTTTTCTGAAGTGTCGATACCCATGACTTTCACCGCTCCGCCGTATGCGGCATTGAGTGCAAATCCGCCGTCGTTGCAGAAGCAGTCGAGTACATCCGCACCGCCTGCATATCGTCGGAATGCTTTACGGTTTTCACGTTGGTCCAGGAAAAAACCTGTTTTCTGACCCTCGAGGAGATCCACCGTATAGCGTATGCCGTACTCTTCGATTACCGTCGGTTCAGCGGATCCGCGTAGTATGCCTTTTTTCTGTTCCAATCCTTCTATGAGACGGGCAGATGATTCGTTCCGTTCAATAATACCGGAGGGATGGAAAAGTGATTCAAGAACATCACAGATGAGAGTCAGGCGCCGGTCCATGCCGAGAGAGAGGGTCTGTATTGACAGGTAGTTGTTGTACTTGTCGATGATGAGACCCGGGAGGAAGTCACCCTCGCCGTGTATCAGCCTGTAAGTTCCCTTATACATTTTTTCCCGCAGAACGTACGCAGCTTCGATCCGCTTTCTGAAGAATTGGAAATCGATCTCATCGCGCTCGGTGGTCAGAAGCCGGACGGCAATGAGGGAATGAGGATTATATAAACCGAGCCCGAGGAATTTTCCGCTGTGGCTCTGTAAATCGACAATATCACCGGGAAGCAGATCGCCGGAGGTCGTCTTGATTTCATTGCTGAATGCCCACAGATGACCCCTGAGAATTCTCCGGTCTTCATTCTTTTTCAGTGTGACGATTTTTTTCAAATTAATAACCGATGTAGTGATATGTTGACAGAGAAAAAAAAGACATCATCTCCGTTGGAGGAAATGATGCCATAATTACTTTATCTGCGGTTATGCTACAGTAACTTCTTTGCAGTGATAGACATCCTGAATGGCATGAAGAATTTTCACGCCTTCATCCATTGGACGCTGGAATGCTTTGCGGCCGGAAATCAGTCCCATACCGCCTGCTCGCTTGTTGATAACTGCAGTGCGCACCGCCTCTGCCATATCGGAGGCGCCTTTTGATTCACCGCCCGAATTGATCAGTCCCATTCTTCCCATGTAACAATTAGCGACCTGGTATCGGCATAAATCGATTGGGTGGTCGCTGGTCAGTTCAGAGTACACTTTCGGACTTGTCTTGCCGAACTTCAGCGCGGTGAAACCGCCGTTGTTTTCCGGTAATTTTTGTTTGATGATATCTGCCTCGATGGTTACGCCGAGATGGTTCCCCTGACCCGTGAGGTCAGCCGACACGTGGTAATCCTTTTCTGCGGTCTTGAAAGCCGGATTCCTGAGATAGCACCAGAGGATTGTGGCCAAACCAAGCGCGTGTGCTTGCTGGAATGCAAGACTAACTTCCTGTATCTGCCGTTTCGATTCGGCAGAACCGAAGTAAATCGTCGCACCAACGGCTATGGCACCCATGTCGAAAGCTTGCTTTACCTGTGCGAAAATAATCTGATCGTGCGTATTTGGGTATGAGAGAAATTCATTATGATTTAACTTCAGAATGAATGGAATTTTATGTGAATACTTCCTCGCGATGGCGCCTAGAACGCCAAGTGTTGAGGCGACTCCGTTACAGCCCCCTTCGATAGCTAATTTCACAATATTTTCTGGATCAAAGTATATCGGATTCGGCGCAAATGACGATCCTGCCGAATGTTCAATACCCTGATCGACCGGTAAGATGCTGACATAACCTGTGTGTGCAAGTCTGCCATGGTGAATCAACCAGCTCAGACTCTTCAATACGGGAGCGGGGCGGTCGGAAAGAGTAAATACCTTGTCGACGTAGTCAGGACCTGGGAGAGTAAGCATCTCCTTGGAAATTCCTTTACATTTGTGGTCAAGCAGGATTTTTGCGTCGTTTCCCAGATGTTTTTCAATTTCTTGGATGGTCATAATTACCTCAATAACTGGATATATGGAGAATCAATAATACTCTTTATTTGCAGTTTTTAATATACAAAAAATGTAAGAGATCCGAAAATTTTATGATATTCATCTTTTGACTAATGTCAGAATTTCATCAAATATCAATCCAATTTCTCACTCTGTTCCGGTCTAAGTCCCTTTGTTTCTCCTTCATCTTTTTGGTATATTTTATCCGTTATGAAGAAATTTACATGCATAATTTTCGATCTTGACGGCACCCTTACGAAGACGAATGAGCTGATATTTGCCACTTTTAATCATGTAGCGCAAAAATATACCAATAAATCCTATTCCCCTGAAGAAATTACAAGCATGTTCGGTCCGCCGGAACAAATTGCCATCGAACGATTGGTCGGGAAAGAAAAAATCGATGAAGCGATGGACGATTTTTATGCTTATTATGAAGCCCATCATCCGCGCATGGCGGATGCCTACGAAGGAATTCGGGAAATGCTTGAGTTCCTCAAGACCTGCGGGATCATACTGGCAATTTTTACGGGTAAAGGGAAGATGTCTGCACTTATTACGCTGGATAAAATCGGAGTGAAAAATCTTTTTGACATCATTATAAGCGGAAATGATGTTATAAATCATAAACCGTCTTCTGAGGGAATACGAAAAGTAATCGATAAGTTCGAATTGGAACCTGGGGAGGTCCTTATGGTAGGTGATAGTGTGGCAGATGTAAAAGCTGCACATGAAGCCGGTGTAGAAATCGCGGCTGTCCTCTGGGATTCCTATGGAAAAGAGAACGTGATGCGCATGAAGGTTGATTATCAATTCCATAGTGTGAAGGAATTTTTCGAATGGGTGAAAAGTGTCACACTTCCGGTCGGAGTGTAACTCAGATGAGCAATGATCGTCCTTATGCGTGGCTTCCCTCTATTGTGCTGGTTGTCATCGTCATCATTTTTATTGTCAACGTGTATTCTCACTTTAGGTATACACCGGATGATACATACATTTATCTGCAGTATGCAAGAAATATCACGCATGGAAACGGTATCGCCTTCAATGCGGGTGAGCCAACCTATGGAATAACGAGTCCCCTCTGGCTCTTTATTATCTCCACGGGTGGAATTCTGGGATTTGATTTCTACGTTTTCACGAAAACTGTTGACATCATACTTGGCTGCGCTGCGCTGATCATCTTCTATATAACTCTCTTCCCGCTCGTGCGTGATAAGGCTATCCGCATCTGCGCCACCATTGCCTTTTCTCTCAATGTATGGTTCGTTCGCTGGACGGGGAGCGGTATGGAGACTTCGCTGGCAATCATACTGCTTCTTCTTTCGATGAATTTTCTGTTGAGACGAAATCATCTTCATTCTGCTGTGTTTACTGGAGTGCTCGGTTTGGTACGGCCTGAGGGGCTTCTCTTACTGGTATTAATCGCGGTGGATATCTTCTGGACGCAGAAGGGAAAAGCAAAGCGTTTGCTCGCGGCGTCGATGGTTCTCGCTCTTCTTCCAATTATGCTATGGTTCATCTATGCTCAACGCACTTTCGGAACATTCATGCCCAATACAGCCCTTGCGAAGGCTGGATTATCCGGGAGCATCGATGGGAGGATATCGGCTGTTTTTGACATTGCACAAACTGTGATCGTGTCAGATGGTATCAGTATCCTCGTTTGCATACTCTGTGGGACTCTGTTTTTTTCACAAATAAAGCTGTTAAAAAATCAAAAATCCAAAGAGAGTAGCACAACCGGATACTCCTCACAGCCGTCTTTAATTGGAGCCGGATGGATGATTATCCTTCCGGTCTTTTATGTGATCACCGATGTAAATATAATTTCTCGTTACCTCCTGCTTCTGACCCCGATAGTACTGATGTACGCTTTCTACTTTCTCACTGAAGTGCTCTCGCGGTCCTTAATGGCACGGTATCTCTATGGAGGAATATTGGTATTCACCGTGCTTGTAATGCTCCAGAGTCAGATTGTGTATAGCAACTACGTAAAACCTGGTATCGATGCTTTTTCAGAGGGAATGGAGTTATCTCTCATTCCAATCGGCAGGTGGTTGCAGCTCAATACGCCGCCAGGATCGAGAGTCTTTGCACAGGATGTGGGAGCCATCGGTTATTACTCCGAACGCTACATTTGTGATGCCGCAGGCTTGGTCTCTCCGGCACTACTTCAGCTTCAGCGCCAGGGCTATACTCACGAGCGTATGGTGGACGATAAAGTGTACACATCATTGTGCCGGGCGGACTATGTCGTCTATCGATCAGCCGTTCCCCATGTATTGAGCAGTAAAGAAGATCTTATACCGATTATCACCCGCCCGTTCCTGCAAATGGGATTGTCGGATCATACTATATATTACTACACTGTGTACTCTGTTCAATCTGGTACGACCATTTCGAAACAAGGAGAACGGCAACATGAATAAATTGCGCGTGGGTGTGGTTGGTGTTGGAAAGCTCGGAGCGCTGCATGCGAAAATGTACGCGCAGATCCCGAAAGCTGAACTTGTCGGTATTATCGATTCGGATGCGGATCGTGCCCGTGATATCGCATCGGAATTTCGCACCGATGTCTATTCTTCACTAGAAAATCTTCTCAGGGATGTGAACGTTATCAGCATAGCAACTCCGACAACGACCCATTACCAGATTGCTATGCAGGCTGTAGATGCAGGCGTGCATCTCTTCATCGAAAAACCGATTACACACACATTAGCGGAAGGGGAGATGCTTGTTCGGCGTGCGAAGGAAAAAGGCATTACCGTACAGGTAGGGCATATTGAACGCTTCAATCCTGCTATTCTTGCGGTGGAAACCTATAATCTTCAACCGATGTTTATAGAATCACACCGGCTGGCGCAGTTTAATCCCCGCGGCACGGATGTAGCGGTCGTCCTTGACCTCATGATACATGATATTGATATTATTTTAAGTCTTGTAAAATCTCCGGTCCGCATGATTGAAGCTGATGGCGTTGCTGTAGTCTCCGATACGGTCGATATTGCAAACGCGCGGCTAAAATTTGCAAACGGCTGTGTCGCGAATGTGACCGCGAGCCGCATTTCACAGAAAAAGATGCGTAAGATGCGGCTATTTCAGAAGGATGCGTATATCTCCATAGATTTTCTTGACGGAAAAGCGGAGGTTTTTCGTCTGGTCGATTCCGATCAGGCATCAGATCGCAGGACGAAACTCCTTGGCCGCATCGAAGACGGATCAAAACACCGGAACATTACTTATGAACGTCCGAAAGTGAGAGAGGTGAATCCTCTTCGATATGAGCTTGAGTTATTTCTCGATGCTGTTGAATCACGGAAACCGCCGGTTGTGAGCGGGGATGACGGATTGAGAGCATTACATGTTGCTCAGCAGATACTCGAGACGATTGAACGGCAATCGGTACGGATGGTATGATGACGGCGACACAATCGGTCGAAATATCCTCTGACATAATTGTTAGGATCGGCGCACTTGCTGACCGCCGCGGCGTCGAAGCATACCTCGTCGGCGGGTATGTCCGTGATATCCTTCTCGGCAAGGAAGGGAAGGATATCGACATTGTCGTTGTGGGAGATGCGATAGCATTTGCGGGGAGCGTGGCAGGAGAATTCGGTAAATCTGAAGTGGTTACATACGAAAGGTTCGGGACTGCTATGCTTCCGCTCGGGGAGTGGAAAATTGAATTTGTAACTGCCCGGGAAGAGAGCTATGAACATTCGTCGCGCAAACCATCGGTAAAGCGGGCATCCCTGGAGAGCGATCTTTCACGTCGCGATTTTACAATTAACACAATGGCGGTTTCGATAAATAAGGATCGGTTCGGCGAGCTTCTCGATCCGTATAACGGGCGTGTAGACCTTAAGAACAGAATTCTTCGCACGCCTCTCGAACCCGAAAAGACATTCGACGACGATCCGCTGAGGATGATGCGTGCCGTCAGATTTACATCGCAGCTTCACTGTAAGATCGAGCCGAGCGTATATACGGCAATTCAAAAAATGGCGCCCCGTATTGAAATCGTATCGAAGGAACGGACTACCGATGAATTTTTTAAGATTCTTTGTTCTTCAAAGCCGTCGATTGGCATGAAATTATTGTACGAGACCGGTCTCATGCGCCACGTATTTCCGGAGCTTCTCGAAATGGTCGGAGTGGAACAACGTCAGGATCACCATCACAAAGATGTATTTGCGCATACCCTCAAAGTAGTTGATGGCGTGAGCCAGACTTCCGAGAATATCTGGCTGCGGTTTGTGTCGCTTGTGCATGATATAGCGAAGCCGCGAACGAAAGCATTTAAGGAGGAGATCGGGTGGACATTCCACGGTCATGAAGAAATCGGCGCACGAATGATGAAAACCATATTCCGGCGGATGCGCCTGCCGTTGGATAAACTAAATTATGTTGAAAAGCTGGTCAGACTCCATCTGCGCCCAATGGTATTGGTGAGCGAGGAAGTAACCGACAGCGCCATTCGCAGACTCATGTTCGAGGCAAGAGAAGATATTGATGATCTCATGCTTCTTTGCCGCGCAGACATCACTTCACAGAATCCTCAGCGGGTGTCGCGCTACATAAAAAATTACGATGTCGTATTGAAAAAGATGAAGGAAGTTGAGGAAAAGGACCGCATTAGGAGCTGGCAGCCGCCTGTCAGAGGTGATGAAATTATGGAGATTTGCCGGATTAAACCTGGCCGTCTTGTAGGTGTCTTAAAGAAGAAGATCGAGGATGCGATTCTTGACGGTGAAATCCCCAATGAACATGATTCTGCTCTCGCATTACTGCTCAGTATTAAGGATCAAATTATTAGCGAATATTCGGAATGACAATTCCCCCCCCCTCGCAACATTATATTATATAATTCGTATAAATGGGCTAGTTTCAATGACCCATTGTGGTCAAAATTTCACACAAGGAGTTCAAAATGAGAATCGTTTCAGGCATTGTTGTATTTATTTTTTTAATGAACGGGATCACCGGCGCTCAGGAGCCCGTTGTTCTGACGCTTGATCAGGCGGTCAGTCTCGCTTTTGAAAACAATACATCCATACTTAAGGCGAGTAATAACGTAAACGCGGCAAATAGCAGCGTTCTTGCCGCATACGGCTCTTATCTTCCTTCAATCTCGGCTTCGGGCGGATGGAACCGCAGTCAGACAGACCGTGAGGCGGGGGAAGAGTTCATATTAGGACAGGTTATCCCTGTTCCGGCTTCTACTGCGACTAGAAATAATTTCTCCGTGGGTCTTGGTGCCTCCTATACGCTTTTCGATGGTCTTAGGCGTGAATCATCTTTTATCCAGTCGAAAGCCAATGCCACGGCGACCGAACAGACTGCAATCCGTACAAATCAGTCTATCCGGTACCAGGTCGAATCAGCGTACTTAAATATATTGAGACTAGAAAAGCTTGTTACTGTGAGTGAAGAGAATTTAAAACGTGACAGGCGGCAACTTGAACGTATTACTGAATCAAATCGCGTCGGAGCTCTCTCACTCGCCGATGTGTATCGCCAGCAGTCGCAGGTCGCATCTGATGAACTGAGTGTCATCAATGCGCAAAATGCTTACGATAAAGCCAAGGCAGATCTCATTGCATTAATCGGACTGGATGTCAGTAAGGAATATCGATTTGCAGATGCCAGTATCTCAACGAGCGTCGACGCGGCAGAGCTTGCTTCCTCTCAGGATCTCATCAAAGGAATAGGGGACATCGTAAAAAATGCCCTGGGGTCGAGGCCGGATTATGTCGCAGCAAAAGAAGGCTATCGGATTGCCGATTGGAGTGTGGTATCAGCGCGGAGCGGTTATTTACCTAGTCTATCGGCCTCAGCAAATTATTCAATGTCTAACGAAAAATTTCAGGATTTGAACAATAATAAAACATACTCATGGGGTATCAGCCTGCGGTGGAGTATCTTCGACGCTTTCCAGACTAACGAGGCGATTCAAACCGCTATTGCTCAGCGGCGAAATTCCGAGACGAATCTCACACAATTGGAGCGGGAAATTGCGGTTGAAGTGAAAAAAGCCCTCCTCGATATGGAAGCCGCGCGTAAGCAGGTGGATGTCAGTGCGAAAGGATTGCAGTCGGCGACAGAAGACAGGAAGATTGCCGAAGAACGGTACAACCTCGGCGCCGGAACACTCCTTGATTTGCTCATCGCGAGTGCCGGTTATGTCAACGCTGCAGCAAACACGATCAATGCATCGTATAATTACACAATCGCCAAAAGAAATTTAGAATTTGTGATAGGAAAATAAACGAGCGTTTTCCCTGGCCGGGATAACAGGTATAATTGTGAAGGGGTAAATCTTATGGCAAACAACAAGAAATCGAAAAAAAAGATCATCATATTCTCAATCATAGGCGGAGTCCTCATTATTCTGACTCTTATCGTCATTCTCGGAAGCAAAAAGGAACCGGTCTTCAACGTTCAGACAGAAACGAGTCAGCGCAGAAATGTCACGCAGGTTGTGACCGCGACGGGTAAAATTTATCCGGAAATACAGGTCGCCATTTCCCCCGAAGTTAGCGGGGAAGTCATCGGATTGCCGGTACGTGAAGGCAACAAGGTGAACAAGGGGGATCTCCTTCTTAAAATCAAACCTGATATCTACGTAGCGATGCGTGATCGTGCAAATGCGGAACTGACTTCTGCAAAAGCCAATTTACAGAAGTATGAGTCAGAGGATAAAAGGGCGAGCGAGTTGTTTGAGAAAGGGCTTATTTCCAACGCCGAGCTCGAGGGATCAAATACTATGTATGAAATGGCAAAAGCTCAGTACGACCAGGCAGATGCAGCGCTGAAACAGGCGAATGAAAACCTATCAAAGACTACTGTCTATGCTCCTATGGTTGGGACAGTGAGTGCGCTGAACGTCGAACTCGGCACACGTGTCCTCGGGACAAGTCAATTCCAGGGAACGACGGTTATGACGGTGGCGGATCTATCGAAGATGGAATCTCGTGTCGACGTAGGCGAGAATGACATTATTCTGATTTCCATTGGTGATACGGCGCGGATTGAAGTCGATGCGCTCCAGAACAGAAAGTTAAACGGCGTGGTCTATGAAATAGGAAATACTGCGAAGACGAAGGGATTCGGCACGCAAGAGGAGGTAACAAATTTTGAAGTGAAAATACGTATTCTTGAGAAGGGTGTTGCTCTCCGTCCCGGCATGTCTATGACCGCAACGATTGAAACTGAGACAAGGAAGAATGTTATCACTGTACCAATCCAGAGTGTTACTACCCGCTCATCGACGAAGGAGAAAGAAGGGCAACCTGCGGATGAAAGCGACCAGATGGCGGCGAACGATTCGCGCATCAAGCAGAAGACGGAAAAAGTGCGGGAAATCGTGTTCATTATAGAGAATAACGTCGCTAAAACACTGGAAGTCACCCGCGGAATCTCAAATGATACATATACCGAAATTGTTACCGGTCTTGATGAGAAGAAAGAAGTGGTTTCGGGAAGCTATAAGGCAATAAACCGCGAACTGGAAGATGGCGTAAAAGTGAAAGTCGACAACGTCAAGAAGAAATCCAAAGAGTCAGAATCGAAGTAAAGGAAAAAGGACGAAGCAATGAATGATTCAGTAATTATCAATCTCCAGCAGATAACAAAATCATACGATATGGGCGGAGCTGAGGAAGTGCACGCTCTTCAGGGTGTATCATTACAGATAGGGAAAAATGAATACGTTGCAATCATGGGACCTTCCGGCTCGGGGAAGTCAACTTTGATGAATATCATCGGCTGCCTCGATACTCCTACGTCGGGTCTTTACGAATTCAACGGAGTGAACGTAAGCGAAATGAATGACAACCAGCTCGCCAAAGTGAGAAACAAGGAGATAGGATTTGTGTTCCAGACATTCAACCTCCTTGCACGCTCCAATTCACTCCATAACGTTGAACTTCCGCTTATATACGCCGGTGTTCCCTCGCACGAGAGAAAAACTCTTGCACATCAGGCGCTTGACCATGTTGGATTGGGTGATCGTGTTCACCATAAACCGAATGAACTATCGGGCGGTCAGCGTCAGCGAGTGGCAATCGCCCGGGCGTTGGTCAACAATCCGTCGATTCTGCTTGCAGATGAACCGACCGGAAACCTCGATTCGAAAACCGGCGACGAGATAATGATTCTCTTCGAAGATCTGCATAGTCAGGGGAATACAATCATACTCGTTACTCATGAAGAATACATTGCTGAACATGCGCACCGAGTTATTCGCTTGCGCGACGGGAAGATAGAACTTGACGAAATTGTGAAGAAGAGAAAAACGCCGACGATGGCATGAGGATTCTATGTATTTTCTGCATGAATTGAGAGAAGGATTACGGATCGCATTCCGTGCGATCCGTGCCAACAAGATGCGTTCGGTCCTGACGACCCTGGGAATCGTCATTGGCATAGTATCAGTAACGATGATGGCTACTGCGATTGAGGGAGTCGATCGTGCGTTTGAAGAAAGTGCCTCTGCTTTTGGTTCAAAGGTACTGTACATACAGAAATTTCCGTGGTTCGGGGATGATGATTGGTGGACCTTTAGGAACCGACGTGACATTAAACTTGAGTACGTAAAGTATATCCAGGACCAGGTAACCATGATCGATGCGGTTGCACCCTCAGTAATAACGTTCAAGGACGCGAGGTTCGGATCCCGCACAATGTTAAATACCTTCGTTACCGGAACTACGGAGCAGTATCAGGAAGCCTCAGCAACCCCCATCGCGGATGGAAGATTTTTCACCCAACAGGAATCCGATGGAGGACGTCCGGTCTGTGCCATTGGTGCTAACGTCGCTGAAGAACTGTTTCCATCCATCGATCCTATCGGTCAAACAATAAAGATTGGTGGATTCCCTTATACGGTTTTAGCTGTTTTTACAAAGCAGGGTGGGCTCTTCGGAACATTCACTTCGGATAATAGGGTATTTATCCCCATTTATTCATTCATGGATAAATTTGGTACGCGTCGCGATGTACTCATCAGCGCTCGGGTTGCCGGGGGGGTGGATATCGAGGAAGCAAAAGAAGAACTGCGCGGCATTATGAGAAAAGCGCGACACCTCGCACCGGGGCAGAAAGACGACTTCAACATTAATGAACAGGAAATGCTCTCGCAGGTGTTTGGCGCCATAACTACTGTTATCGCTGCGATAGGTTTCTTTATTACCGGTCTTTCACTGTTCGTTGGCGGCATCGGCATTATGAATATTATGTTTGTATCAGTAACGGAACGAACAAAAGAAATTGGTATACGAAAGGCAATAGGCGCTCGCAAACGCACGATCCTTTTCCAGTTCCTTATTGAATCAGCGGCAATCTGTCTGATCGGCGGAATAATCGGATTGATGATCGCTTATCCCCTCAGTCTCATCGCCAACCAAATACTTCCAACAGCAATGCCGCCATCTGTCGTCATAATTGCAATTCTTGTTTCTCTCATCGTCGGTATCGTCTCAGGATTCCTGCCGGCTTACAAAGCAGCGAAGCTCGATCCCGTAGAAGCGCTCCGGTATGAATAAGATTGCTTAATGGCGGAACGGACGAAGTAATATGAACAGACTAATCGAGATAGCCGCTCATGAGATCAGTGAGAGCCTCCGCATGGCGATCACCGCGATTCGCACCAATAAACTCCGTTCTATCCTGACGCTCTTAGGCATTGCCGTTGGTGTTTTTTCAATTATCGGCGTGATGACAGCCATGGGAGTACTGATTAACAGCATAGAGGGCGGTATGACCATCCTCGGTGCAAATACATTTCAGGTCCAGCAGTTTCCAACGTTCCAAACAGGTGATCCTCACGAATGGGCTAAACTCCGCAATAGAAAAAAAATCACATACGAACAGGCTCAGCGTGTCAAAGAGGGAGCTACGCTGGCGAATGCGGTCGGGATTTTCTGTTTCGCTGAGGAGGGCAAGGTTATCGTCTCGGCAGAAGGCAAAAAAACAAATCCAAATGTCAGTATTTCCGGAAGAGATATCGAAGGATTCACCGCAAATAATTGGGAAATTAACAACGGAAGAGTTTTCAGCCAGAATGAACTCGACAACGGAAGCATCGTAACGGTTCTCGGCATCGACATCGTGAAAAAGCTCTATCCAAGAACGGATCCAATCAATCAGGTCGTCAAGGTGGATGGTCGTAAGTATAAGATCATCGGTGTAGTGGAATCGCGCGGACAGATGCTCGGCATGGGGAATGAGGCGTACCTTGTCATTCCGCTGAATACCTTTTTTTCTGTATATGGAAAGGACTATCCTTTTTCCATAAAAGTTCAGGCAAAAAATGCAGAAGTTATTGATGATTGTATAGAGCAGGTGAGAGGAATTCTTCGAACCGCAAGACAGGTCGATCCCGGTGAAGAGGATGATTTTTCCATCTGGTCGAATGATTCGCTGATTACTCAATTCAATGAGTTCACGAAATATCTGCGGCTTGGCATTATCATCGTTAGCGCTATAGCGCTTCTGGCTGCGGGCGTCGGAATTATGAATATAATGCTTGTGTCCGTTACTGAACGTACACGGGAAATCGGAATTCGTAAGGCGATCGGCGCTCGAAAAAGTCATATCATGACGCAGTTTGTCCTTGAGGCCGTTCTGCTGAGTGAAATCGGCGGCTTGATAGGTATTATCCTCGGCATAATCAGCGGAAACCTGGTAGCATTGACGCTGGATGTAAATCCTGTTATTCCGGTAGAATGGGTAGTCGTCGGCTTCGTTACGTGCAGTCTTGTCGGAATTGTTTTCGGCGTGTATCCTGCATTAAAAGCCGCGAATCTTGATCCTATCGAATCGTTAAGGTATGAATAGAACGAGGATGTATGGGTAAACTCTTCGAAGCGATCACCTATGAAATCCGAGAAAGCCTTACCATGGCGCTCGCCGCAATCAGAATCAATAAACTGAGATCTGTTCTCACGTTACTTGGTATTGCAGTAGGGGTCTTCTCGATTATCTCGGTCATGACAGGGATGGGCGTACTTCTCGGCAGTATTGAGAGCGGATTGACTCAGCTTGGTGCAAATACCTTCCAGGTCCAACGTATGCCGGCATTTCGAACGGGAGATCCGCAGGAACGCGCCAAACTCCGCAACCGCAAATATATCAGTTACCTCCAGGGATTAAAGGTAAAGGAAAATGCCGTGCTGGCTAAGGAGGTCGGACTGGAAGTGTGGATGTTCGGGAGAACCGTTAGCACACTGCGCGGACAAAAAACAAATCCGGATGTCCAGATTGCCGGTGAAGATGTCGAGGGATTTTCGACAAATAACTGGAACATCGGCGATGGGCGATTGTTCACGCAGGATGAATTGAGTTCCGGAAGGAGAGTCGCTATTCTTGGCTTGCAGGTACAGAATAAACTCTTCGCTAAGACCGATCCCATCGGGCAGTCAATCCGTATCGATGGGGAAGAATATAAAGTCATCGGTACGATAGAGCCAAAGGGGGGAATGCTAGGCGGCAATCAGGATAATTTTGTTGCTGTCCCGCTAAATACTTTTTTTCGCAAATACGGGCGCGAAAGAGACATGCATATTATGGTGAGAGCATTGTCGCGTGAAACGTTCAACGAGTGCATCGAACAGGTGCGCGGCATACTCCGTACGGCGAGACAGGTTGAACCGGGGAAAGAAGACGACTTCAATATTTTTTCCAACGATTCTCTTATTGAGCAGTTCAAAGATTTCACGAAGTATGTGCGCATGGGTATTCTGGTTATCAGCGCAATCGCGCTCATCGCGGCAGGTGTTGGAATCATGAATATCATGCTCGTCTCCGTAACGGAACGCACGCGTGAAATCGGTATCCGTAAGGCAATAGGTGCCAAGAAAACCAATATCCTGAGCCAATTTATCCTCGAGGCGATTGTCCTGAGCGAATTGGGGGGCATAATAGGTATCATCCTCGGAATTATAACAGGGAATATTCTGGCTCTGATACTGGAAGTGCCACCCATTATTCCATGGGATTGGGTAATAATCGGTTTTGTGGTGTGTTCTTTTATTGGCATTGTCTTCGGTGTATACCCCGCATGGAAAGCGTCTAATCTGGATCCTATAGAATCTCTCAGGTATGAGTGATAAATTAGATATTAAGAAAGAACAATGGAACCCCAGCTCAGGAGCCGGGGTTTTTTGTTATCGTCATTTTGTCTTAAAGGAGATTTTGCTTGGATTTCCACAGAATGAATAGTACCTTTGTACACGTCGATTAAAATATATAACTCGTAACAAGGACGAGCGTAGATATGGTGAACATATGTCACTATCAGAACAATGCAATCCGACGATTGACGATCAAGGAGTTCAGTCAGTTTCTTCAACAACCGGATGGTCTCGTCTGGGTCGATATGGAAGATCCGCAGGATGCTGAGGTCGAAACGATTCTCATATCCCTGCTCGATTACCATCCGCTCGCGATCGAGGATTGCCAGAAGGGAACGGATGAAGAGGGCCATCTTCCAAAAGTAGAGGACTTTGACGACTACCTCTTCGTGATATTCAATCCTGTTGAATTTTCGCTCGTCGATGACGACGGAAAAAAACATTGGGAGATCAAAACTTCGCAGGTAAGCGCTTTTCTTTCGAAGAAGATATTGGTCACGCATCACTACAAGCCGCAGCGGTCGATAACCTACGCAACTCAAATGATCTCTAAAAATCCCCAAACCCTCGGGAAAGGTCCTGATTTTCTCTTTCATCTCATCATCGATGACATTGTAGACAGTTACACTCCAATACTTGATAACCTCGACGAGGCAATCGATATAGTCGAGGACGAAGTCTTCCAGTCGCCTAGTCAGAAGACGATGCTCGATATTCTCCAGTTGAAGAAGAATATCATGACGATACGTCGTGTTGCAGTGTACCAGCGCGAGATGCTGAATCGTCTCTCCCGGGGTGAGTTCTTGCTCATAACCGAAGACGAAATGATCTACTACCGCAACGTCTATGACCATCTCGTGAGGATGAGTGATCTGGCTGATTCGTACCGGGATATGGTGGCGGGTTTACTCGATGCATACCTCTCAGTCACATCGAACAGGCTGAATCAGGTGATGAAAGTATTGACGATTATCTCGACCATATTTCTACCGTTGAGTTTTATCACCGGATTTTTCGGTATGAATTTCCGTGTTATTCCCCTCGCCGACATGGAATGGGGGATCGCATTTGCGGCGCTCTTTATGGGTACTGTCGCTGCAGGAATGCTCTGGGTCTTCAAACGCAATAAGTGGATTTGAATCTCCTACGCGTAGTCCCCAACATTTATTTTTACTCGCCTAAAAATACATCTGGTAAAGAAGGTTCAGCGTCGTTAGTATTACGATGATGATGTAAACAGGTCTGATAAGACGCGTACCTTCCCGGACGACAAGTCGCGCACCAATGACGGAACCGATTACCTGTCCCGATGCCATAACGATACCGATCGTGTACCACGTATTTCCGCCGATGGCAAAGGTAACGGCCGATATGATGTTGCTCGTGAAGTTCATGAGCTTCGTATAGCCCGTTGCTTTCGTGAGATTGAATCCGAGCATAATGACCAATGCGATCGCCCAGAAAGATCCGACTCCCGGTCCGAAGAAACCGTCGTAGAATCCCAGAAGTGTACCAAAGATAAGATAGAAAAGATTGGGTGGGATTCTCGATTTGTGATCAGAATCCCCGATGTGAGGAGTCACAATCATATACGCAGCAATACCGAGGAGAAGCCAGGGAATCATGTGACTGAGAAAACTTGAATCGATTTTTTGAACAAGCCATGTTCCGACTACAGTTCCAACAGCGGTAAATAATATACCCATGGTCGCTTCCCGAACCCTGACGACATTGTATTGTTTGTAGTAGATGGTGGAAGTAAAACTGCCGAAACTTGATTGGAATTTATTGGTTCCCAGTGCAATGTGGGGAGGACAACCAACGCTCAGAAGAATCGGTAAGGTGAGCAACCCGCCGCCCCCGGAAATCGCATCGATGAATCCGGCAATACACCCCGTGGCAAACAGTAGGGGAAGAATCCAGACCGATTCTAGCATAAATATTTCCGGAACCGATTGTGATAGAAAATGAACGGCGTTCTCAACCGGTCTGTCTTCCTATTTTGCGGAAGTGTACAATGGTTCTATATCTGTCGGGATGTCAGTCAACGTATTCAGAATTATTTGCATTTCAGGCCGGATGGTTGCATACCTGCCTATCAACTCCTTCGCTTTCTTATAGTTGCCCTCCGCCTGTATAGTTATGATCTCTCCGGTGAGTTTTTTCACGGCTTCTCTAATTTTTTCAGTATGAATGCTGAATTTGGCAGTTTGTTCGTCGAATATGAAAGCCCCTTCGTCGAGCAGGTAATTGAACTGGAGAGCCATCCCTTTGCCGTGAGATTCGTTAATCCCGAACCTAACAGACCGGAATGCGCCCGCGAGGTACGTGACGTACATCTGTTCCTCGTACGACTTTTCGAATTCACCTTTATCAATGAGATACTGAAGAAGGAATAGACCCGAGATATCTGCTTTTGCTTCCTCGAAAGCGGAATGAACTTCCTTCAAAGATTCACGGACCGTGGTTCTTTTTCCATCTACGGTAATGTTCTGCGGACCGAGACCGTGCATGAGCTCGTGCGCAAGAATGTGTGTAAAAAACGGGTCGAAGGAAATGTGTTCAAAAAGGTTATCGTTGATTGCCTTACGGGCGATGGGGATAAGTACCATATTGAATTTTGCTTCCATTACGTTTTTAAGCATCACTCTCTTGCTGCCTTTTTCGGCAGTAACCTTTTCATCGTTGGGCAGGTTGAACGCCGCCGTCTGTACTCCTGCCCTTGATTCACCGCCGGTTACAATGACATCAACGACACGGATCGGCGCTGATTCACCGATTTTCGGATTCCGGTACCGGGAATCGATGGGGAGGTTGTTTTCGATTTCCTGCAGGTAGGAGGAGAATTTTTCCAGCTTCTTCGTCTCTTCGTCGTTTCTCAGCGTGATGAATGCTTCGAATGCCGCTTTGTAATTGAAGAGTTCGTCCATATAGACTTCGTACGGACCGATCGTCGGTTCTAACTGGCTGTCCAATTCCATCCATGCCACGTCGCTCTCGTAGTAGTTGTTGCTCAGAAATGCGTCTGCACGTGTCTCGAGAAATTTTTTAAGCGAAGGATTCTCGGTTAATGATGCTGCATCCCGCAGAAGGTTTGCGGCAGGATTGAGGTATGCTCTGTATTCATCGCTGTAGGGGACTGCGATAAGCTTTTTTTCGGAATCGCGGCGGATTGTATGAAAAAATCCTGTTACGCACTTTTTCATAGTCTCGTCGTTCAGTCCGGCAGCCCATGCCGAGAACTCCTCTTTCGTCATATCTTCCGGATAGTAATTCGCTCCCTCCGGTTTATCAGGAACGCCCTTAATGAATGGTGCATTGTCGTCGAGACCCGACCACGGACTCATATTGATGTGAAAGTAGTGGAGTCTTTCTTGTCCTTCCGTTGTTTGATCCTTGCTCAATTCCGTGAGGAGGTCGATATTGCCGCTCCAGACCTGTCGTAGGTAGATAGAATCCATATATCCGGCAGCTTCTATGAGCTTTCTGAGGACGAGTTTCTCGTTGTCCGGAAGTTTTGATACATTTGCCGTGATTTTAACCGGAACAAAGCGCCGGATCTTTTCTGTCAGTGGCGACGCATTCTGTCGAGAGCATGTTATTGTCGTTAATGCTATGATAAATGTTATGATGGTAACTTTCAAAATGGATTTCATTGTATACTCCTGGATTGTATTAATTTGGAAATTACTGACCGAGCCATATGTATTGATAATGATGTCAGATATTTTAATGCTATAATAGTTCGTAGAGCAACGGCATTTAAAGATAGGTTGTAGGAACGGTAAAAGCAAAAATGTCGCTTCAGCTTATAAG
>CAYGZY010000192.1:0-19117 GCA_964354485.1 uncultured Chlorobiaceae bacterium | reverse complement strand
CCTCTCCTGAATTTGTCGGATGAGGCGGCCGTACTCATCTTCCGTGAGTTCTCCGAATGCATACTTGGTTTCAATCGTTTCCCTGTCGAAATGCTGACGTGCTTTTACGGTCACTTCCCGGTATGTCTCAGCAGCGCGGATCCGTGCGAAACCCCTTATCGTTTCCATTTCTTCCTGATACATGGATGCGAAGCGGGAATGATCTCCGGTCGGATCGAGAGGTATTTCACCCTTGGAAATACGGCGAAGGTTCGTCAGCTCTGCATATTCCCTTACACTTATGTTCTGGAGAAGCTCCGTCGCTATTTCAAATTCCTTTGCCCTCCAGTAAAAATGAAATGCAGATTTGAACTCGCTCTCCTTCAGAAACCAGTCCGCGACTTCTTTGAAATCTACGGAAGTGACGGTCGCACGGTCATATATTAGGAACGATGTAACGTAGTCGCGCGAATCGCGCCTCAGAAGACCAACACTCAGAAGGTCGTTCTCAGCCCAGAAGTACCATTCTTCCAGATCGAAACGGTTTTCGGTTCTAGCAAGTTCGAGAAAATCGGATGTCCGGTCCCATGCTTTGAAAAACGCGTAGGCGAGAAGTGCGACATCAAGATTATGAGGATTGTTATTGACTGCCTGCGAGAGGATTTCGATGAGCTTCTCTTTTTCATTTCCAGGGAGAGCAAAGAAAAGCTTTATCGGTATGCGCGGGATGCGCCGTAAGGTTTTATGGTGATCATAAAACTGAAGATGACGCTGAGGGTTAGATGCGGGCATTTCTATTTCAAGCTGTTCAATCGCGGCATAGAAGCGATCGTGGTTCAGTATTTTTTTGATTCCGCTGTACCAGTGCGTTTCAGGATCCCGAAATGAAGTATCCAGAAACATCCTCCATGAACTCATCGAGCTCTCAGTAAAAGAATTCTCGGTAAGCGGAATTGCTGTCTTGAAAATATCAAGGAGATTGTGATCGCGTACCACTGTGTCGTCAGCAACTGACTCATCCTTGAGGGATCGCATAATAAAGAAGTGTCTGATCCATGGCCGCGTGAGCCTCTCATCGACCGAATGCTTGATCTGTGCCTTCGATTTTAATTCTTCGATGAGATGCGATGGGAAGGAACCCTGAACGCCTTGCTTCAAACGGTCCTTTGTTGTATCAAAAAGATGTAAACTCATCGACAGTTGAATTCCTTAGTGATTGAATTAGTTGATTACCGTTATACTTGAAGGTATTTCCCCAAGCCATTGGAATATAGATTCTTCCTCTGAGGTGGAATATACAACATTTTTTTATGGAATTCCAAAAAAATATGAAATATACTGACAAAAATGAATAAAAAAGGGGAAAATTTGATAAAAATTTTTGAAAAATCCGTTAATCGCGGGTATTTTGAAGGATTGCTGGGTCGAGAACCGGCAGATTTGAATTGCCCTGCACGAGTTTGTTGTATTTAATGAAAAATTCGTATGGCCCTTTTGTAATAGTTTCAATCAATAAGGATCTGCCAAGTTGAAGATCAATTTCACGAGCGATCGCCATTCCTGCTATTGAGCCGTAACTTTCCCAGTACCCGCTTAAATTTGCACTGCGGAGAATCTCAGACATACGAGCGGCGGTAAGGTTCCGCGAAAGAAGCTCTCGTGCATTTGCATTGAATGTTGAGAATGCTGTACGGATGCGGTCGTTCCAATCGCGGGGGAGTGAACCTTTTCCCTGTTGATCAAGGGACAGGTAGTATGCAATACCCTCGTTCTGCACAAGGTCGAGAAGTTTATCGAGCGGATTAGTATGCAAGGTGTAAAACTGCTGCCATGTTCTCGATTGGTCCTTGTATGCACTGAAGGAGGCATGGAACACTTCATGAGCAACCACACCAAGCAGTGAGAGGAAGCGGTCTTCAAGCTGTCTTCCATAGCGCACCGCTTGTGTAAGATTGATGACGATGGTCAATTCGCCTTCGTTCTCCCCGACGAACTGATAATTCTCACCGTACCATTTGATGCGGCGGACGAAAGCGTCGGCGTTTTCATGACCGATGGCAACAATGTACACCGGAATGGAAACGGAAATCTCAGCGTCAGGAGGGAATAGTTGCTCGACTGTGGCTGTTACGCGCCTGGCAAAGTTCTTCATTTTGAGTTCATTTAGAAGTTCCCTGATCTCAACCGAAGAGCGTTTTACATCTTCAAGGTTAAATATATCGTTTTTAATAATCTGGCTGTATCGAAGAGAATCAAGGTAATCCCGCAGTAATAACGGGAAGGATCTGTTGCCGGCTATTAGTCCGGCCGTCGAGGCGGCTATTTTATTACCCCGCAGTTCTGCGACCGAGGATGTGGATACGTACTGACCTTCGATCAGCGAGATTGTCTGTTCAACCGCTCTGTAATCGACAAGCAGGGTAACATTGAAATTCGGATTGGTTTGCCCGTAAACGCCGCCGAACGTAAGAGCGAGCAATAGAGCAGTGCAGTTATAGAATTGGGTTAAGCTCATAAGATACTGTAAGGTATAAAATTTTTTAATAACTTTATAGTTGCGTTTTAATAACACTGTGACTATTATCTATATTATATTAAGTATTATGTCTGATAAATAAGTGAAAGGGATACGATGAGCACTATGCGATTGGTACTTACCCTGATTCTGGTTACTCATACAGGATTATCACTCCCGCGTTTTGCCGTCCGGACGAATCTTACGTGTCAGAATTGCCATATCGATCCTAACGGGGGTGGTATGCGTACCTACTACGGTTCTGCACTCTATGCGCGAGGAACCCTGCCGGTGAGAGGGTGGAATGACAGTCTGGCGCTTGAAAACTTTACCACAGAGCTCAGCGATATAGTCAGCTTCGGAACGGATCTTCGAACACTCTTTTCCTATCGTCCTGAGACGCATACAAACTCGTTTTACCAGATGCAGGGCAATATTTATCTCTCAGCTAAACTGGCGAAAAAAGTAATGGTCTACCTGAACAAAGGATTGTATTCGGGATTTGAAGTCTTCGGTTTATTGAACCTGCTCCCTGCGAACGGATACTTCAAAGTTGGCAGGTTCACACCCGCGTACGGCACAAAAACAGACGATCATACAAATTTTATCAGATCTAAAACGGATTTTATCAACAACAGGAGGGAAGATACCGGTATTGAAGTCGGTTTTTCACCCTCCTTCATGACATGGAATGTAGGTCTCTATAATGGTATTAAAGGATCAGCATTTTCTAACGAGAAGATGCGTTTAATAACGTCCAGACTTGATATGAAATTCCATGTCGATAATGTAAAATTTTCTCTCGGCGGATCTTTCTGGTACAATAATCTCCGCGGGGGTCCACTCACTATGGTAGGTGGTTTTGGAGGAATGAGCTTTGAGAAACTCACTTTACATGGTGAAATTGATTTTAAAAAAGACAAATCCCTCCTGGGAACAAATGAATTCATTTCATTTATTGAAGTGAATTATCTCCTCATAGACGGTGTTGATCTGAAGCTCATGTACGATTTTTATGATTCTGATACTGGTGTGAAAACCGGATCAGAAACCCGGTACTGCATCGGACTGGAATTCTTTCCCATCAATGGTGTTGAGGTCAGACCAATGTACCGTTTTCTCATAGAGGAACCAGTTGACAGATCAAACAATGAAATTGACATTTTAGTACATTTCTACTTATAGAGTGAAAGGGTTGCGTATGATGATTCATATCCGGCCGGCGGTTATATGTGTTGTAACCATGATGTCACTACTTAGCGGCTGCACCGATCAGGGTATCGATATGGAATCCCCTCCGGCTGTTATTTCATTCTCTCAACAAGTCCAACCCATTTTTAATGGTAGTTGTACGGGATGTCATGGGGTAGAGGGAGATTTATCACTGACTGCAGGCGCCAGTTATGGTCAATTGGTGAACATTACCGCTCAATCCAGCTGTACTCAATTGGTGAGGGTCCTGCCGCTGAAAGCCGACAGTAGTGTGCTTTATCTCAAATTATCGGGATCCAGTTGCGGTTCCCGAATGCCGCAGGGTGGGAGTTTATCTCAGACAGATATCGATCGGATACGGGATTGGATAAATGAGGGTGCGGCGAATAATTAGATGATGTGGCTCCCCCGCTGTTAAACATTTTGAAAACCGTGTCTTGATAAGATCTGACAGACTTCCTTGCCTGAGAGGATTCGAAACTTAACCAACAACCACCTCTAAACGAGTAATGAAAACCTCATCATGCGAACGTTCGCGGATCTCCTTTTGAGAGGCTGTCTCAAAGAACAATTCGATGGCCTCCTTAAGGTTCGATCGTGCCTCTTCAACGCTTTCTCCCTGACTGGTTATATCAAGTTCCGGACAGAGAGCAACGTACATATTGTCCTCTCTCTCAATGACAGCCGTAAATTGATGTTTCATCTGCATCTTTTAGAATCCTTCATTTATTGGTCCACCAATATTATACCAAATTCTATGCTTGAAGACAATCCGATAAGATGTAACGACAGTGCCGCTCAACCAATCTTAACCGTCACCATCTTTTCGTCTCACTTCATCAAGTGTTCGTCCGTCAGAGTATTTCCACTCTGTCCAACCATTCGCATTACTAGCAAGGACTGCAACAGCCGCTGCGCTCGGTGAGGTGAAAATGTGGTTCTTGGCAAAACGATAAACCTTCCCTTGCTCTACAAGACTGCCAGACTGAATAAGAGCCTCTCTAATATGCGACACCCAAGTTCCTTTTGCTGACTTGGCCTCCTCCAAATTGGCAGTTGACCCCTCAAAAACAACGAATCCATCTTCGGTATATTCACCTGTCGCCTCAGCATCTTTCCTGTACAATAGAGGAGGTCCTTTTTCTCCGGCCTCTGAATCTCGTCGAAAAGCGGGTAACCTAAAGTTGATACAAGAATACGAAGGATTTCGAAGTTGTCCTTGAGATCAGCTTGCATTGATTCAGAAATATGAGTACATGTAGGTATGGTCGGATTGTCTAAACGGAAGCGCCCAGCTTTATTGATCTCCTAATGTGTATACCATTCAAGGTACTTAACATGAGTCTTGGTGAAATGCTGAGTTCGAGAAATACAGACCAAAGCGACTTGCCAAAAGTCCTTTGTCTTGTTGTGCTGTCGTAAACGGATTAAGCTGTCTTCCGCTTCACCAGCATAAACCAGTGGAAGACTTTCTTCATCTGCTGTGCCGATCAAGAAATACACTCCAACATTTGACAGTTCAGAGCGTTGAGCAGCAACTTCTAGATGAGCACGAGGTGCAAGTACAACTTAAACTGTTCGGCTGGTTATTTCTGCGATCTTCACTCCTCTGGGATTGCTGTCAGGAAGGGATATCGGTTGTTTTACTGATTTGCTTTTTCCAAATCAAGTAACCATTTCTTTCTCCACAGTCCGCCACCGTAACCTGTCAGATGTCCATCATTTCCAATTACTCTATGGCAAGGAATGATGATTGCAATTCTGTTCATTCCATTTGCGGTTGCAACTGCACGAATTGCTTTGGGTTTCTTTAATGCAATTGATTGTTGTTTGTATGAACGTGTTGAACCATAAGGAATTCCTTGTAATTCCATCCAAACGGATTTTTGAAATTCTGTTCCCGGAGTAAACAATGAAACGGAAAATTCTTTTCGCTTTCCCTCAAAATATTCGGTTAGTTGTTGGTGAAGTAAATCAAAATGTTTGTTCGTGCCTTGAATGATCGAAGCATTTAAAAGTTTAGTCAATGTCTTTAACTCTGTTTCCAACATTCGTCTGTCGGTGTATTCTAAAAGACAAATACCTTGCTCAACTGCACAAGCAAACATAGCTCCTAATGGAGTTTCAAGTCGTGTGATGTTTATTATTTGCTTGTCTTTACTATTGGTAGGTGATACACCAAAAATAGATTTGAATGAGTCATTAAAACCACTTAAAGATTCGTAACCTGTCTCAAATGCCACTGAAGTTACTGTTTCACCGTTTTGTATTTTCTTAAAAGCTGAATTGATACGGAACATTCGTTGATAAGAATGAAATGTTATGCCGTGATTTTTTAAAAACCATCTACGTAATTTGTTCGGCTCAATTCCTTTTGAACGCAAATCACAATCTTTTAATTTAGTTGAAGGATTGTTACTGATTTCTTTCAGAATATCTTTGATGTAGTTAGGAGTTTCGCCTAACTTTTCTAACGGACAACAAACCTTGCAGGGTCTGTAACCGTGGAGTATAGCTTCTTTGGTAGTTTTGAAAAATTCTACATTTTCTTTATTAGGTTTTCTTGTCGTGCAAGTTGGTCGGCAAAATATACCTGTTGTCTTAACTGCTGCAATAAATGTTCCTTCGAAAGAAACATCTTTTTCAACAAGTGCTTTATACATTATTGTATCTGTTAGCATAGTATTATTTTACAAAGCTAATCAAATTAAAAATATTTGGCAACCGAAAAATTAACAACTATTTCATCAGTTCGGATGTTGCACTATCGTCTTAGGGCTGCCGATAACGTTCAAGCAACCGCTGAATGAGCACAATAATATCATATTAACAAAGCGAGTGTTGTGGTTGCGATTGTTAGGCGAAGCAATTTATATAGATGTTGCCTTTTCATATTCTACCAATAAGGTCCTAATTAATTCTTTAACAGAGACGATTTTATCTACTCTAAACGCGTTAGAACCTGCAAATGCGAACCCATCTTCAAGTTTTCCTTTTTTGGCATTGGTTAGTGCGAGAGCGATACAGTAGGGTACTTTTCTGAAGTCACAAGTTTTCAAACACTTCCACGGACATTTAAAGGGTTTTTTCATACCTGCGGATATATCATTTAAAAATTTGTTTCGTATTGCTCTTCCAGGTAATCCAACGGGACTATCTATTATGACAAGATCCTCCTCTTTACATTTTACATATGCATTTTTGAATTCTATGGAGGCATCACACTCATAAGTCGCAACAAATCTGGTTGCCATCTGCACCCCTTGTGCTCCTAATTGAATAAATTTATTAATATCCGCTCCAGTGTATATACCGCCGGCAGCAACTACTGGGATACTTTTATTAAATTGTTGCTCAAAAGTTTTTATTGCTGAAATAACCTCGGGGAGTATTTTTTCTAATCTATAATCAGGGTCATTTATTTGCTCTTTTTTGAAACCGAGATGTCCTCCAGCTAAAGGACCCTCAACAACTACAGCATCCGGCACATGATTATAATTTCTTGCCCAATATTGAAATATAATTTTAGCAGCCCTTGCAGAAGATACAATAGGTACAATCTTTGTAGAGATCTTTCTTAATCTATCTGATGGCAATGTTTCTGGATATTTTAATGCAAGTCCTGCTCCAAGTAAAACTAAATCTACTCCTTCATCTACAGCAATCTGCACAAGTTCATAATAATCTGAAAGAGCCAGCATTAGGTTGACTCCAATAATCCCGTCTGTCATTTCCCTTGCCTTTCTTATTTCTTTTCTCAGGGCTCTTTTGTTCGCTTCTCTAAAATTTGTGCTAAAATCAGGTTCAAGCATACCAATACCAGCAGTAGCAATCACACCAATACCACCCTCATTTGCTACAGCCGAGGCTAATCCCGATAAAGAAACTCCAACACCCATTCCTCCCTGAATAATTGGTATTTTAGCCTCAAGCTCACATATTTTTAATCTTGGCATTTTCATAGAATTCAAAAATTATCTAATCCTTTAAATTGTTTCGCCTAACTCGTGTAATGACGCAATATTTATCCTGAAGTACGAAGGATTGCATTATTTTAATTTACCTATCTACCCTTCAAACCTACTTCATCATCGGTATCTTAACCCCGAATTTCTTTGCATTCTCAATCGCCCGTTCATACCCCGCATCACTATGGCGTACAATACCCATTCCCGGATCGTAGGTCAATACACGGTTGAGACGCTTTTCAGCTTCCTTTGTACCGTCGGCAACTATGACCATGCCGGCATGAATCGACATTCCGATGCCGACGCCACCTCCGTGATGGACACTCACCCAGCTCGCTCCCCCAACAGCGTTGAGAAGAGCGTTGAGTATGGGCCAGTCAGCTATCGCATCGCTTCCGTCTTTCATCTTTTCGGTTTCCCGATTGGGCGATGCAACAGATCCGCAATCGAGATGATCCCTCCCGATGACAATAGGCGCTTCAACTTCCCCACGAGCCACGAGGTTGTTGAAAATAATTCCCATTTTTGCACGTTCCCCGTATCCAAGCCAGCAGATACGTGCAGGTAAGCCCTGGAATTTCACCTGCTGTTGCGCCTTCTCGATCCATTGGCAGAGCGGTTTGTTCTCAGGGAATGTTTCAATGATAGCACGGTCAGTTCGGTAAATGTCCTCCGGATTACCGGAGAGTGCAACCCACCGAAAAGGTCCCTTACCGTCACAGAAAAGAGGTCGGATAAACTCGGGAACAAATCCGGGAATGTCGAATGCATTGGTCAGACCGTTTGCATTCGCTTCGCCACGTATGTTGTTGCCATAATCGAATGTTTTGGCGCCGCGACTCTGGAAATCAAGCATTGTACTGACGTGCTGAACAATCGATGCGCGTGCCAATGCGATATACTTTTCCGGATTGGACTTTCGCAATTCAAGCGCTTCTTCATAACTCATCTGGTGAGGGACATATCCATTAAGGGTATCATGCGCCGATGTTTGGTCGGTAAGAATATCGGGAATGATACCGCGCTGGGCGATCGCAGGAAGTACTTCAGCTGCGTTGCCAAGCAGAGCAACCGAAACGGCTTCTTTCTTTGAACGGGCGTCCATAATCCAGTGAAGCGCCTCATCGAGCCGTGTTGTCATCCTGTCGACATACTTCGTTTTCAAACGACGTTCAATCCGTGTGCGATCAACTTCAACGGCGAGGCATGCGGCACCGTTCATCGTTGCGGCAAGCGGCTGCGCTCCGCCCATGCCGCCCAAACCTGCTGTGAGAAGGAATTTCCCGGCTAACGACCCGCCGAAATATTTATCGGCACAAGCAGCGAAAGTTTCATAAGTGCCCTGTAGAATTCCCTGTGTGCCGATGTATATCCAGCTTCCGGCAGTCATTTGTCCGTACATCGTTAATCCGAGCGCTTCAAGCCTGCGGAATTCATCCCACGTTCCCCACTTCGGTACTAGCATGGAGTTGGATATGAGTACCCGCGGTGCATCCGGATACGATTTGAAAATACCCACCGGTTTGCCCGACTGTACAAGAAGCGTCTCATCATTTTCGAGATTCTTCAGGCTCTTAATGATCGCTTCGTAGCAATCCCAGTTGCGCGCCGCCTTGCCTGTTCCTCCGTACACGATGAGTTCTTCGGGCTTTTCAGCTACCTCGGCGTCGAGGTTATTCATCAGCATCCGCATGGCGGCTTCCTGAAGCCACCCTTTGCATGTGAGTTGTTTCCCACGCGGGGCTTTAATGGATTTGTGATCAACAGATGTTGGCATACTAATTCTTAAACAATTATCGGTGAGTGAAAAATGTTGCACATAATTTAGTTAATTTGCAGATATCCAACAACATATCAACCTAAAACTATTACACGCTTATTTAAGGATATTCCTTAAATTTTCATTGTCCCTCAGCGCCTATCGTTACGTTGCGAATACTGGGGAGGAGCAGTACACTGTTGAAGAAGACTCTATTCAGGTTGTCCCAGAACATCCGGAAGTTTGGATCATCGGCGAAGAGGACGATATTCCCGGCGCCTAACTGTTCGTGAACAATGGATGGGGTTTCTCCGAGAAGCTTTTCATTTTCTTTTGAGAGGTAACCGCTCAGTCGCGGCGACTTCGTATATATTCCCACATTAAACCCCTTTGGGCTCAACTCGTACATCGTATTCGATGTCTTGAGAACCGTGATAATGGAGTCGTAACCGAATCCGAGCGGGTGCGAGTTGTCAAGTTTCACTTTCAGCATTGTGCCCGGAATATTCTCCAGCCGGTTCTTTCGCACACGTTCTTCGACTGTCATTAATTTTTCAAGTTCCTCTTCCGACGGTTTATCATCTTTCTTATCGACCTTCTTATCATCCGGCTTCTGGTCTTTCTTTTCGTCGCTTTTTTTCTTTTCCTTTATTTTCACGCCGGCGATTTTCCCGACGGAGGCGGAAGCGAATGCCGCACCGCCTTCTATGCCGATGAAGGTTCCTCCTCCGGCAATCCACGTTTTAATTTTCTGCACAACGTTCGAATCAAGCTGACTTTTATAGCCCTGTCCGCCGCTCCAGTCATCAGGGAATATGATGGCTGTGTAATCGTGCATATCCATCCATCCCAACCGGTCAAGTTTAACCGGTATAAAATCAACTCCGTAATTGTTGTCGAACATAGACCAGATTGCGCCGTATGATTCCGACGAGACCGGTGAATCCGTTACAACGATTATTTTTGGTTTTTTTAACCTCACCGCGCGGTCTGAACCGAGATCCATACCATGATCGGTGTATCCGCTCTGTGCAGAATAGATGGTAATGGAGTACGTCTGTGCAAGTTCATTGATTTTTTCATAAATATTTGAAGGATTACCGCCTATGGGAATGATAATACTGCCCCTGCTGAATTTTTCACCGCTCATGGTGAAATCTTTCATGGCGGTGTGGACCTTGTAATTGTTCTGTAACAGCCACACAAGTCCCCGTACTGCATTGTTTGAGTTCCACCGGAAGACGTAAGCATATACCGCTTTCCCGCCTATTACAGTACCCTTAGGTCCCTCAGCGCTTACTACTTTCGTCGTAGAAACTGTAACCGGTTTGCCGGTCCAGTATGTTTCCACCCCAAACGCCACAGGCAGTGCCCATGTCGATATATCGTAGAAGAATGTATCCGCAAGCTCAGGTTCCTCTTCCATAAGGGAGGTAATTAGCCGCTTTGCCGGCTGTTCAAGTGAAATGATGTAACTTCCCGATGGAATTTTTTTTGTTATAACCCCTTTCGTAAAATACGTTGATAATCCGCCGAGGGTGGCTTCTTCTTGCGTCTTCATAACCTCTACACCCTGCCTCATGAGAAGGTCGACCATTTTCGCGGCTTGCGCTGGGTCCTTCGACGGATTCACAATGTAAGCTTTGAGCGCTCCGGTACGCCCCTCGTTGATGGCGTCCTTGAAGAATTGGTAAAAATCGTGCAGGCGTTTCTCCCGATTTTCGGCGGTTGCGCGGAGTGTGGCAAAGGATGTCGTCGAGTGATGTTCCATCCGGTCTTTCAGCGTAAGAATACTCTCATCGGATCGCTTCACCCTGACCCCGACCCCACCGGCTTGTTCGTAGGTCATTCCTATTGCGCCGTTGAGCGAGGGCCAGGAGTCGCCAAATCCGGGGTAGAAAAGATCGAATACTTCGCCGCTCCAGTAACTCCAGCCCTTTGTATCAAATGCAGCTGCGTTTGCTCGTCCGTAAATCTCTCCCCATTCGACGGTATTCTTCGGAATGTTCTTGTTTACCGGCTTGAACGACGGGAAGAAGAAATATGAACTGTTATAACCCATCTCATGGAAATCAGCATGTACCTGTGGTTTCCATTCCTGATACACTTTTATGCGCGCCTGAGTTTCTATCTGTGTCAGCCATGCCCAGTCGCGATTAAGATCGAAGTAGTAATGATTGGAACGTCCGCCCGGCCAGTCTTCGCTGTGTTCTACTGCAGTACGGTCTTCAACCGGTTTTTTCCCCGTATGTGTTGTCTGGAAATTTACGTAACGTTCATGACCGTCCGGATTGAGAAGCGGATCGATCACAATGACCAGGTTTTTAAGCAGCATCATAACTTCCTCGTCAGTTCGGGCTGCAAGCTGGTAGAGGACGTCAAGCCCGGCTTCGGAAGCAGATGCTTCGTTTCCATGGACACCGTACGACAGCCATGCAACAGCCGGATTTGATTTTATAATTTTATTAGCTTCCTGATCATCGATGGATCGCGGATCGGATAGTCTCTGAATGTTCGCCTTGATCTCCTCGAGGCGGTTCAGGTTCTCCGGTGAGCTGACAACGACGAGATAAAGAGTTCTCCCTTCGTATGTCTCACCGTACGGGAACACGCGGATACGGTCCTTTGCAGCCGTTTGGAGAACGGAAATGTATTTTTCAATCAGTGAATGCGGAGTGAACTTTTCCCCGAGTTCATAGCCGAGTACCTGTTTCGGTTGCGGGATCTGAGTGTTAAGTACAGGTTGTGCGTTCAGTGAGAGGCAAAAAATGGAGATTAATACGAATGTTTTCATAATTAATCCTTTTCGGGTTTGTATGCGATTGCAGAAATTTCAATATTCGCGTCTCTCGGGAGAGCCGCTACCTGTACCGTTACCCGTGCCGGATAATTCCCATCCTGGAAGTATCCTCCGTATATGGTGTTCATTTTGGAGTAATTAGCCATATCCTTTAAGTAAACGGTCGTGGACACAACATCTGATGAATCAAATCCCGCTTTCCGGAGAATCATCATGAGATTATCAAGCACCCTGCGAGTCTCCGTTTCTATATCCCGGTTCTCCAGCTGGCCTGTCTCCTGGTTAAGTGCGATCTGGCCTGATGCGAAAAGAAAATTGCCGACTCTCTGGGCAGGACTGTACGGACCAATAACATTCACGTCGGTGATGACTGATCGCTGCATCAATTGAGAAAATTCTTCTCTGACGATATCCCGGATCCGTCGCTCGTCTGCCTGACATCCCGACAGGAGCATGATCCCATACGTAATAATCAGGGTCCGAAAAAATTGGAGTTTATTCATAATTTGTTCTCCTCATTATATACTTGATAGAATGCTGTATGACAGATTATAGTTCAGCTTAGCTTGTATCCGATTTTTCTTAGAAATCCTTTTCTATCCTGGATGTCGGTATCCATTTCAATCCCCTTTGACTTCATACCGTCTATGACACCCATGATGCCGCGGCCCTGTTGTGATTCGGCAACAATAACCTCGGTAGGATTTGAAGTTGCACAAAAGACAGTACAGACTTCGGACACATTTTTGACGCCGTTGAGTATATTGATCGGAAAACCGCCTTCAATGAAAATGATGAACGAATGACCGCAGGCGAGTTTCAGAGCGTTTTTTTGTGCAAGCTCGATCAGTTTCTGCTCGTTCCCGATGAATCGAACGAGTGCGGGTCCCGATGATTCGCAGAAGGCGATACCGAATTTCATTGCGGGATTTGTCGAGACGATGACTTCATACAGGTCTTCGACCGTTTTAATAAAATGCGACTGGCCCAGGATGAAATTCATATCCGGCGGTTTCTCTATGGTAACGAGCATGAGTTCCATGGTTTTCCCCTTTCACATCTCAAAGATTCGGATGAAATATACGCTGTAGCTTGTTCAGTGTATTTCTGTAGTGCGTGCCGCTCCAGTAAATATTATTACATTGAGGACATCTATAGAAGTCATCGGTTCCCTCAAATGTACGCTGTGGTATTTTCCCCTGAAGCAGATCCTTGGAAATCCGAATTACTTCGGTGTTGCATTCCAGGCATCGGGTGAAGAGCGTGCCGCTGATGTTCAGGTTGCAGCGTTCGACGATGAATCGCAGCTGGTCTTCTGAGTTCTTCTCGTCAGAAATATTGAATCCCGGTTCTCTGCCGCTTCGGCCATTTGATCAGGCGTCATCGTCGGATTATATATCGTGTCGTACCCAAGTATGCGGAGCCAGCGGGAGAGTTTTCCCAGCATTGTATCTGCAACGAAGGTCATGGCATCACTATACCCAAATTTCTCATTTTTAAATCCCAAAATCAACTGAAATATTGAATTTTTAATGCTACACGCTCAATTTTCAGTTACGGATGACTCTCTGTTAGAAAATTCTTGCCTTCTGCTCAATAATTAATTATCTTTGAGAGTAAGTAACAGTACACCGTTTTTGTCCCGTTAATTGCATGTTTTCTTTAATGGGATGGCGTAGCCAAGCTTTTACGATGTCGCTGCAGATGTAGTCCCCGTGTTGGTTCACCTTCCATAGGCCATTCCACGAGGTTCATCATCGCAGAACAAGCGTCACTGTTTGATGATAGTGGGTAAGTGTTTGTGCAGCCGGTATGCACATCCACAGTGGGGTTCAAGCGTTAAAAGCCAAAAAGGTCTGGCAAAGCTGGATGGAAGATATTTCAACCGACAGAGCCTCGGGTACATTTAAGTAACACTTTATTGAAAGGAAGCTCCATGGAAGAGGGTACCGTGAAGTGGTTTAGCGGACCAAAAGGGTACGGTTTCATCTCTCGTCAGAATGGGGAAGATGTCTTTGTACACTTCAATGCAATTACCAGCGAAGGGTACAAAATCCTGAATAAGGGTGACAAAGTCCAGTTTGACGTTGAGCAGGGACCCAAGGGGTTACAGGCAGCGAACGTAAAGAAGATCTAGATTGTAACTCCTCTTCGCATTAGATCCCGGTGGACAATCTGATGTTTACCGGGATTTTTTTATTTGTCTTATCGTACCAGGGAGATTATGCTGTACCGGAAACGAGGGGAGCGGGTTTTGAATTTGCAGTTTTTACATCATGCCTACCGGATCAACGTCGATCGTCAATTTCACGCTTCTCCCTTTGGCGAACGATGAAGCCCGATAGGCTGAGACTGCCTCGTTCAACGCAGTACGGACTATTTTACCCGCGGGATCTCCGGACTTCACACTTTTGATGACTATGTGATAACGAAAGTATCCCTTGATTTTTGTTATCGCCGCAGGTGCAGGTCCGAGAATAATAAGAGTTGCATTCCGTTTCTTTAGAAGCTTTATGAACTCCTGCGCATGCAGAGCTACTTCATTCTCGCGTTTTCCCTTGAATTCAATAAGGATGAGTCGGGAAAACGGGGGATAATCAAGTTCCTGTCTGTTTACAATCTCTTCTTCGTAGAAACCTTTATAATCATGAGAAAGAACGTGCTGCAGACTAGGATGGGTGGGTTGGAGTGTCTGGATGACAACTTCGCCTGCGAGTGTGCTCCGCCCGGCTCTTCCCGAAACCTGTGTCAGCAGCTGGAAAGTCCGTTCCCCGGATCGGAAATCTGGGAGAAGCATCTGTGTATCGGCCGATATCACACCCACCAGAGTGACACGCGGGAAATCGAGTCCTTTTGCAACCATCTGAGTTCCGAGGAGAATGTCTGCCTCACCCTGGGAAAATTTCCTGAGGATGACTTCGTGAACACCACGGCCGGCAGTCGTGTCGAGGTCCATCCGTAGAATTCTCGCCGAAGGAAAAAGCTTTTTAATCTCTCCTTCCACACGCTGAGTGCCTATGCCGATGTATTTAAAGCTGGTAGATTGGCACTGCGGGCAGAAGATGGGCGCCTGCCTTACAGATCCGCAGTAGTGGCACTGCAGATGATCCTTCGCAGAATGGTAGGTGAGAGAAATACTGCAGTTATCGCACTGTTCAAGATAGCCGCACTGCGGACACTGCAGAGAAGGGGAAAAACCGCGGCGGTTCTGCAGCAGGATGATCCCTTCCCGCTTGCGGAGGCGATCTTCAATTTTTTCCCTTAGCGTGTCGGATATTGCGCTGAACTCAAATGCCGGCTGTTTCAGACGTGCAAGTTCTGCGTCCTTTTTATATTCTTCCTTGCGTTTCTGTCGGTACTGGTCGAATTTCCCCGCACGTTCCGTCGTCATGTCGACTATCTGCACAGCAGGGAGTTGAGCCGTATCAACTCGTGTAGGAAGCTCGAGCAGTGTATATTTTCCGGATTGGGCATTGTGATACGACTCAAGCGACGGTGTCGCTGAGCCGAGAATTATGCATGCATTTTCATGAACGGCACGCATGATCGCAACATCGCGCGCGTGGTAACGTGGTGATTGGTCGTACTGTTTGTACGACGTTTCGTGCTCCTCATCTACCACAATAAGGCCAACGTTCTTCAACGGCGCAAAGACGGCAGATCTGGGACCAATGATGACGGAACTCTTTTTCTCCCGTACCTGATGCCATGCGTCGTACCTTTCTCGTTGTGTCATTCGCGAGTGGAAAACATTCACGCTCTCGCCCAGATGATACCGGAATCTGCGTACGATTTGCGGGGTAAGAGATATTTCAGGTACGAGCACAATGGCAGTCTTTCCGAGCGCCAGAACTTTTCTGATCGCTTCGATGTACACCTGAGTTTTACCGCTTCCGGTAATTCCATGGAGAAGAAAAGCATGAAACGCCCCGCCGCCGAGCTTTGCCTCGATCATTCGCAGAGACTGCTCCTGATGCGCATTCAGTGTTATCGACGTTGTCCCAAGGGCGGACTCATAGAGATCATACACCTGCGGCCGGACAACCGTTCGTTTATCTAATGTAATGATGTTCTTTTCGACTAACGAACGTACAGTGGAGAGCGAACTGCCTGAATTTTTTAAAAGATCGGTCAGCGAGATGCTTTTGCATTCTCCCGCACACTTGAGAAGGTAGCGGATGAGAGCAAGCTGTCTTGTGTTGCGGCTCGACGTACGGGCGGTGAGCTCCTTGCACCACATGTGAAGATGTCCGACTGATTCCTCCCGGAACACCACCACCTTTTCTTCTTTTTCTTTAACACGGTGTGAAATGGACGAGTCCTTCACTTCCACGATTCCCAGTTCAACGAGTTTATTTAGAATAGCATATATATTCTTGAATTCAAGTCTGCGCGTAAGTTGCCGGAAAGTAATGGTTTTTACCTTCGACAACTCAGTGACGACAGCCATCTGTTTCGCCGTCAGGGGATGCTGAATGTTATTTGTGATGAGGGATATTTTTTTACTGCCGACGGTAGGTGTACCCGTCACATACATTGTTTTTAGGATATCGCCCAGGGGAGCGGAATAGTACTGTGACATCCACACTGCTACTTTGATAAGGGGATCGTGAATCATCGGTGTAAGATCGACGAGGTCGCTGATGGATTTCAGATTTTCGACCGAGGTTGCACTTTTAGTCCCCACCACGAAGCCGACAGCCCTACGCCTGCCGAAGGGCACAATAACCCGCATCCCTGTCTTAAGAATTTCACGGAGGGCGGCAGGTACGATATACGTGAAAACCTTATCCGTCGTGGAGGGAATGGCAATATCTGCGTAGAGTGGTTCCATTTGTCTATGATTCATCCGGTTCAGGCTGTGTTAAAAATTTCGTGAAAAATGGAGGCAGATGCAAATGGTAAATCACAACATGCTTGCTTATATCGTTGCAATTTTGTATCCTCATAGTGCTTTTTATGGTTAATGGGGATTTTTCGGCAAAATGATGAATTGATCGTAAGATGCAAGCACAGAACATAAAGAGGGTTAGTCCGGACGAATTACTCGTAACGTGGAGGGATAACCACCAAAGCACCTTCACGTTGCACCAATTACGTTCGCTCTGCCCATGTGCCGGCTGTCAGGGTGAGACCGTCCTGCTCCGGGAGGTTGCTCCGCAGCCAATAGGAAATGATCCACGTCAGTATGAGCTCGTAGATATTCGACAAGTTGGCTCGTATGCGATTCAGATAGAATGGGCAGACGGTCATAACGCTGGGATATATACGTGGGAGTACCTGCGGATGAACTGCCCTTGCAATCAGTGTTCGTCTGTCAATAAACGGAAAGTAGAATAACAACAAAGGACACGGTTATGAAAAAGATCATAATGACTATTTGGTTATCGATCCGTAAAGTAATAGAGAAGTACCCCGTACTGGTTGCGGCATTGATTATTTACCTCTACTATCTCCTAACCTCGGTCAGTTTCTTTTCGTCGGAGACGAGTAAGTATTCCCTCCTCGATTACGTCATGGAATTTGACTCGCTTTTCTTTCTCTGGCTGGCGGCGGCCGCACTTCTCCAGGTTCAGAGAGTGAGACGCGAACACCGGCAGGAAGAAGAACGGCGCAGAAAAGTAGAAAGAGTGCTGGATCGTCAGCAGATTTATAACACGCTCATCAAAGATATCACTATGCTTCTCCAGGACAACGTAAACAATCCGCTCGCTGTGATTGCCGTTACTACGCAGGAGATACGCAAGCGGTTTGAGACCGATCAGGAAATCATTCGCTGGCTTGACCGCATTGATGGCGCAATGAAACGTATTCACAACACGATACGCGATCTTCAGTCGTACGAAGCACAGAAACTCATAGAATCGGCATCGGAGGTTCTGGAAGAACAACGGCAGAGTAACGGGAAATAACTCTCCGTATTCACCGGACGGGGGTGTACGGTCGTTCCACGCCATACAGCAGCGCTTTCCTGCCTATACCCTCGGATTGAGAAATCCTGCAGTTTTTCAAATTCTGCTATAAGCAGCCGATTCTGTCATATCCCCTTCGGTTTTTTTATCAGATTTGACCATCAGCATTGATCCTTCTTTGTTCTGCATCACGCAGGGTGTTGTCTGTCACTCTCTATTATAGTACAATAGATTAAATTTTTAAAGAATATTGTCTACAAGGTTTATTCTATAAGAGGGTCTGTTATGCAACATAATTCTAAACCGTTCAAGGTGAAAAATTTATTAGAGTCTTTTGGAGCACTCGTAAATAAAAATTCCAATCCGGATCACATCCCTGAAAAACCGCTAGATAAGGGTAATGTGCACTCGTCTGCTTTAACGGCACGGGAGGGAGGCAGTAATGGAAAAAGTAATGTACATCCAGAGATCTCCCCGGCACAAAAAAAAGATTTTACCGGATCGTTAGCCGATGAATCGGGTGTATTGGATGAAAATTCATCCTTTATCGATAATGGTGTCCATGACGGGAAGAACCGGAAAATACAGCCGATGCGGCTCATCCAGATACTCATGGAACGAGGGAATGTTCCGCACGAAAAAATTGAGCAGGCATTTGAGATACAAAAGAAAACGAGCGATAAACGTCGGCTCATCGATATCCTCGTAGAGGATCTGGATGTAGATTGTGAAACAATTTATCACGCGATTGCTGAATACTATTCCTTCGAGACAGTTGATCCCACAGGAATTTTCGGGAACAAGGGTCGTCTTCAATTCATCCGCCAACTTCTTGACAGTCTACCTCCTTACTATTACGAAGTTGCGGTTCGCAGAAAAATTCTACCGTATGAATTGTATACGAACGGACTCGATAAGCTTGTAGTTATAACACCTGATACAACTCACCCGGACGTTCACACCGTCGCGCGG
>CAYGZY010000191.1:0-2737 GCA_964354485.1 uncultured Chlorobiaceae bacterium | reverse complement strand
CAGTCTATCCTTCAGGCTCTCGCCGAGCAGTCGCGGATTGTAAGGTTACCTCTCAACAGAGTAGGTGCGCTCAACAAAATAGGAAAGGCATTCAGTACCCTCGAACAGGAGTTCGAGAGAGAACCGAGCGCCAGCGAACTTGCCGAGGAACTCGATATGTCCCTCTTCGAAGTCGCAGACACACTGAAAATATCGGGACGACATCTCTCTATGGATGCGCCGTTCATTCAGGGGGAAGATAACCGCCTCCTCGATGTCATACAGGACGAGAGAACACCGATGCCCGACTTCGCGCTCATGAAGGAATCGTTGAGCAAGGAAGTAGAACGCGCATTGAGCACTCTCACAGAGCGTGAGGCTGAAGTCATCCGTCTCTATTTCGGCTTGGGACGCGAGCATTCCCTTACACTCGAAGAAATCGGCGAAAAGTTTCAACTCACACGTGAAAGAGTTCGTCAGATCAAAGAGAAAGCAATCAGACGACTGCGTCATGCTTCCAGGAGTAAACAGCTCCGGGCATACCTCGGCTGATGGCAAAGGGCCTTCCCGGCACAGGGAGGACCTCCATGATGCTCTCTGAGCGTCGGCCGTCATCCATCTGGCGGCATAAGGACCGCTCCAATTATTCCGTCGCATTCATCGGCCTGATGCTCTCATATCTTACTTCACCGATTAACGCACAGCACCGTCCGGGAGATTCAGGCAGAAGCGATACATTAACCGCCGGTGATTTCGGGGAAGAGGGATTCTTTGAACAGGGAAATAGCAGCATTACCCCTTCCGGATCTGACGGTGAAGAACTCTTCAGCAGTGATTACGAAAACAGGATTAAGAAAAGAGGGATACTTGGGGGTGAGGTACAGGAAGAATGGCGAAGACAGCAGCGGATTTGACTGCTCCGGATTCACATTGCGGATATTTTACGAGACCTGGGGAATCCTCATGCCGCATTCCAGTCAGGCGCAGTATGAGTTCGGGAAACATGTCGACCGTGAAAATCTCAGGCTCGGAGATCTGGTTTTTTTGCTCTGTGCGGCAGCTTTCCTTCCCACGTCGGCATTTACATCGGGGATGGTTTATTCTCACATGCAAGTATTAAGCGCGGTGTAACAGTATCCCTGCTGGATAGTGAATATTACGCGAGAAGATTTTTCGGCGCATGCAGGATTCTGGAATATAAGCAACCCTTTTGTTTTTATTTTTGTTGATATTTATATTGAATATAAAATGATGTAATCGACTATATGGCAGTACTACCAATCTATACGGATGGATCTCCGCCGCTGCGGAAAAAAGCACAATCCGTCGGCAATTTCAACAACGAAATCCTCAAGTTGATTATCGATATGTTCGAGACGGTGCGCAAAGCAAATGGAATAGGATTGGCGGCAAATCAGGTGGGCATCCTGAAGCGCGTCATCGTTATTGATGTATCTGAAATGGAAGGACTAGAGGATGTCAAACCTTTTGCTCTGATTAATCCGGAAATCATTACGGGTAAGGACACGTCGATCATGGAGGAGGGATGTCTGAGCGTTCCGCACATCAGGGATGAAGTTGAACGGGCAGAGAAAATCAGAGTCAGTTACAAGGATACATCATTCAAAGATGCATCCATCGATGCTGAGGGTATTCTTGCGCGCGTGATTCTTCATGAAGTTGACCACCTCGATGGAGTTCTCTTTATCGATCACCTGTCTCCAGCTAAACGGAAATTACACGAAGATAACCTTAAAAAAATCAGGAATGGTGAGCTTGATGTTGAATACCCCGTCATTACCGCAGCAGACATTAATTACTGAATGGTGAGTGTGCATGCGTGTCGTATTCATGGGAACGCCCGATTTTGCACTGCCGAGTTTAAGAATTCTTTTCGAGAACAAATACGATATTGCAAGCGTTGTCACGGTTCCTGATAAACCGGCAGGGAGGGGGCTCAGAGAATCGCCTTCCAGTGTAAAAAAATATGCGATTGAACATAATTTGCCTTTGCTACAGCCCCAGTCGTTGTGCGACACAGCGTTCATTGCTGAACTTGAAAAGCTCAAAGCGGATGTATTCGTCGTTGTGGCTTTCCGGATTCTTCCGCCGGAGGTCTACCGCCTGCCAAAACTCGGGTCTTTCAACCTCCATGCTTCACTCCTGCCAAAATACCGCGGTGCTGCGCCGATTAACTGGGCCATTATCCGGGGCGAGAAAGAAACAGGTGTCACGACCTTTTTCCTCCGTGAACAAGTTGATACGGGCGATATCATACTCCAGTCCCGCGTTCCGATAGGACCTGATGAAACGGCGGGAGAGCTCCACGACACGCTTGCAGCTGCCGGCGCTGAACTCGTTTTACATTCCATCCGTCTCATCGAAATGGGCAACGTTACCACGCATCGGCAGGATCATGCCCTCAGTTCCCCGGCTCCCAAAATTTACAAAAACGACTGTCTTATACCGTGGTCAAAATCGTCGTCAGAGATCCATAATTTTATCCGGGGACTATCACCAAAACCCACCGCTTTTACTCACCACGGATCAACGATTCTGAAGATTTATCGGACAAAAATTTCATCCGCTACCGGTCACCACGAAAGTGGATCGATACTCAGGGCGGATGGCAATCTCACGATCGGGACTGGTGATGGATCTGTAGAAATAATGGAGATACAACAGGAAGGTAAGAAGAGAATGACTGCAGAAGAATTCCTCCGGGGTTATAAACTCCGGAAAGGAGAGAGGCTATCCT
>CAYGZY010000190.1:0-3140 GCA_964354485.1 uncultured Chlorobiaceae bacterium | reverse complement strand
AACGAGCCATGCGCTTTCTGCCTCTGGTATGACTAATATATTGTGCACCGTTGTTTTTACGCATCAACTTCCGCCTTATACTGCAAATTCCTTTCCAAAGATAAGGAAAATGCACATAAAGAGCACGATAATGCTTTTGTTATTTTATATATATCTATGGATAATATGAAAATTACATATTAGATTGAAACACAGAAAAAAAAGAAAGTCCCTGATAAATGATAAGGGAATGAATTACAAGAATATGACTTTAACAAATAAACAATATGATAAATTGCAACAAATCTGTTTAAGCTATGGGATAAAATAACTTTCTATTTTTGGTTTTTCTATTTATGGAAATGCAAATTCCGAAAGCGATCTGGATATTCTCATAGAATTTCTATCAGGGCAGACTCCCGGTTTTGCGTTTATTGATTTAGAAAATGAACTTTCAGTTCTGTTTAGAAAGAAGATCGATCTACCTACACCTATGAGTCTTAGCCGTTATTTTAGAGATAATATACTTCAGGAAGCACAAGTACTTTATGCCCAAAGATAAAAGCGATATCATCCGACTGCGTCATATGTACGACGCTGTACAGAAGGCAATTCAATTTACAATTAGCAAAGAAAGGAACGACTTAACAGTTAACGAACAGCTTGCGCTTGTAAGACTGATCGAGATATTAGGTGAAGTTTCGAGTAAAGTTACATCCGAGAAACAAAGACGACGACCGATGATTCCGTGGAAACAGATAATTGGAACACGCAATCAATTAATCCACGGTTATGAAGAGGTCGATCTTGATATATTGTGAGAAATTATTAAAAACGATTTACCAGCACTTGGAAACGCACTACACTCCGCCATCGAAAATGAGACTGACGCAGGGCAACAGAAATTACTGTAACCTGAAAGATATTATTTAACGAGCATTATAAACTAGTGGGCGGCAAATTTACCAAGTACTAACAACTGAATCATTTCACCCAAATGATGGTAATCCCTTTGTTTCCCCTGCCAAGGTCCGGATCGGAGTACTGTCCGCACTCACTCCGCATTTCCTGTGTTGCGGTATCGAAAAGATTATAATTTTCGCCAGAGATTGTTGCTCGTATTGACTGACGGGTACGATATGCCCAGTTCCTGACTGTTGTGCGTGTGGCTGCTCCGTTTCCATGCACAACCTTGACGATGCGCGATGTGGGAGAATTCCGAACTTTCTCAATGGCATCATGAAGTTCTCGTTCAACCAGATCCGGTTTTCGAGGCGGGTGTCCAATGTCGATAATTATTATCATCAGTGATTTAATTAACAAAATAAATAAATCGCATAAACGACATTTTGAAAAAATGAGCGGTCCGCTTTTTCAGAAGAGTTACCGACCGATCATCGCTTGTATACCGCTCCGTATCATCATCACGGCAATACCGGCAAGAAAGAGAGCAGCCACCTTACCGGCTACTTTTGAGCCTGCCTTGCCCATAGCCCGATGGATTCGCTCTGCCTGGAGAAACACAAGAAGCACAATTACCATGTTGACAACCAGTGATACAATCGTGAGGAGGTAGCCGTACGAATCGACAAGAATGATGATTGTGGTCAGTGCCGCAGGACCCATGATAAGTGGAATTCCGATAGGCACGACGCCGAATGAAGATTCCGGTGTTCGACTTTCCTGTCGTGTAAAAACCAGATCCTGTATTGCCAGAACGAGCAGGATGATACCTCCGCCGACGCGGAAATCATTCTCGGTGATGCCTAAAAAGGAAAAGATAAGTTTCCCGGATAGGAGGAAAACAAGAGAGATCGCGAAGGCCGCAATCACTGCTTCAATGGGGATGAATTTTCGTCTGCGCCCCTCTATAGGTTCCACCAGGCCGACATAGAGCGGCAAAACACCAAAAACGTCGATCGCGACAAAAAGAGGAATGAATGCGAGAAAGAACGTTTCAATCATATGCACTTATTCCTTTCGATTCTTGTACATTTATCCGTTTGCACTACCAGACAAAAATATACCGCATTTGCGGATGTTTTTCAATTGCCCTGGCGAACCACCCAAACTCCGAGGATAGTGATACCCGCCCCGATGACCTGAATAGGGTAAAGAATTTCATTCAGTGTGAAGTATGAAACGATGAATGCAAGAACCGGCACCAGGTTCCCAAAATTCGCAGTCCGGCCGGGACCAATCCGGTTGATGCCGTAAGACCAGATAAAGTTGGCGATGCCGATCGCAAAGACTCCTGATATAATCCCGGCACTGTAGTACGTCCAATGTATTGAAGGCCAGTCCATCTGTAGCGCCGAGGGGAGTGCAATAATTGACAAACCGATAGCACCGATGACAAATTGAACAATTGCAAACTGTGCAACATGATACTTGTGCAGGATCGGTTTCTGGAGATTGGTGTTAAGCGCCCACAGTGCGGCAGCACCCAGGGTGATAAAATCGCCGAGGAGGTCCTTCCCGCCAAATTCTACTTTTTTGCCGCTGCCGATGATAATCATTGTGATACCGGCAAGCGACAAGAGCATGCCAGCCCATACGGCGGGTTTAATTCGTTCGCGCTGGAGCCGGGCATTCAGGAGGACGGTGAAGAGAGGTGAAGTTGAGAGCAAAATTGCGGAATTCCCCGCCGTCGTCATGCTGATTCCGACGATGAACATCACCTGGTAAGCAACACTTGCCACAACGCCTGCCCATACAATCCGATGGATGTCTTCCTTCGCAATCCGTTCCCAACGATAATGCCGCAGAAATGGCAGAACTGCAACAAGAGAAGCGGTTATAAATCTGGTACTGTTAAAGACGAATGGATTAAGCTCTACGAGTCCGTACTTCACGATTGGATAGTTTGTCGCCCAGATGATGACAACAGCGATGAGTGATATTTCAATAATCGCAGAATGACTTCTCTCTCGGTACAGCATCGGGATAATCTACGCAAACCACCATTAAAATTCAACGGGGAGATTTACTGAATAATAAGAAATTAGCATGTTACAGGAATGCGCGTAAATTACATAGGAATATTTCTTATAGCGAGATGCTAATGCAGGAGGCATACCTCAAAAAACAAAAGCCCGAGGTTCACTCGGGCTTTCTGTTTTGGCAGCTGGGAGGGTCACGCTTGTCTACAAAGCGTCCAG
>CAYGZY010000189.1:0-7250 GCA_964354485.1 uncultured Chlorobiaceae bacterium | reverse complement strand
TCATCGTCGTAGAGGACATTGTGGATTCAGGCCTTTCTGCTGATTTCATAATAAGGCTCGTTCGCGCACATAAGCCACGCTCAGTGAAGGTCGCATCGCTGCTTCTGAAGGAAGCCGCATTAAAAAGTAATGTAAAAATTGATTATATTGGATTTAGAATACCGCACATTTTTGTTATAGGATATGGGCTAGATTATGCCCAAAAAGCAAGAAATTTACGCGATATCTATCAATTGAAATAAACCTAAGTACCATTTATAACCATGGAAGATAATAATCAGAAGAAACAGTCGGAGCAGCAAAAAAGGATTACCCGGCCCCGCCGGGTACGTTCTCCAAAAAAGCCCATAAGGGGGGACGACGATTTTAATTGGAGTAGAGTAACGAAAGTTGTCCTCAGCTGGTCGGCGATAATTCTGGGTGTTTTCATTATCATGACACTGTTCAACGCTCAGGAAGTCTCGGAGTACGAACTGGCATTCACTGAATACCAGAAGCTTCTGCAGGATGGGCAGATTCTCAGCGCTCACGTAAAAAAATCGGATATCAACAACTATGACCTCCACGGAATACTAAAAAACCCGCAGGAAATAGTAACAGCGAGCGGTAAAACGGTAAAGCTCGAGCGTTTTATTGTTACATTACCGTATATCGACGCCGAGGTAATAAAGACCTGGAACGAAAAAGATATCCGTTTCACCATATCGAAAGAAGATAACACATGGATGAATGCTCTTCTCAGCGTGCTTCCGTGGATTTTAATTCTCGTCGTCTGGCTGTTCTTTATGAGACGGATGCAGGGTGTAGGCACAAAAGGAATTTTTTCTTTTGGGAAGAGTCGTGCCAAGGTGCAGAGCGAAGGGTCGCCGAAAGTGACATTCCAGGATGTTGCAGGCGCTGATGAGGCAAAAACCGAGCTTCAGGAGATTATTGAGTTTCTCCGTGAACCGGCAAAATTTCAGAGACTGGGCGGAAAAATTCCGCGCGGCGTTCTCCTTCTTGGTCCACCCGGAACCGGCAAAACACTTCTCGCACGTGCTGTCGCGGGTGAAGCCAAAGTCCCCTTCTTTGCCATCTCCGGCGCCGAATTCGTGGAAATGTTCGTCGGCGTAGGAGCGAGTCGCGTACGAGATCTTTTTGAAACTGGTAAGAAAAATGCTCCGTGCATCATTTTCATCGATGAGATGGATGCAGTCGGCCGGCATCGCGGTGCAGGACTCGGCGGTGGTCACGACGAGCGTGAACAGACGCTGAATCAGCTCCTTGTTGAAATGGACGGATTTGAGCAAAACAGCGGCGTTATTATTATATCGGCAACGAACCGGCCTGATATTCTAGATCCGGCTTTGTTAAGGCCCGGTCGGTTTGACAGGCAGATTGTGGTCGACAGACCCGACGTGCGCGGCAGAGAAGGAATTCTTAAAGTTCACACACGCAACATACCCCTCTCCGAGGATGTTGATCTTTCAATCCTCGCTAAAGGAACACCCGGTCTGGCAGGCGCCGATTTAGCGAACCTCGTGAATGAAGCGGCGCTCCTCGCGGCACGCAAGGATCACAAATCGGTTACCATGCAGCACTTCGAGGAAGCCAAGGACAAGGTCATGATGGGAATGGAACGAAAGAGCCTCATCATATCCGACAAGGAGAAACGTCTGACCGCATACCACGAATCGGGACATGTCCTCGTCGCTAAAATTGTACCGGAAGCGGATCCTGTACATAAAGTGACGATTATTCCCCGCGGCAGAGCGCTCGGTGTGACGACCTATTTACCGATCGATGAAAAGCACACTTATTCAAAAGAATATCTTGAAGCAATGATCACATACGCGCTTGGCGGACGCGCTGCAGAAAAAATTATTTTCAAACAGTTTACCACGGGAGCAGGCAACGACATCGAACGAGCTACAAATCTCGCTCACAAGATGGTCTGTGAATGGGGCATGAGCGAACGTATGGGACCGCTCGCCTACGGAACGAAAGAAGAAGAAATATTTCTCGGAAGAGAAATTACACGTTCGAAGAATTATTCAGAGACGACTGCCGTCCTCATCGACGAAGAAGTGAAGAAGATCGTTACAAATGGAATGGACCGGGCTGAAAAAATTCTCACAAATAACACCGATATCCTTCACCGTCTTGCAGGCGCACTCCTTGATCGGGAAATACTCGACGGAGATGAGATCGATAAACTGATTCGGGGTGAAGAACTTCCCGCAATCAACAAGAAAGACAATGAATTAAACCAATCCACATCATCTGTTGCCAATGAAAGAACAGCCACGCCCACTGGGTGATCTTTTCAATCAACATAAACAACAGTCTGCAAACGGCGAGCACATCTCGATAATTGAGTACGACTACAGATTCGAAGTGATTCGGAAAGCGATCCACCTCTTCTCCCTGTCCATCCCGCTATTTTACTTTGTTCTCCCGAAGCATATTGCACTGGGCATTCTCATACCGCTGACAATCGCGTTCCTTGCTGTCGACGTTGCCCGGTATTACAATAAATCCATAGAGGATTGGTTTTACGGTACTTTTGGTTATATACTTCGTAAGAGGGAAAGCGATAAGGTAAGAAAAACCCTCAATGGAGCGACATACGTTCTGATAGCGGCGACGATCTGCGTTATCGTCTTCCCGAAGATCATTACCGTAATGAGTTTTTCCATTCTTATTATTTCCGACATTACAGCTGCGCTCGTTGGCAGAAGGTTTGGCAAACATCCGTTCATTGCGAAATCACTCGAAGGAAGCATCGGATTTTTCATCAGCGCAGTGGTGGTTATCGCCATTACGCCTAAAATTGATTATCTGCCTGCCGAGTACATCATCGGGTGTGCCGCAGCTTTGATAGGGACAATAGCTGAAGCGCTACCGGCGGAAATCGACGATAATCTCACAATTCCCATAAGCGTCGGTACGGTATTATGGATTCTTTACTCACTTTTCCTGCCGGCGCTTAACCTCTATAAGTTTGGATGACCGGAATACAGACACCCAAAAACATCGGTTAGAAAAACCGATGCGGCAATAATTAGGTGAAATTACCTGTTATTGAAAAAATGAATTGATAAACTGAAACTATGGCGGAATACAACAGAAAAAAGATGATCGTTGTCGGTGATAAAGTCCTTGTCATTCCGGATAGCGACAAGGAACGGACGGAGACAGGGCTATACTTACCGCCGACTGTGAAGGAAAAGGAAAAGGTACAGAGCGGTTATGTTGTAAAAGTCGGTCCGGGATTCCCTGTGCCCAATCCCCACTTCATCGATCAGGAATCATGGTCCACTACCCCGAAAGATCCGGTGAAGTACATACCGCTACAGGTTGAGGAAGGAGATTACGTAATTTTTCTCCGAGATCAGGCGATCGAAATTGAATATGAATCAAAGAAATATCTCATTGTCGCGCAGTCTGCCATCCTCATGGTAATCCGAAGAAATCCGCTCGACGAACTCGAAAAATAGCAAACTTTGCGAAGGTTCCTGCCAAGAAGAAGGCGGGCAAGTGCAACCTTCGCAAGGTTAACTCGTAAGGTTAACTCCACCATGTTCCTACCCACCACAAAAGAAGAACTCACCAAACTCGGCTGGAAGAAGCTTGATATCATTATAGTATCTGGTGATACATACATCGACAGCTCATACAACGGAGCGGCTGCTATTGGCAAAGTTCTATTTGATGCCGGCTATAAAGTAGGTATCCTTGCACAGCCTGATTATAAATCCGGTAGAGACATTACCCGTTTAGGTGAGCCTGAATTATTTTGGGGTGTAACATCAGGTTGTGTTGATTCGATGGTTTCAAATTACACCGCCTCCAAGAAACCTCGCCGACAGGATGATTTTACTCCCGGTGGAATAAATAACCGAAGGCCTGACCGCGCAGTAATTGTTTATTCAAATCTTATCCGGCAACATCTCAAAAACACAAAACCGATTGTATTGGGCGGAATTGAAGCGAGTCTCCGTCGTATCGCTCATTATGATTATTGGGATGATAAAGTACGCCGATCAATCTTATTCGACGCGAAAGCCGATTATCTTATTTATGGCATGGGTGAGAAGGCAACACTGGAAATTGCTGATTGTATGCAGAATGAACCTTACGAAGGATCTAAAACCTTCGCAAGATTGCAGAACATCCGTGGTATCTGTTACATATCTAAAACACCTAAAGAACACTTTCTCAATCTTCCGTCATATCAGGAAGTCACTAAAGATAAAAAGAAGTTCATTGAGATGTTCCACACGTTCTACCGAAACAATGATCCCGTTTCAGCAAAAGGTTTATATCAGCAACATGGCGATCGTTACCTGATACAGAATCCGCCCGCGTTAAATCCGACAACAGAAGAAATCGACAGATACCACGAGCTTGATTATGAACGGGACGTCCATCCTTTTTACAGGAAAGATGGTAAAGTGCGTGCGCTTGATACAATAAAATTTTCAATAACGACTCACCGAGGTTGTTACGGAGAATGTAATTTCTGCGCGATAAGTGTACATCAGGGAACTGCAATAGTATCCCGGAGTCAGGAATCAGTAGTGCGGGAAGCGGAGCAAATTGTGAAAATGCCTGATTTCAAAGGGTATATTCAGGATGTCGGAGGCCCGACGGCAAATATGTACGGAACCGGCTGTACAAAAATGGTAGAGCAGGGAAAATGTTTGAAGAAGGATTGCGTCTTCCCTGCCGCATGTTCGAAACTTGATTATGACCATGAACCACAAATCAATCTCTTAAGAAAGCTGCGAAGTATAAAAGGCGTAAAAAAAGTATTCGTCACCTCCGGTATCAGGTATGATTTGATACTGGACGATAAAGAATCTGGAGATAAATACTTGCGAGAGTTGATTGAGCATCATATTTCGGGACAGATGAAAGTAGCGCCTGAGCATACGGAAGACAGTGTTCTCGGACTTATGCGAAAGCCAGGCATGCAATACCTAAGTGATTTTAAGAAAAGGTTCGACAGTATCAACACTAAAGAAAATAAAGAACAATATCTTACCTATTACTTAATTGCGGCGCATCCGGGGAGCACATTGCAGGATGAATTGAATATGAAGCAATTTATATCCAGAGAATTGAAAATTACTCCCGAGCAGGTGCAGATCTTTACTCCTACGCCTTCCACCTACTCAACGCTGATGTATTACACCGAAATAAATCCATGGACGGGAGAGAAGTTATTTGTGGAAAAGAACGCCGGGAGAAAAGAGAGACAGAAGAGAGTGATAACTGGTAAACCTACCGGAAAGATCTTGTAGAGCGAAGTGCCGCCTACCTACCGTTGTATAGATTTACCCATCAGGATAAACAGCGAAACACCTCCGCGATGTTCGATTATTGCGTTCTTAATTTTATTTTTGGAACATATTTGATATCAAATCTGATCTTGACATCTCAAGATGAGAAGCAACATCATTCAATATTGAGGCGAGCGTACCAACTCTGAGTGATAGGTGATTCGGGATTGTTATATGATGCTCCCCTTTTAAATTTGTTGTCAGCCGAATATGACTCCACGTTTGCCGGGTAACTGAATAACCGAAGTGCGACAACTTTTGTACAAGGTCAGTGCCTGAAATATCTCTTGGCAGTTTCATGTTGTGATAATTTCTTCCCGCACATGGTGCAAGCGGATTACTTTCGGCACTTTTCCCTCATCAAAATGACAGCGCACGGCATCTCTAATGTGGTTCTGAAGATCCTCTATGGTATCTGCTTCGGTGTAAATAGATTCACCTAATGCTCGGGCTGTATATCCACCCTCCGGGGCTTCTTCGATAAGAAAAATGATTTCATTCATAATTCAGATTATTAATTATATTTTCTAAATGCTCACAATTTGAATTAAATATAGAAATAATAGAAATTAAAACCAAAGTAAATCAGCCGCTTACCAGGATGACAAAAGATATGCTATTGACAGAATAGAACGATGGGAGGAATCTTGTCCAATCCGGATTAACCTGCCAGTGTACAATTTTTCCTCCCGGAGGTTAATTCGGCAAATTCTAGATTACTACAAATTTGAAATGTACAACACCGTTCCATGTTTCCTCGGTATCAACCTTTAACCTGATAAACCAGTCTAAATGTACAGCGAAGTGTCACTTCGCTGTACATACATCATCGGTGCAACTTTACCATGAAATTGCCGTAATCTATATTAGTTTAACCACTTTAATAGACCATTAAAATAAAATTATGAACGTCAAATGATTTCATTTTTAACTGTTTGTTGATGGAATATGCGGACAATTCTTTTTACCTTCCTCATTCTGACTCAGATCGCCATTGCAGGCGTGAATGAAAACAAGGTCTTCCAATTAAGAAAAACCAGTGACCGTATTTCCATTGATGGTGTCATTGATCCGGTTTGGAATACTACCGACTCAGTCGCCGACTTCATTCAATTCCAACCATATATCGGCAAGGAACCGTCCCGCCAAACGATAGCGAAAGTTCTGACAACGGAAAGCGCTCTTTATTGTCTGATGGTCTGTAAAGAAGATAGAACCAGTATTCAGTCAAACGCCGGTAAACTCGACGACGGCGGTAACAGCGATTTTGTTTCCATTATGCTGGATACTTTTAGAGACAATCAGACGGCATACAAGTTCGGTGTGACAGCAGCAGGTGTGCGCTCCGATTGCCGGTTGTTAGATGATGCCCGTAACAGAGATTACAGCTGGGATGGTGTCTGGTTCGCGGCGTCGAAGGTATATGATTGGGGGTTTGTTGTAGAGATGGAGATCCCCTACCGGTCGATCCAGTACGATGAAAACCTGAGCGAGTGGGGATTAGATTTCGATCGCTGGATACCGGCACGCAATGAAGATATTTACTGGTGTCCGTATGAAGAGAATGAGGGTCAGAGAATTTCAAAATTCGGGAAACTGCTGTTCACCGACTACCGCCCCTCAGTAAAAGGATTAAATCTCGAAGTGTATCCTGTCGGCATAGCGAAAGCGACATATTTAGAGGATGACAAGTATAAAATTAAACCCGATGTTGGTATCGACATTTTTTATAATCCATCCCAGAAGCTCACTTATCAACTGACGGCGAATCCCGATTTCGCGCAGATAGAAGCTGATCCGTTCAATTTCAACATTTCTCGGTACGAATCATATTTTAATGAACGGAGACCCTTCTTTACTCAGGGCAATGAAGTGTTCATGCCATCCGGGCGCGAGCGTAATTCCGGATTCTACCGGCCGCTT
>CAYGZY010000188.1:0-5004 GCA_964354485.1 uncultured Chlorobiaceae bacterium | reverse complement strand
TCGCTCACGAGATCGCGGAATTTCGTTTTTCCGACTTCCACGTATGGTACTCGGTTTCTCTTCGCGAGGGATTTTATCTTTTCGATGGCAGAACCCCGCACACCGGCGAGTATAACTACTTTCTCGATTATGCGTCCGCTGCGAAGAGCTTCAATTACCGGATTTCTGCCGGCAATGATATCCAGCGTCGGTTTGCGGTCGTGTACAACGCGCAGCGGCGAGGGCCGTTCGCTGTGAAATTTATTGTTGTGGTCGTTCATCTCGAAGTTCATAATTCAATTCTGTTAGTATTTAGTGTGACATAGTTTTTTGGTTTGTCCGCCGGAGGATCAGGATGCCTGCCCCTCCGAATATAATTATGACGATCGACAGCAATTGAGCTTCCGTAAGTCCGAAGAGGATCCTGGGATTTAATCGGATATATTCCACGATAAAGCGCATGCAGCCGTATGTTATGAGGTAGAGCATAAAGAGGTTTCCGTTAAGACGGATTTTCTTCCGTACACCCCACAATAGTAGGAACAAAAGAAGTGACAAAATAAATTCATATATCGGTGTCGGGTGTACCCGGATGGTGGCAGGTACCACGCCGTTGACACCGTATTTCTGCACGATTTCCGGAAAATCCCTGAAAGCAACCGATGGCGGGTAGGTACCATTCGAATATTCAGCCCCCCATGGTAAGTCGGTTGGCATGCCGTAATCCCCGTCGCCGGCTAAGTGGCAGCCGATTCGTGCAATCCCGTAGCCGATAAGAAGGGCTGGTGCGGCAGCGTCGCATATCGTCAGAAAAGAGACTTTCTTTCTGCGCGAATAGACCCATATGGCAATTGTGGCGAGAATAAATCCGCCATACCATGTCAATCCTGCCGGCGATAATGCTTCCCCAAGCGGATCGCGGATGAAATATTTCCATTCTTCCAGAAGAAAGAGCAGTTTTGATCCTGCGAGGCCAAAGATGACCGCAAGTAAAGTAATAGTGCTTCCCATCGCGGGATCGCAATTTCTCCGTTTGAGTTCTTTTGTCAGTACCCAGCTTGCGACAATGAAACCGATTGCCATCATCAGGCCGAAGCTGTGAACCGTAAAAGGACCGATCTTAAAGAGTTCCGGATACATTGTTTGTCATTTTTGTGATTGGAATGGATGGCGCTGCAGCCGTACGGTAATTACCATTCGTCGGCTAATGTCACAACGTCGACGAATTTTTTCTTTGGATTTTTTCCGATCAATATTTGTTTTTTTGTAATCGTGATACTATACAGGTTTTCTTCTTTTCCGGGCTTGACGATAACGAGATCATACTGTCCCCTGAGATCGGGGTATTCAGTTTTGTACACCGCCGGGCCGCTGCCCGGTATTGAAAGATGTGGTGCGCGAAGTCCGCGGATATTTAAACGTATCGTGCGGTCGTTCAATTCTGATTCTACGATGATTTCGTAGCGGAAGCTTGAAAATTCATTCGTTGTTCTCAATGCAAGCGATATCACGTACTTCTTTTCATTTTCTTTACACACAGGAGTAATCAGCAGGCGATACTCGATCGGGAATACCGGTTTAACTCGTTTTCCCCTTTTCACCTCTGTCTCCGTCCGATAGTAAATAATTGATGATCCGGTCAAATCCGACGACTTCCTCACTTCCGTCAACCATGTTTTTTATGCGGACCTGACGCCGGTTAATTTCATCCTCACCAATAACGATCACATACTCTGCTTGCTGTCTGTCCGCTTCACGCATCTGAGATTTGACGCTCCGCTCGACGAAATCAATATCGCATGATATTCCACGGCGCCGCATTTCGATTGCTTTTGTGAGAGACCACTGTCGGCCGCCGTCATCTGCTGCTATGATGAAAACCCGCGGGGAGGGTGCGGGACCGATGTTAAGTTTTTGCTTTTCCATCACCATGAGAAGTCGTTCCAATCCTGCGGCGAATCCCACGGAGGGCGTTTGTTTTCCGCCGAGCTCCTGCACGAGGAGGTCGTATCGTCCGCCTCCCGCAAGGGCATCCTGCGAGCCGAGGTCCTTGCTGATGATTTCATAAGCGGTTTTTGTATAGTAGTCGAGTCCCCTGACTATTCTTCCGTCAACAAGAAAATCGATGTCGAGCAGTGTGAGATATTTTTGCAAACCAGTAAAATGTTCGGCGCATGCCGGGCAGAGGTGATCTTTCATCAAGGGAGCATCTTTCGTTATGACCCTGTCCTCTTCGTCTTTGGAATCGAGAATTCGGAAGGGATTCGTTTCGAATCGTTTCCGGCTTTCCTCCGTCAGTTTTTCAAGATGAGGATAAAGATATTTCTGTAATGCATCCCTGTATTTTGATCGGCAGAGTGCACATCCGACTGAATTTATTCGGAGCTCGAAATTCTTGATGCCCAATGACCGGTACACTTCGAGCGAAAGGGCAATGATCTCAGCGTCGATCGCAGGATTCAGTCCGCCTATCGCTTCCGCGCCGAACTGATGGAATTGTCTCATCCGACCTGCCTGCGGTCGTTCCTGGCGGAACATCGGCGCGATGTAGTATACCTTAACGAGAGGCTGCTGCTCTCCGAGATTGTTTTGAATATAGGAACGCATCACGCCGGCAGTCATTTCGGGTTTTAATGTGATGGAAGTCCCGCTCTTGTCGCTGAAAGTATACATCTCTTTTCCCACGATATCTGTCTGCTCGCCGATTCCGCGTTCGAAGAGTGCAGTCTCTTCAAACACCGGAGTGCGGATTTCGCGGTAGTTGAAAACTTCCATCACCGATCGTATGGCTGACTCAACGCGCTGCCAGCGATAACTATCATCGGGAAGTATGTCTTTAGTGCCTCTTATTGATTTGAATTTCAAGTACTACTCCACGAACTGTACGTTTCGGATGGAAACGCCGGAAAGGAAGACCACAGACTATGCAGCGGGATTACATTTCTGTGTAATTTGCTTCCTCTTGTACGAATGTTGAAATAATTTCTTTTGCTGTCTTGGTTTCTAAAAGCTTGTTGCGAAATTCCTCTTTGTTCATGAGTCTGGAAATCCGACTCAGGAGCTTAATGTGGGGTCCGACAAGATTGTCCTTGCCAATTAGGAGAAATACCAAACGGACAGGCTTCTCATCGAGCGACTGATAGGGAATGGGATTTGCCGTGACTCCGAAAGCTGCCACTATGTCAGTTACGGCATCGGTTTTACCGTGCGGTATTGCGAAGCCGTTGCCGACACCCGTGGACATTATCTTCTCCCGCTCGAAGATTGCGGATCGGACCTTTCCTTTATCGAGTACTTTTGGCGACTGACTGACAACATCGATCAAAGTTTCGATTATTTCTTCTTTGGTTTTTCCCGGAAGGTTCGAAATCACTAATTTTTCTTCGAGGATGTCGCTGATTTTCATGGATTCACGTTGCTCCTAACGATATGGCGACGATTGAGCCTTCATCCCAGCATTATGCCTGAATGATGCGCAAGATATGGTTACAAATAATCTAACCAATGTACAAAAAATATTTATTTCAAGCAAAAACCTGATTCCCCCTACGCGAGAAATTCAATAACATCATATCTGGTTAAGATGCCCACGATAGTGCGGTTTTCTTCGATGAGTACTGCGGCATCTTTCTTCTTGAGGAAATCAATTGCATGTTCGATAGGGGCATTCACGCCAATGACAGGGAAAGAGGGCTCCATGATAGCTGAAACGGGCAGATCAAGCTTCGATGAATCTTCCAGAACGATGGACATTACATCGCTGTCGAGTACTCTTCCTACTGATTTTCCTTTATCAAGAACGGGTAGCTGCGAAACATCATATTCCTTGAAGAGTGCAAGCGCTACTCGTAGAGTTGCCGATGACTCAACGCAGATAAGCTTCGATAGTCCCGTTCCTTTCCGCTGAAGAACGTAACGGACTGTCACCTTGTCGGGAATTAGAAAACCATGTTCACGCATCCAGTTGTCGTTGAAAATCTTACTCAGATATCGTTCCCCCCTGTCCGGCATCAGGATCACCATGACGTTGTTTTCGTTCATGTGAGATGCGTACTTCAGCGCACCGGCCATGGCGGCGCCGGAAGATCCGCCGAGGAATAGCCCTTCCTCACGGCAGAGACGCCGGGTCATCAGGAATGCTTCCTTGTCGCTAACGTCAATCATATCGTCGATGACGTCGAAATCGAGAACTGCAGGGAGCCAATTCTGACCAATTCCTTCTAACTTGTAACTCTTTCCGACCGCTTTCGGAGATGCACGGCGGTACTGGTCGTGTATAAAAGATCCGTGCGGATCGACTCCGATGATCTTCACTGCAGGATTTTTTTCCTTGAGAAATTTCCCGATACCGGAAATCGTACCGCCGGTCCCGATTCCCGCGACGAAATAGTCAATCTGACCCTCTGTCTCTTCCCAGAGTTCGGGTCCTGTTGTCCGTGCATGGATTTCGGAGACAATAGGATTATAAAATTGATTAGCGAGAATAGAATTCGGAGTTTCCCGTACGATACGCTTGGCAACTTCAATGTAACTTTCCGGAGAATCATGAGGCACTTCGGCCGGAGTTACTATGACCTCCGCGCCGTATGCCCGGAGGATCTGAATTTTTTCCTGACTCGTTTTATCGGGAATTGTAAAAACACATTTGTACCCTTTGACGGCCGCTGCGATTGCAAGTCCGATGCCCATATTTCCGGAAGTGGCTTCGACAATCGTACCACCCCGGTGTAATCTGCCCTCGCGTTCCGCATCCTCTATAATCGCGAGACCGGAGCGATCCTTATCCGATCCCCCCGGATTGAAACTTTCGAGCTTGGCAAAAAAATGACCCCGCTGATCTTTTATGACTGCGCGGAGTTTAATGAGCGGTGTGCGCCCTATTGTCTCTAATATGGATTCAGAGTAGTGTATTTTTTTGTTGTCGCCGAGCATGGCTGTACAACTATCTTCGTTAACCGTTTAGTTTGTTTATGATACTGGCGGCAAAGCCTGCGCCGAAACCATTGTCAATATTAACGACTGTAA
>CAYGZY010000187.1:0-27537 GCA_964354485.1 uncultured Chlorobiaceae bacterium | reverse complement strand
ATGATCTACACGGTATTCGTGTTCAGGTCTTCGGGGTAAAATCACCTTCAACGGAGCCGTCGGCTTATTTGCCGGAATATACATCCACTCATCGGAATTACTTGCAGAAGAAGTTATAAAGAGATACTGATCGCTCCGGGTCCTGTCGACGCCGAGTGAATACCGTGGATCTTTCTCCTCATATACGAGTGCGTCTTGAGTCGATGAAGCACCAAGTAGATGACGATACACCCTGTATGGACGATGAGCCGTATCCTCTTTTGTATAAAATACAGTTTTGTTATCCATCGCCCACTGGAGATCCTGTATATGCTCGATTTTCTCATCGAGTATTGTATTCTGTAACAGATCCTTCATGAACAAAACGTAATTCTCCGAACCATTAGTATCGACAGAGAATGCGAGCATGTTGTTATTCGGAGTTATATCCATTGCCGCAACGCTGTAGTAGCTGTAATTCTTGGAAAGTTGGTTCGGATCAAGGTAAATCTCTTCAGATGTTTCTATACTTCCCTTCTTGCGGCAGTAGATTGGATACTGTTTTCCTTTTTCTGTGCGCGTGTAATAGTAATAATCACCTTGCCTGTACGGCGGGAATTCATCCGTTTCTTTTATCCGTCCGAGCATTTCGTTGTAGAGAGAATCCTGGAATGCTATTGTCGGCCCCATCACCGCATCTGTGTATTTATTTTCGGCTTCCAGATATTTGACTACTTCCGGATTTGAACGATCCCTCATCCAATAGTAATTGTCGATTCTGATATCGCCGTGCAATGTGTCGGCTTTTGGAATAATCGCTGCGACAGGCGGTTTCACCTGATCGGTTTGTCCGGACGAATAGCTTACTCCGAGAAACACGAAGATGGCTATGCTGAATTTAATTTTCTTCACAATACTCATACGATCTCCTCGTTGATATTGATTTATTGTTGTATCGAACGATGCAGGACGGTTAGACATTAATTCATCCTTTCGAATTCTTTTTTTTCCCCATTAATTCGCGTGCACTTTCCAAACCGGAATTGGTGATTTCGTCACCGCTGAGGAGACTGGCAACCTCACGCACACGTTCATCGTCATCAAGCTTACGGATCTGGGTTTTTGCCCGCTTCCCATCTTCTATCTTCTTCACCATGAAGTGGGAATCGGCGAAACCAGCAATCTGCGGAAGGTGCGTAATGGCAACGACCTGATGAAACTGAGAGAGCTTGCGTAGACTCTGTCCCACTACCTGTGCAATCTTCCCGCTCACTCCAACGTCGATTTCATCAAAGACAAGTAGCGGTAGCCGGTCCGATTTTGCCAGTACCATTTTCAATGCGAGCATGATGCGTGACACTTCACCGCCAGAGGCAACTTTCGGGAGCGGCCGGGGATCTTCACCGACATTTGTCGAGATGTAGAATTCAACGAAGTCGATCCCTTTTGGTGTCGCTTCGTAGCATTCCTTCCCGATCCTGGCGATCGCTTTTCCCGGATCCGCAGATATCCGATGAGTGCACCTAACTTCAAACACCGCATTGGGTATCCCCAGTTCCTGTAAAGCACGGACTATAAGCGTGCCCGCTTTCCCTCCGATTTCATTCCGCTTAACAGAGAGTCTCTGCGCAACTTCGGAGGTACGTTGCCGCTGAATATCAAACTTTTTCCTTAGAACTTCGATTTCAGTCTTGAAATTTTCGGCGAGATTTACCTCATAACCGATTTTTTCCCTGTACTGAAGTACTGCTTCGAGTGTACCGCCGTACTTCTTCTTCAGGATGGAAAGATTTCCTAAGCGGTCGCGTATTTCTTCAAGTCGGCGTGGATTGAAGTCGATTTTTGAATTATACTGCTGGATAAATTTTGCAAGTTCATCGACAACGGCAGATGCCGAGCCGGCTTCACGCTGGGATTCGCCGAATGCCGGATCGATCGCCGTAAGATTTTCAAGCTCATTTCGAGTAAGGATGAGCTGATCATGGATCGAATGGTCGCCCTCATATAGCATCTGGTACAACCGTTCGGTCGAGCTGAAGAGTCGTTCTGCATTTTCCAGAATAATCAGCTCCCGCTCGAGTTCATCTTCCTCATGCTGCTGAGGATTGACGGTATCGATTTCACGGATTTGAAATTCATAGAACGATCTTCGTTCCATGAGCTGCTGTTCGCGCGATACGAGTTCCTCAACGGCACGAGCTGTATCGAGAGCTTTCCTGTAAGCAGTATAATATTCTCCGCATAATCCTTCCAGCCCGCCAAAGTCGTCCAGCAAATCTATGTGTGTTTCCGTACGGAGCAATGACTGGTGATCGTGCTGACCGTGGAGATCGACCAGAACATCGCCGATATCTTTCAGTACAGAAATCGAGGCAGGCGTGTCGTTGATAAATGACCGGCTTTGCCCTTTTGCAGAGACTTCCCGGCGTACGATCATCTCGTCGCAGGATTCAATATTATTTTTTTCCAGAAGAGTTCGCAGTTTCTTGTTATCGGACACATCAAAAATACCCTCCACGATTGCTTTATCAGCGTCCTTTCGCACCATATCGGTATCTGCGCGTTCGCCGAGAATTAAACTCAGAGCATCGATGATGATAGATTTCCCAGCTCCGGTCTCGCCGGTAATAATATTCAAACCCCGTTCAAAATCGATGGTGAGATCCTCGATCAGAGCATAGTGTTTTATGGAGAGATTCTTCAGCATGAAGAGTATTGTTGATACCGGACGTTAATTTACGGAAAATTATCGAATTTGCAAGAGGTGGGGTAGGAAAGCAGAAAGCAATTAAAAGTGATTTGTGAGAAGTGAGTGTTAAGCAGCAAACAAGCAACAAGAAGCAAGAGGCAAGAATAAAGTACAAATGAACAGTAATCCCGATCCTTGCGAAGGTTTATATGTTCAAGCATCGCAATTCTTCGCAAGGTTTGCTATGTTTTCCAATATAATATTTTCGCCCAGCTCCGCGGGGATAGTTTCAAATAGTCAAATAGGCTAACCCTGTGAAATAAACCTACGGCTTGCTTCGCATTTCACAGGGCTAATCATGGAGACAGCGCACACTAAATCCGTTCCATTTGTGGAGGTAACCGATCAGGTAGATGCTGCCATGAATGTAGTACAAGTCCATATAGTACGCGCGAGATTCATCGTACTGCCACGAACTCCAAAAATATGCAGTCTCTCCCAGATAGTTAAAACCAACACCGGAGCTTCGGAAACCTGCAAGCAATGCGGAGAAACCACTTGTATCAGTACCGGCTCCCTGTTCCGATCCCTGCCCAATAGCTTTCAATGCATTACCATCACCACCCACAGTATAGTTCAGCATCTGAAATTCTTCTGATCCGGGTAGATGCCAACCAGGCGGACATATCCCCCTTGTTCTTGGTGTATCTATATATTGCATCGCTTCATCCCACTGGTATAATCCGCCATATATTACACAATATGACGGATCATCTAAATAACAATACTTTTCTATCGTGTCGTTTTCAGTTTGATTTAAACTTCCATTAATCATTATTCCAACGTCGAGATTTTCTTTTAACCAGCATTGGGTACCAATCTGAACAGTGTTGTACGTTTTCCCCGCGTACGCTACTACCGGTACATCCGGACAAGATAACCACGACGATAGAATGATTTTACCATCCCCTTCGGCTTTTACCCAATAGCCAAAGCCCGGCTTCAGCGTATCAGATGAATTATAACCATATGCAGGATCGTAATAATAATAGTCGGATATGATTATCCCTTCAGGTTCAGTTGTAACAAAACTTTTATGAATCGGGACTGTAAGTGTACCAATCAAATTCCATCCTTCTCTGACATTAATCGTATCCTTGTATATAGCGTCACCTGTAATGATAATAGTATCAGCTGTATCAAACTTTAACCAGAATCCGATTCCATTATCAATCGTATCCTTATTTATGTATTCATTCTCATATATGAATGCGTCTGATATGGCGGTCGGGAAGGTTGTACTTATTGGAGTATCTACAATTTTTACAGGTAGCGATATCAGATTCCACCCACTTTTAACTTGAATTGTATCGGTTACTTGAGCATTTATTGTAGTTGTCATTAAAACCAGCGAGGCAAATATTTTGACAAGTTTTTTCACGCTATTAATTCCTTTTATTTTTATGCAATTATTATCGACTCAAGATATGCAATACAGAGATTGACAGATACCATAAATTATTCCCACCTCCGAGTGAAAGAATAGTATAGAATATTCTATACAATATCAAGAATATCAGCAGACGGGATTGACTACACGTATCTTACCGACAAAGAAAAAAAGCAGGTAAACTATCGGAAGTTGGTTATCAAGGATGGAAAAGATGGGAAATTTGACTGTTAAACGTGATAAATATTGGAGGTTTAAACAACTGTCCAATTGTTTGTCTCGTTCAGACAAATCAGAGCTCTACGCTCATTAATTATACAAATGACGTTTTTACACAAAGTATCAAGTACATACAGTCCATAGGAACACTGAAGAAAATATGTTCCGAATATTTGCGGGACCATTGGATAAATTAATGAACGGTTATGGTCATAGAGTAAATCCGGAGGATTTTGAGATTGAACCAATAGAAGGAACACCCTTATATAGTCTCAAGTTTAATGGATTCCTACGAGTAGAGTATGGAAAAATAATCGATAACGAAATTGAACGGGGAGGAAATTATCATGGGGTACCTGTATGGGGGGTACGGAAAATCGACTTCAGCTCAACCAGCATTATAACAATGAGGAGTTATTGCGCTTATATCGATTCACTTGGGAATTTATTCGATCCTTTATCGATCGAGGTCTCCGGAATGTGGGCGAATAAAAGAGTCGCAGAACTTGTACCGATTTACTGACCTCTCCCCCTAAATCCCATCTCCAAAATATTTCGGGGAGGGGGCGGCGGCCCGAACGAACGGCATTATCGGGCAGGCGGGGTGAGGGAGTGAGGAAATCAACATGAATATTGCACAAGAATTATATTGCTTTTAATTTACAAAAGTTTATATTTGTATACTAAAGTATACATATGCATACAAAAGTAATCAAATTAAATTGAGTTAAATATGACAGCACATAGAAGTATTGATCAAGTATTTCGGTCATGGTCAAATGTAGCGGTACTCCGAGCGCTTCAAGATACTGCTGTAGGATTTTCAGGCCGCCAAGTCGCACGTATCGCCGGGATGAGCATACGGTCAGCATTACAGGCATTGACATCGCTCGAGAACCTGGCAATCGTCCGACGTCAGCGTGGCGGGCGCGATCATATTTTCACTATCAACCGTAATCATTATCTGGTAGAAAAAGGGATTGTACCGCTCTTTGTCGTTGAACAGAAATTCCATGAAGAAATTAATTCGGTCATCGCCAACAATTTAAGACGTAAAGCCCTCAGTGTTATCATCTTTGGCAGTGCTGCAAGGAGAGAAGAAACTCCACAAAGCGATCTAGACCTTTGTTGTATCGTTAAGAATAAAATCCAACTAGAAAAAGCACAGACTGGAATTGATGCTATAAGTCCATTATTGCATAATCGTTACGGAGTCAAACTTGGGCCAATATTTTTTACCATAACTGAATTTAGAAAAAAATCAGCGGGGCGAAATCCTCTGATAACACAAATCGTTGAAAGCGGAAAAGTCATATCCGGTAAAAATCCAAAGGTTCTGCTGAATGCCTAAACGAACTTCCCGAAAAGCTGTTGATCGATTACGGCATCGGGATTACAAAAATGCCGCCCAGCACTTCTACGAAGCTGCTGAAATCGCTATGAATTATTCTTATTGGACTGCCGCCGGGGTACTTATCGTTCATTCGGCTATAGCATATGCAGATGCGATCTCCATCAAATTATCTGGTCAGAAAAGTTCCGGCGAAAATCATGAAGATTCAATAGTTTTACTTGACGAGGTCGTGGCTGACGGAGATACAAAGAAAAATGCAATCAATCAACTAAGAAGAATTATTGAGGAAAAGACAAAAGTATCATACTCCGGAGACCTATACCGAGCAATCTTGATAAGTGAACTCTGGAAACGGCTCGAAAGATTCCGCAAGTGGGCGATAAGCATTTTAGAAAGATAGATAGCCTACCTCTTCATATCCGAAACAAACCTCACATCAGGTATATCCTTAATTATCCCATGATAGTATGCCATCCTGAAGAACTCGCTCACCGCCTGAATCTCAGTCTCACCAAATGAATAGCTGAAAAGAGAAAGCTCACCGCTTCCATCCGCTTCCGCTGATTGACCGAACCGCGTTGCACCTTCTTTACCGCTCTTGATGATGAAATCGATTTCTTCCTTCCCCAGTGCGCCTTCGCGGGTAACCCAAAAACCGTGAACGAACGGCAGATCCGTAATGTCCTGCCACTCATCGACCAGGTCGAGTTTGTTCCGGTGTTCCGTCAGTTTCATCGCTGCATCACCGCAGGCAAGGTAAGCATCTGCCTTTTGGCTCAGACATTCGATACCGGATCTCGTCGGAATAATCTGGGGACGCACTTCGAATTTCTCGGTAAGGATGATGCTTGCAAGGACGATTTCCGATTCGTAAGCCGGATCGACTCCGATCTTTTTAATTGTACGGGCATCTTCCCTAAAAATCAGAAGGACGGCGCCGCTCTCCTTCCTGGATACTGCGGCGATTTGGGGAAGCAAACGATACATCGAGTAATCTTTTGCGTAGTCGATATGAGATAAAAAAGCTCCGTCAAGTTCTTTACGACGGAGCTTCATAGCAAGCTCTGCGGGACTATTCTCCCACAAGAGGAATTTATTCTCCTCCCTCAGGAGGTTAAATAGAGGTTGTGCTAACCGGTCAGAAATAATTCCGAGCCGTGCGGGCACGATATCAATCGGCTGAGGTTTTCTGGCGGATCTGCTTTGCGGCGAGCGCCCTCAGGTAGTACATTTTTGCCCGGCGGACTCTCCCCTCTTTGATCATTTCGATCTTCCCGATTCTGGGCGAGTGCAGGGGGAATATCCTTTCGACACCGACACCATTCGAGATTTTTCGGACGGTGAACGTGGCGCGCAGACCGTCGCCGCGCCTGCTGATTACAACTCCCTGAAACTGCTGAACGCGTTCCTTATCCCCTTCAATGACCCTTACGTGTACATTGATTGTATCGCCTGCCTTAAACTGCGGCACCTCTGTTTTCATCTGAGTTGCTTCAACTAATTTTAACTTTTCCATATGTGTTTCTCCTTACATTGTCAATTTAAACTTTTACGATTCAATCTTGTTCGAAGCATTCTCTGCTGTTGCCTCCATTCGCTGATTGCGCGGTGATTCCCCGAGAGAAGAACAGCAGGAACTTTCATTCCTCTGAATTCTGCCGGTTTGGTGTACGAGGGACAACCCAGCATTCCGTCCTGGAATGAATCATCCAGGAGAGATTCCCCGTCGCCGATTACTCCGGGAAGGAGCCGCACTATCGCATCCACGACCACCGCTGCTGCAAGCTCTCCTCCGGTGAGTACAAAGTCACCGATCGATAATTCCCTCGTAATCAGCTTTTCCCTTACGCGATGATCGATACCCTTGTAATGTCCGCAAAGGAACAGCAAATTCTTTTTTAATGACAACTCATTCGCGATTTTCTGTGTGAACGTTTCACCGTCCGCGGTGAGGTACACAACCTCATCGTAAGCCCGCTTGCTTTTAAGCGATTCAATACATTCAAATATCGGTTCCGGTTTGAGCACCATTCCCGCGCCGCCGCCGTACGGAGTATCATCGATCGTTTTATGACGATCGTGTGCGTACCGGCGTAAATCATGAATCCGGATGAGAATCAATTTTTTCTGCTTCGCCTGCCGGATGATGCTCTCGCCGAGCGGACTCCGGAGGAGTTTTGGCAATCCCGTGATTATGTCGATTCTCATGCCATCCTACGCATCTATCAATCCGTCTATAACCTTCACGGTAATTATCCGTTTTTCGCAATCCACCGAACGGATAAATTCTTTAACTGCAGGGATCATGAAACGTTTCTTCCCGCTGTTGATTTCCCAGAGATCGTGAGCAGGAAACTTATAGACCTCTGTTACGACTCCGATTTGCCGGCCATCCGTCGACTGTACCGTACACCCGACAATCTCATGAATAAAGTATCTACCGGGGACCGGTTCTTCAACATCATCGCCGGTAACAAAGATATATTGTCCTTTGAGTGTATCCGCTCCGGTTTTATCGCTCACGCTCCGGAGTTTCAGGAGAACGAACCGGCCGCGAATTTCAACCTCAACCACCCGATCCTCGACAACATCTTCAGGTTTGAAACCCCGGTATACCTGTCGGAGCCGTTCGAATCGCCCGGGTGTATCCGTAAGCGGCTTTGTTTTTACAAATCCTCTAATACCGAAACTGCCGGTAATGTAGCCGACAGCCCAGAGGTTCACCACACCGCCAACCCTCATACGGGAAGCGGGTGCAGGTTAGTCCAGTATTTCAAGCCGCACTTTCTTTCCGGTTTTTTTACCAACAGCTGCAACCAGTGTACGCAATGCGAAAGCTGTTCTGCCTTTTTTGCCGATAACTTTCCCGATATCCGGCTGTGCAACTTTCAGCTTCAGGATGATTTTATCATCCGACGTTTCCTCCTCGATCATTACACTATCGGGCTGATCGACGAGCATTTTGGCAATGTATTCGACGAATTCCTTCATGCGCCCTCCATTGATTTATTCAAACCGTCGAATCTCTGCGTGGAATATAACACATAATCCTACGCGTCCCGGAGATTCTTCAACCGGACGTCTGCGGAACGGCTGCAGTTATGAGTTAGTGACCTATTAACCGATCCAAACCTGTTACGCCTGAGGAGCCGCTTCCGGTTGTGCCAGAGGCGGTGTTGCCGGAGCTGTTGGAGCTGCCGGCGCTTCCGTAACTTTCTTTTTCTTCAACGCCGCCTTACGACGCGCTTTTCGTTCCGTTTCACGGCTACTCTTTTCCTCCTGCTGATTCTGCCACCGCTCCATTGCAATCATGATGGCAGGTTCATCTGCGCCTTTACGAATCATGGACCACTTCAGCCACAATCCTTTGCGCTGAAGGAGACTCCTCAGTGTGTCGGTCGGCTGCGCGCCCCGTTTGAGCCACTTGAAGAGATGATCCTCATTCACGTTGATTACCATCGGATGCTTCAGCGGATTGTACGTACCGATCGCTTCGATGATTTTTCCATCCCGCGAAGCCCGGGAATCAGCAACAACAATTTTGTATACCGGTTGTTTCTTCTTTCCCACGCGCCGCAATCTCAGTTTAACCACAATGTTTCTCCTTACGAAAGATAATAGTAATACGACCTCTGTTTTAGTGTGGCACCCCCATACCACGTAACATTTTAGGAATCTTCCCCTTCGATATAGTCCGCACCATCCTCTGCATCTCGCTGAACTGTTTTACCATCCTGTTCACTTCCTGTACCGTTGTCCCGCTTCCGATGGCGATCCGACGCCGCCGAGAACCGTTGAGAAGGTTGGGCTTTCTCCGTTCCTCCGGAGTCATTGATTGTATAATAGCTTCGATCCTGACGAGCGCCCGATCATCGACAACCGTATTTGCCGGTAATTTGTTCAAACCCGGAATCATGCCGATGATCTGCTCGAGAGATCCCATTTTCTTCACTTCGCGGAGCTGATCAAGAAAATCTTCAAATGTAAACTCTGATTTGCGAAGTTTCTCCTCGAGCTTCTGCGCCTTCTGCTCATCATAATGCTCCTGAGCCTTTTCGACGAGAGTGACAATGTCACCCATGCCGAGTATTCTTGATGCCATGCGGTCGGGATGAAATACTTCAAGCGCATCGAGTTTTTCTCCGACACTGACGAACATGATCGGTTTGCCGACAGTAGCGCGAATCGAAAGCGCCGCTCCGCCGCGCGTATCACCGTCGAGCTTCGTCATCACCACGCCGTCGAACCGCAGGCGATCATCAAACACCTTCGCCGTATTCACTGCGTCCTGCCCCGTCATCGCATCAACAACGAAAAGAATCTGATGCGGTTGTACACGCTCCTTGATTATCTCTAACTCGCGCATCATCTCTTCATCGAGATGCATACGTCCCGCGGTATCGATGATAAGAACGTCGCGAGCGCCGCGCCGTGCGTGAGCGACAGACTCATATGCAATTTCCAACGCACTCTTACCGCGCATTGAAACCACCGGCACATGAATGTCATTCGCCAGCATTTCAAGCTGGTCAATCGCAGCGGGTCGCTGAACGTCGGCGGCTACAAGCATGGGGTATCTGCCTTTTCCGACGAGGTAGTGCGCTAGTTTTGCACAGAACGTTGTCTTCCCCGATCCCTGTAAACCCGCGACCATAATGATGGTGGGCGGTAATTGCGCAAATTGTAGATCCGCCTGTTTCGAACCCATGAGGTTAACCAGCTCATCGAATATGATTTTCACTATGAGCTGACCCGGCGTTATACTTGTCAGGACATCCTGACCGGCCGATCTTTTCTGAACGTCATCGATAAACTGCTTGACTACCTTGTAATTGACGTCGGCGTCGAGCAACACCCTCCGGACCTCGCGGAGTGAATCAGCAATATTGGACTCACTGATTTTGCCCTGGCCCCGGAGCTTTTTAAAAATACTCTCTAATTTCTGAGTTAATTCTTCAAACACAGAAAAACCTGATGGGAAAAACCTTTGTGAATGAGATAAAAAACGCCATCCCGTCCGTTTTTCTTAAGGGCGGGATTGGCGCACTACTTCAAAACCGTATAAATTTACGGAAAATTAAGGATTGAAGCAAGAAGGAAAAACAACAGCCCTGCTTATGTTATATACAGGCCGATCGGCAGCTATTAACGCAGAATGAGCATTTTTTTCACATCTACAAATCCACCCGCCTGGAGTTTGTAGAAGTAAAAACCGCTCGGAAGATTTCCGGCATCAAAGGTCGATGATCTGTAGCCAGCCTTCTGAAACTCGTCGAGGACGGTCGCGACCTCTCTGCCAAGTGCATCGTACACCCGTAATGTTACATAGCAATCGACAGGTAATTCGTAGAAAATCTGAGTTATCGGATTGAAAGGATTCGGATAATTCTGTTTTAATGCAAAAGCTTCAGGCAATGAGGTGACATTATGATCCGTAACTTTCAGATATAATTGTTCCGGTTGTGCAAAAAGGGATATTTCACCATTGCCGTTCAGCGGTATATCACGATCGTCAACCATAAGCGAGAAGGAATTATCGCCGATATTGATTCCCCATGAAATAGTCAGGGGAAATTTGGCCGAATGTATTTCTATTGTTATTTCCTTCACACCATCTTCGGAAAAAATCGAAACAAAAGAATTTGTCTCAAAACGAACATCGAAGACTCCGTCGGGCGGAAGCGGCGGCAGATCGTACGACAGATTGTTAATACCGGCGCCGGCATATCCAAAATAGAGAGTCTGGCAATATCCACCTGCATCGCACACCTTCAACGTTGAATACTTTTCAAGTTGCCCAGCAACAAATTGAATGCCCGCCAGGATTGTACCGGTGTTAAGGATTAATTTCCCGGGTTGATCGGTTTTTACCCAATACCCTTTCGAAGGGAAAATGGAATCTGCCAGAAAATAGGCGCCCTCGAAACCGAAAAATTCAGACGTTGCCATATCCGTCGGATCTTTTTCGATGGCGCTGGTCGCGATGGGTTCTGAGAGTGAACCTATGAGGTTCCATCCGGCAATAACCTCGAGAGTATCTGACTCTCTGAGAGCTCCCTGAATACCGACGAGTTGTGCGTTGGAAAATTTCAACCAGTACCCGCGGCCATACTCAAGAGTATCTTCCGGTATGTAGTTGCCTGTTCCATCATCATACCCGAATGCATCGGATGCTGCTGTCGGAAACAGAACAGTTTTCCGCAGATCATCGACATTAAGGGGTATTGAAACTATATTCCAGTTAAGCAGCATCTGGTAAGAGATGGTCGGATTTACTCCATTCCCCGAAACGACCACGCTGCCGGGCGATCCGACGCCTGCATAGCTGAATAGTGCGTCTCCCGTCTGGTTGCCGTATGAGGACGGCGTGAAGGTGATGTAAAATCTCTTACTCGCCGCGGGGGAAATTGTCGACGATGAAGGTGAAACGGTAAAGTCGGAGTGAGTTGATGAAGCAGTCACTGTTATTGACGCCGCACCGTAGTTTGTCACTGTGACGCTGTCTGTCTTACCGACACCGATGACGACATCGCCAAAATACTTTGTTATCGGCTGGATGGATATATTGCCCGATATGATGCTCTTCATGATCCACCCCTCCGGATCAAGCTGAACTCCGGTAGGATTCTGTGCGACGGAAAAAGTAAATGTCTGTTGAATAGCATTGTTGAAAACGGTCACGGTCGTATCCCACGCAATACCAGTTACTTTGATATCTACGGGCATTGTAAAAAACAGCGGATTGGATGTGGGTGTGCTCTGACCTATGGTGACGGAGACCGAGTACCTATCGCCATCGGGTTCAGTAAGCGAGCTATACTCGTAGCGCGGGTAACTTTCTCCGTACACCCATTCGTTGAAGTAGTAATCGAGATCCATTCCCGAAGTGGTCTCACAGACTTCCTGCAAATCGGCAGTGATTGCAGTTCCGTACTTGAAGCGCGGATCATTAGCATAGTTGTAGATGGCCTGGAAAAACAGGCTATCGCCCATCACGTGCCGGAGCATATGGAGAACAACCGCGCCCTTCGCGTAAACACGTGAATAGTTGAACATCGAACCGACACCGGATGTATCCTGCAGGTAGAGAGTACCCGTCGCATTTTTAGCACTTGAAATTTCCGAATTGATAGTGCTCCAATATGAACCGGTGCCGTACTTAACCTCGTTGTACAACGCTTCGCAGTACGTCGCAAATCCTTCGTTGAGCCAGAGATCGGGCCAGGTCCGGCAGGTAATCATGTCGCCAAACCACTGGTGTGCGAGTTCGTGGATAACGAGGCCCTCTCCGAAACCACCAAGTGACGTCATCGTCTGGTGCTCCATACCGCCTCCCCACCCGAATTCAGAGTGACCGTACTTCTCATTAATGAACGGATACAGGCCGAAGAGGTCGGAGAATATCTCCAATCCATCTACCGCACGGGGAAGCCCCGCTTGTGCAGAAGCAAGATGCTCAGGTAATACGTAATTTAGTACTTCCATGGAATCGGTTGGTGAATACTTAAACCAATTTGAAAATTCTGCGTAATTTGTAACGGCAATGAATACAAGGTAGGTCGAGATGGGGTGAACCTCTTTCCAATAATAAGTGACAGTTCCGTCTCCATTGTTAGTAACTGACTGAAGTTTGCCATTTGCCCCGACTTTGTACGCCGAATTGCAGGTCACGAGGATATCGACAGAATCAGCCTTATCGCTTGGATGATCTTTGCAAGGCCACCAGTCTTTCGCTCCGTATGGCTCGCTCAGCGACCAGACCCACGGCGTACCGCTATGAGAAGAAAACTCAAAACTGCCGAAGCCGCTGCTTCCGGGGACCCCTTGGTAATAAACCATTACAGTCACAAGCTCGCCGACGGTATATGATCGGTCGAGTGTGATATCGACAGTGGCAGGATTCTGTACGAAGACGGCAGTCACACCTCCCACTTTTACGGAATCGACATTCATGGAATTCATGAGATCGAGAGTTATGGCGGTAAGATTGCTGACGGTGCTCACGGCCTCCATCCTGACCATACCGCTAAGGTATTCGGGCGACGTCGTCAGCGTGAAATCAATTTTGTAGTAGCTTACATCGAACGTTTCACCCGCCAGTACGTTATTTTGCTGTTGATACTCAAAGAGCTTTTTATAGCGGGATATTTCTTGTTTGAAATATTCCTTCTCGTTAATCTGCTGTTTATCCTGAGCAACGACGAACGTCGAGAACAACAGGGACATGAGAATGGCAAGCTGGTAGCGGTTCATAATATTCACACAAATATTTTTAAATATCGTTATATATTAATGTAATGAGACACTTTATAAAAAACAACAACCAGACAGGCGGTCGTTTATAGGGAACGGAGAGATTCAGGTTTACCGCGGATAACGGCATATCCGAGAAGGGAGAGAACCACCGACGGAGGGCGACTGGTTTTCAACGCTTCGTCGGCTTCAAGCAACACTTGAAAACAATTCTCCAGCTGAGAAGATGAATAGAGCTGGGATGCGAGGCGGTACTCCTTCAGGGCGAAGTCCTTCAGTTTTAATGACCTGACGAGTTCCCCGTCCGAATATTTTTGCGAAGACACCTCCTGGAAAACCCAGATATTCATAAAATATTTCGTCAACATCGAGACGATGCCGATGGGTGATACTCCGGCATCAAGCATACACTGCATAATTTTCAGCGTGTTTGTCAGATCCTTTTTACCGATGGACCTCTGAAGCTCAAAAATATTATACTCCCTGGACATACCGACAACGGCACTCACATCGTCATCATCAATCGTTGTTTTATCCCCGACAAATATAAAAAGCTTATCGATTTCATTGCTTACCTCGCGGAGCGACCGTCCGATATACGACTGGAGCAGTTCGGACGCCTCGGTTGAAATTTCCTTTCCTTCTTTTTTCACACGGCTACGGATCCATGACGTGATCTCGTTTTCATAGAGTTGTCTGAATTTTACGACAACAGCCGCTTGCTGAAGAGCCTTGTACACCTTTGTCCTGAAGTCAGGTTTCTCGGTCCGCAGTATAAATACCGTTGTATCGACAGGTTTTTCAAAGAGCGGGATGAGCAGATCCTTTTCTTCGATTTTCTCAAAATCTTTCACGACGACAACACGTCTTTCAGATTCCAGCGGAAACGCAGTAACAAGGCTGATAACATCCCTGGCATCCGCTTCGTCGACAACGTCATAATTGAAATTTCTGGACGAATCGTTCAATATTTGTCCGATCAGCAGTACCGTCATTTCATCAATGAGATAAGCCTCATTTCCATGGAAGAGGTAGATAGGGAATATATTCTTGTTGATTATGGATTCCCTGAGATCCTCTCGCGTCGTAATGGATGAGGGGGATGCTGGCACGTTACGGTTCCTCGGATTACCTGCTCTGGAGATGCGATCTTCAGTTCGCTCGGCGGATTGATTCTATAACGACAGGCACCTGCGGAACATCCTGCAACGTCTGCTGGATCTCTTTTCCGTTATAGAGGGATATTGCGAGACCGTTACCGGTGGCCACCGCACGGATTTTATCGACGATATCTATCCCTCCGGTCACCTTTCCAAAAACCGCATATCCGGCATTTCCCTGACTTCGGTTCAGCATTTTGTTATCGACAACGTTGATGAAAAATTGGGATGTTGCGCTGTTTGGTTCGGGAAGGCGCGCCATCGCAATCGTCCCGCGGTCATTTTTCAGACCATTATTCGATTCATTCACGATCGGGTCTTTCGTAGGTTTCTGCCGCATCGGAACGGAAGCAGTAAATCCGCCTCCCTGAATCATGAAATTGCTGATGACGCGTTGGAATATTGTACCGTCGAAATATTTTTCATCCACATAACTTAAAAAATTCTTCACGGTCACCGGAGCCTTGTCGGCAAATAACTCAATTTTTATTGTACCCATAGATGTTTTCATCGTGACAACAGGATTACCCTTTTGGGCGGAAGATTTCTCGGTCTTTTTTTGCGCCGCCGCCGGGCACGAGACGATAAGAGCAAAGATGAAGAAGGACATAAGAAGTCTGGATAGTGACATGGTTTCTCCTAAAGATATTAATTATTGACTGATGATGATTAAATAGTTCAGGTTTTTATTATTTTTTCGATTGTCCGGGAAGTGAAGACGGATCAGAAGAATGTTCGGCAGAAGCAACCTGGTTTAAATCACGTTTTGCAAAATCTCCCAGGTGAAGTTTGTCGCGAAGGAAATAGAAAATACCGACGATCATCGTTCCGAGGAAACCGATTGCATGAGTAACGGTTGCATAACTGCGGGCGACCTCTTCATCCACTTTATAGAGCTGAGTCAGCGTCTGGATAACGAAGTAATGGTACGACCCTGTTCCTCCGGGTGTCGGCAGTATGAAGCCGATAGTTGAGATGGCTTGTACGACAAGCGCCGTACCGAAATCGAGTGAATACCGTTCCGTCATGTTATACGCATAGAAAGGGACGTACATCATGATAATATAGAATACCCAGACAAGAACACTGAGGATTATTATCATGAAATAGTGGCGTGGTTCTTTAAGAAAAAGGAAACCGTCGAGAAACGAATGCGTGATATATTCAACGAACTGCGCTCTTCCCGGGGAGAGTCGCCGGGTGACAAACTGTAAAAATTTTATGACAATATCCCGGCGGAGCATCAGGAACGTAAACAACGCGAGGAAAAACAGCGTAGTGATTGTCAACCAGACACCCGTTTCCTCAAGCCATGGGAATGTCTCCGTCAACGGGCCCGAATAAATAAGCGGGATGAGAGCGATCACAATCATAAAGGAGAGGATATCGAACACCCGCTCCATGAAGATGGTACCGAACGCGGCAGTGCGTGAAACACCCTCCAGCTTAGCGATCGCGTAAGGGCGCCCCACCTCACCGAGTCTTGGGAGAACATTATTGAGCATGTATCCGACCATCGTCGCCGAAAAGAGGTTGCGGAACGATATCCCTTTTTTTATCGGTTGGAGAAAATATTTCCACCGCCATGCCCGAAACATATTACTGATCATTAATAGAGGAAAAAGGGAGAGCGCCCAGACGTAGTTCGTTTGAGACAGAATGTCCCAAAGGCTGACAAGGTCGGTTCCTCTGAATGCGAAGTAGAGGAACACGGTGGTCAAGCCTATACTCAGTCCGTAATTGATTAGATTTTTATAACGCGGGCGCATGGGATGATGACGATGATGTCTATGTTACCGGAGGTCTATTACATTTGCCCCGTCGGGGGTCTCGAAATGAAACATTTTTGCCGACAAGCCCGTGTTGAATGAAATTGTATCGATGCTGTAAATCATGAGATTATCGCTCAGATCCAGGATTTGAATTTTCTTTACGATGACCTCCCCCTCATCAATCCATAACTTCATCCACTTCGCGGCGCTTCTCTCTTCCTTCGGCGTCAATTTAAGAATAAGAGTTTCCAGATCGGATATTTTTTCCTTCCCGAGGACAACGGATGTGAAGCGTTCCGGTATATTGACGAGTATGTTTTCAGCTGAAAATCCCCGCGGATCTTCCCGATACTTGTCGATGAGGAGTTGTTTGTTCATCCCGGTATAGCGCCATACCGATTCTCCGTCGGTAACTATCGTCTGATCTTCCATTTCGATGCGGTATCTGTTTCCGTTCTTCATATACAATGTACCGGAGAAAGACTGCTCCGCACCGGTGGCGCCGAATTTCACTTCCTGCGTGAAAGAGACAGTCGCATCCTTTACCGCGTGGTATTTCTTCTGTAATTTCTCGATGATTCTGTCTCCCTTCTCATCCGCAAACGCAAGGGCGAGAAAAACGAGAGATGCCGTTATAATGGACTTCCACCCCGGGTGAGTCCTCTTCATCGTTGGCCCTTCAATATTTGCCTCAACTGTTCTTCGTCCTCGACCAGCACTTCGCGGGCTTTACTTCCGTCGTAGGGCCCCACAATACCGGCAGACTCCAGTTCGTCGACCAGACGTGCAGCGCGTGAATATCCGACTTTGAGGCGTCGCTGCAGAAGAGAAACCGAGCCCTGCTGATGCCGCACGACTGTTTGCGCCGCTTCCAGAAAGAGTTCATCCAGTTCAGTTGATCCGTTTCGTGCTCCGCTCTTTTTCCTGTTCAGGATAGACGGGAGCTGATACGGCTTCAGATAACCCTTCTGTCGTCCTATGTATTCCGTTATCCTTTCAACCTCTTCGATCGATATGTATGCGTTCTGTATGCGAATCGGTTTCGGATCCTTTGCCGGAAGGTAAAGCATATCGCCATTCCCCAGAAGCTGTTCGGCGCCGTTCATATCAAGGATAGTGCGCGAATCGGTTTTCGATGCCACCTGATAGGCGATACGCGCCGCGAAATTGGCTTTAATCACGCCTGTGATGACGTCCACCGATGGCCGCTGTGTCGCCAGCACGAGGTGAATGCCTACGGCACGGGCGAGCTGCGCAAGCCGGGCAATCGGCTCCTCAACTTCGCGGGCGGCCGTCATCATCAGATCGGCAAGTTCGTCTATTATAACGATAAGATAGGGCATGATCCGGTGAGTTATACCCTCGGACTCCCGCAGTCTTCCGGTTCTGAACCGCTCATTGTAATCCTCGATGCCGCGAACCCCGGCTGCTGCAAGTTTGTCGTACCGTTCCTCCATCTCCGCTTCTACTCCCTTGAGCGCAATGACGGCGTTCTGGGGTGTCGTGATGATATCTTCTTCGATATCCGGAGATACAGCGAGGAAGTGGTACTTCATTCTGCTGTACAATGAAAGTTCAATTTTCTTGGGATCGATAATGATGAATTTTACATCGTGCGGATAGAGACGGAACAGGAGACTGGCAATTATGGTGTTGATTCCAACACTCTTCCCCGATCCCGTAGACCCTGCAATGAGCAGGTGGGGCATTTTTGCGAGGTCATCGGTGTACACGTCGCCCGAGATTGTCTTCCCGATGGCGAGTGGGAGCGCCGCTTTCATCTCGCGGTATTTTGCCGAATTAATCACGCTGCGCAGGTTAACAATCGAAGGATTTCTGTTGGGAATTTCAACTCCGACGGCGCTCTTTCCCGGAATCGGCGCCATGATTCTAATTCCTTTGGCAGCCAGCGCAAGGGCAAGGTCGTCAGCAAGACTCACGATCCGGCTTATTTTAACATCCGATGCGGGCACCAATTCATACAGCGTTACGACGGGTCCTGGTGTTACACTGACATGCACGATCTCAACTCCAAAATTTGCAAGCTTCGTTCGCACCAGTTCCGCATTCGCTTTCAATTCATCTTCCGGTATTGAATCGGTATATTTCGGAGTGTCAAGCAAATCTACCGACGGTTGAATGTAATCAATTTCCACGTCACCCGATCCGGCGCCGTTTGTCTCATCCGTGGGGGATTCATCCTCACTTTTCTCTTCGACTACCGGCACTTCGGCCTGCACGTCTTCATCTATGTTTTGTTCTCCGGCTCTGTCGATTTCCTCCTCTTCATCAAGAATTTCACCCGATTCTCCGGATTGATTTGCTTCAATTGTATCGACCGGCTCCTCAGCAGGGATCCCTTCTTCAGTCTTATATATCCGTATCGAATCCTCATCAGGTTCCGGTAGTCCCTCGCTTTTGGGAGACCGTCTCAGCATTCCCGATACCGCAATTCCCCAGTATCTAAAACGCTCGATTGTTTTATGGATGTCGAGATCGACTGCGAGGATGACGGTTATGAATAGTGCGGTGAACGCAACTATAGGGGCGCCAATACGCCCAAGCAATCGCACCATGATATCGGCAAGAAAAGCTCCGACCAGTCCGCTCCACTGACTGCCGACATGTACAATCAGCATATTCAGTAAACCGAAGGTTGTTGCTACGAGAAGACCGCCGATAATGACATAATTTGTGAAGGTAATGATCTTGCCGATTTCATGTTTTCTGACGATGATCCATGCCCAGAGGATAATAAGCAGCGGAATAAAGAGTGATGCATAACCGATCGTCCCCAGTACGAAGAAATTCGCCGTCAGTGCGCCAAACAGACCCAGCGTGTTGTGAAGTTCGCCAGCCAGCGCTTTCACATCGTCGTTGAATGGAAGACGAAACACATCGACGAAGGAGAGATGTTCAAGTACGGTTTCGTCGGAGGGAGAGTAGCTCAGGATGCTCAACATCATCAGGATACCAACCAGTATACTTATAAATGCAAACAGGTATCTTCGTCGTTCGGTATTTCGCTGACCTGCCGATTTTTTCGATGAAGACGGATGTTTTATTTTTTCAGGCATATATGCCTTCAGTATTGCTCTCTCTATCAGCCATTTCCAGGAAAAGATTTTGTGAGTTTTATGACATTCCCTGAGAAGAGAGGAAGAACATTGATCGCATCGATGCTACCGCAGAGTTTGAGATCGTCGGCAAAACCGATTTCCGTTAAATAACGCCCGTGATCGCATGACTTTAACATTTTTCCGATCTGTTTGCCGTAGTAGGTATCTAGAATGAGCGAAGTGGTACCGGCATCATCAAGGACCACCTCTTCGTCTATAGCTCTCATAAGTTTCTTAATTATTCTCCCCGCACAAACGGTATCTTCGATGCAGAAATTATTTTCTTTACCGGCGCATATTATTGTAAAGTCTTCCCGGAGGGTTTTCAAAAATTCGACTACGGACGAGATGTTGACAAAACCGGCGACGGCGAGATTCTTTGCGTGCCTGCCGCGGAGGATCGCGATAGATCCGTTCGTCGTCATGAATATTATCGATTTCCCCTGTACGACTTCCTTAGTGTATTCCAGGGGGGAATTTCCCAGATTGAATCCCTCGATCATCTTCGCGTTCCGTTCACCCGCTCGCAATGTAACATCCCCGAAGAGACTCCCCGAGATCTTAACCGCATTTTCTACGGTGCTCACAGGTATTATTTCTTTTGCCCCGTTCTTCAGCGCTGCAGCGATCGTAGTGCTTGCCCGGAGGACATCGACAACGACAACGTTTTTATCTTTCATTTCCATCTCGTCGACTGCCGCGGGAGAAAGATGGACGGTAATCTTCAATATCTTTTTATTCAATTTCATTTTTTTATAAACGGAATTTTTATGACCTGTGCCTTTATTTCCTTGTTGCGTATGAGAATGTGAATCGTGTTTCCCTGCTGAGCGTATGGGAGCGTTACGTATCCCATCCCGATCCCCTTAACCAGTACGGGTGATACCGTCCCGCTTGTTACGACCCCGATTGTTTTACCGTCTGCTCTGATTTCATAACCATGACGCGGAAAGGCTTTGTCTTCATCGATGGTGAAACCGACAAGTTTTCTCTTCAGCCCGTCCTGCTTCACCTTCAACAACGTTTCTCGCCCGATGAAATCACCTTTTTCCAGTATGGTTATCCAGCCCAGACCGGCTTCAAGCGGATTTGTAGTCCGATCGATATCGTTTCCATACAGGCAAAATCCGCTTTCCAGCCGCAGTGTGTCACGAGCTCCAAGACCGATCGGTTTGATTGAGTATTCCCTGCCTGCATCCATGATTGCATTCCATACGGTATCGGCGAGAGAGCGCGATGACTTGAAATAGATTTCAAATCCCAATTCACCCGTATAGCCGGTCCGGGAAATTACTGCATCGACGTCGGCAATCTTGCCGTGCACGAACGTGTAATATTCCATTTTACTAAGATCTGTCGCGGTCAGTTTTTGCAGCGTCTTCATGGAATCCGGACCCTGAATCGCGAGCAGAGATACGTCGTCGCTTTTGTCGATTATATCAACGCGAAGCGACTTTTTTTGGGACGTTATCCAGTCAAAATCCTTCGAAAGGTTAGACGCGTTGACGACAGTCATTAAGTGATCGTCAAAGCGGTAAACCAGCAGATCGTCTACGATTCCTCCGTCCGGGTAACACATTGCAGAGTACTGCACTTTTCCGGGAAATAACTTTGCCGCGTCGTTGGTTGTCACCTTTTGAACGAGTGCCAGAGCGTCAGTTCCCCGTATCTCGAATTCTCCCATATGTGATACGTCGAACATCCCCACGGTTGTACGCACGGTCATGTGTTCATCGAGGATGCCGCTGTACTGAATCGGCATTTCGTAGCCGGCGAATTCTACAATCTTGGCACCGAGCTGTTTGTGTATGCTGTGGAAAGCCGTTTGTTTTACTTTCATTGGGGTACCTTTTTCCAATCATTAAGGAACTTTTCAAGTCCTATGTCGGTCAGAGGGTGTTTAATGAGTTGAACGAGAACACTGTAAGGGATAGTGGCAATATCTGCACCCATCATCGCTGCTTCGACTACATGCATCGGATGGCGGACGCTTGCGACGAGCACCTGTGTGTCAAAATTATAATTCCGGTATATCGTAATGATCTGATGGATAAGTTCCATGCCGCTCGCACCGATGTCATCCAGACGGCCGATGAAAGGACTGAGGATATACGCTCCGGCTTTTGCCGCGAGGAGCGCCTGGTTCGGCGAAAAGCAGAGAGTTACATTGGAACGGATTCCTTCAGCTTTCAGACTTTTTACCGCCTTTAATCCCTCTTTAATGAGAGGAATTTTGACGACGATCTTGTCGTCGATCTTCGCCAGCGATCTGCCTTCCTTCATCATGCCGTCGTAATCGGTAGCGACGACTTCAGCGCTGATATCGCCGTGGACAATTGAACAAATTTCCTTGAGCAGATCCCTGAAATTCTTCCCTTCTTTTGCTACCAGACTCGGATTTGTCGTCACCCCGTCCAGTAATCCCATACTTGCAGCTTCTCTAATTTCGTTGATGTTAGCGGTATCGATAAATATCTTCATAAAAGAGCCCTTAATTATGAGATGTAAACATCGGTGATATCTTTGTTTTGCTTCGCCGAAAAGAAATGAAATTCCGAAATCGGAGATCGCGGATTTTGCTTCAGCTGCAACACGATCCGGTACTTGAACATCATTTTAAGGTGGCGACTGATTGATCCTTCCCTGAGGTATATTGCGATTGACGGGTGAACTGTAAGAACGAGCCGAAGTTCGTGTGTTTCGGATTTAAACCGTCGTATCCACCTTTCAATATGATTTACGACGCTCGATTTCGATTCAACGAGTCCGCCGCCGCCGCATACCGGACACGGTTCGCTGAAGCTGTGGAGGATATTCTGACGGATTCTCTGGCGGGTGATCTGGACTAGTCCGATTTCCGTCATCGGAAGCACTGTAACTTTCGCCCGGTCCTTCCTGAATTCCTTACGGAGTTCATCGTACACTTTCTTCTTATTTTTTTCATCATCGAGGTCGATAAAATCGATCACGATGATGCCGCCGATATCGCGCAGGCGGAGTTGCCGGCAAATTTCCCGGGACGATTCAAGATTTGTCCGCAGAGAATTAAGCTCCTGTTCGCGTTTTGCCGCGTACCGGCCGCTGTTTACATCAATGACGACCATCGCCTCCGTATGTTCAATGATGATGTATCCCCCGCTCTTAAGCCACACTTTGCGGCTTAGGACGGTGACGATTTCCTTCTCGATTCCGAACGCATCAAATATCGGCTCACGTTCCTTGTAATGCTCGATCTTATCGATGAGGTCCGGCGAGACGCCCTTGACATAAGCGCGGATTTCCTTGTAGAGTTTTTTTGAATCGATGACGACACGGTCGACGGAATCTGAAAAAAGGTCGCGTATGACACTCGATGTGGTAGCCATGTCCTTGTAGAGGAGGGCGGGTGGTTTCTCCTGTTTTATACTTTTTTCAATTTCCCTCCACGTTGCAACCAGGTTCTCGAGATCCTGCTTCAGAGACTCTTCATCCTGCTCCTGCGCAACAGTCCTGATGATAACGCCGAATCCCCTGGGGAGTATGCCCCTGACTATCCGTCTGAGACGCCGCTTCTCCTTGAAGTTTTGAATCCGCTTTGATACGCCGATGTGGCCGTCGAACGGCATCAGCACCAGGAACCGACCCGGCAGGGACACTTCTGATGTTACACGGACACCTTTTCTCCCGACAGGTTCTTTGGTTACCTGAACGATTATGTCCTGGCCGGATTTAAGATCGGGGATGGGCTGCTGAGGTCTTCCGTACCCTCTCTGATTCTCCGCTGGCAGCGGAGGAGGTTTCGGAGGCGTGGGCCGTACTTCGTCTTTTTGAAGAGCCTGATCTCCCGGGACTGCACTTCCCTGGTTTTCATCATCGCCATCCTCATCGAGATCGACATCGGCGTCTTCCTCCCCTACCAGGGATGCGTAATCCGAAAATGTGGATCCTATGTCTGAAAAATGGAGGAAGGCGTCTTGTTTGAGACCGAGGTCGATAAATGCCGCGCGGATCCCGTGCATGACTTTCGCAACACGACCAAGATAAATATCTCCGACCATCCGTTCCTTTTCAGGCGTTTCAACGTACAGTTCGGCGAGACGTTTATCCTCCGTGATAGCGATTCTTATTTCATTTGCGGTCGCATTGATGATAATTTCGTTTCTCATACTATGTTCATCGTTCCTCCGGATCCATGACAGTATTCCCACGCGTTATGGAGGGGAAATGTCAAGGTCGGTATTATTGTTATACGGAATGCGACTGCACCGACGGTCCTATGCCGTGGCGAAGTTTCGGAACGAAGTGAGGAAACGGTTGTTTTACTAAACTCGTAATGAAATACACCCGAAATCGTTAACCGAAAACCTGTCGCGTTATGCACCTTTTACAGGCACATCTTTAAATTACTATGCTTTTGCAGGATTTTGATCCTTACCTGCTTAAATTACAAATTTTTTAAATTCAATGCAATATATGAAAAATTAGACACCTTAATAAAAGAAGTCCGTTTTTGTGCCTTCCATCACCCCAAAAATGTGAACCGTATCACGTATGGTATTGATAACTAATTGATTTATCAATAATATAGAGTATCCATTTGTGGGTAAAATAAAAGGTATCATGAATACCGGTCAAACAATATTGACAATGGGGGCTCTTGTTCTATTTTCGACTCTTATGGTCACGATGAACACGAGCTATAATACGAGCGGCGAGCTGGTCATCCAATCGGAACTCGGGATCACAGCTTCATCGCTTGCGACGTCATTAATCGAAGAAGCTATCTCAAAAGCTTTCGATAAATCGACCGATACGGCAATCGCCACCTCGCTTTCTTCATTAACGATGCCGTCGAATCTCGGACCGGAGAATGGCGAGGTATACCCCCGCTTCAACGATTTTGACGATTATCATAATCTGAACGTGGCACAAAATGTTGAAAAATCAGGAGTCTTTAATCTTACTGCAAATATTGTATATGTGGAATTCACGGCTCCCGACGTACCTGCTGCATCACCCACATGGCATAAAAAAATAAAAGTTCGCGTGACAAGTCCGACGATGATCGACACTATCACGATGGATTATGTTTTCAGCTACTGGTATTTTCGATGAGTTCAAAGAGGGGGAAAAATGGGGAATAGCACAATTCTTGATATCATGATGTCTTTCGTTGTCGCAGGATTTTTATTCCTGATGGTCATCCGCATTAGCGGCGGTACCGCAGAGGCCACATTTGTGTCCGGCAACGATCTCACGGTTCAGGAAAATCTTGTTTCATTTGTCCGGATCATTGAAAATGATTTTCGTCTTCTGGGATACTGCGCAAATTATAAGAAACTGCCCGATCCCCTGGCGGTTATTCTCGCGGCAGATAGCAACCGGATAAAATTCCTCACCGACATCGAAGGTGACGGCGAAGTTGATACCCTGGAATACGTTCTCGGCGACAGTACATCATTGCGTTCAACTTCAAATCCAAAGGATCGTCCGCTTTACCGAACAGTGAACAGCGAACCGCCGATTGCATATTTATTCGGCATAATAAAGTTTGTATTTCAGTATCATTCGACTCTCGGCGACACACTTGTTCCGCCGATTTCAGATCCCCGCAGTATTCATTCGATGAATCTTACGATCGGCCTTGAAAGTCCGTCTGCCTACGATGATAAATATTCGTCAGCTTACTGGCGACAGCTACGTCTTACATCCAGAAATTTAAATAACAGGTAAGAGAGGTACCTATGGGAAAATATTCACTTATATTAATACTAGGTTTCAGTATTGTCGTCCTCGGATTACTGCCGCTTATCCATGGGCGTGCTTCACGTTCCTACGAAAACTACCTTGATTATTATGGAGATGGTCAGGCACACAATATCGCTGCCTCCGGAGCGAACTTCGGTGCAAACATGCTCTTTACAAATCCGTCCGCAGAATTCTCCTACTCAAATCTTACCATGGGAGAGGGTAAATATTCTTTCTACACGACAAAACAACCTGACAGCACAATTCTTCTCACTTCGAGCGGCAAATACCGCGGCACCGAACAAACTGTACAGGCTACGTTTGGACACAGCAGTTTTGCAAAGTTCGGCGTTTATCTTGCCACGATGAACAATATTTATTGGACAACAGGCGATACGGTTCGAGGCCCGTGCCACATTCAAAACATAATGAACCTTAACGGCACCCCTGTCTTTTTTGGTAAAGTCACAACACTCGCCGGAACAAATCCTCCTTCCCTGCCATCCGGGTCCACCAATCCAAAATTTTATGGTGGGTACCAATCGGGAATCAGCGTACCACTTCCGGCAAATCTGAACAGTCTGCTTAGTGCGGCAGCATCAGGCGGTAAAATATTCACTCCGCCGGCAACACCATCTGGTACCTACGTAGTGCACATGAATTTCAACAATAACGGTACCATTAGGTACAGTGAATATAAAGGTACAGATAAGCTTACCGATACGACAGTTAGCATCAATTCTCTGGCACCGAACGGTGTAATTCTCGTAAATGGAGGCAATATCCGTACCGAAGGAACAGTCAACGGTAAAGTGACTATATGCGCAACAAGCGGCGGTCTGTCGGGTACAGGCAATGCATACCTCACCGGCGACATCCGATATAATGAGGACCCGGCTCAACACCCTGAAAGCGACGATTATCTGGGTATTGTGACCGAGAGAGATGTGACTATACCGCTTCCCCCGGGATTTCCCACAAATCCTTGTCCCAACAACATCATGATCCAGGCATGCGTCTTTTCAAGAACTGGTAAGTTCAGCGCCGAACTCGATTATCGAATGGGGAATTTGGGCAGTGTTAATTTCTTTGGATCAATGACTTCATACACTATCGGGGCTTTCTCAGCATCGGGTGGTACCTCATACGGTTACTCCAATTTTTTCCAATTTGATCAGCGGTTGCTTTTGGAAACACCGCCTCACTACCCAAAAACGAATCTTCTGGAAATCCTCTCATGGAAAGAATGAGTGCAGTGAAGATATATAGCAAAATGCTAAAGGTTCGGACAGCAGAGGAATATATTCCGCAAGCAGATTCCCGGCTAGTTTTGTGTGATTTTGACCGCACCCACCGGAGGTCTATTTCCAAGAGAACCATGTACCCCCAATTGAACCATGAACGAGAATGTTCGACTGTCACAGACAATCAAGGGATATTTATTCAGTGTGATGCAAATCATGCGACAATAGATATAGTTGAAAAATTTGTTTACATATGGAGTAAGTAAAATGTATTACCAAATACACAGGAAAATATGAACACAGGACAAATGTTCATTACTTTGTGTGCATTGGCGTTATTGGGGACAATACTCCTGAACATGCACAAGAATTTTGGGATGAATAATCAAGTCATCATCCAATCCAAGCTTGGGGTAACCGCGGTTTCTCTGGCATCTTCACTCATAGAAGAAGCGTCGGGGAAAGCATTCGATCAGGCTACCGATGATAATGCCGTATCGGCGACATCATCTCTGACGGCGTCATCCAGTTTGGGTTTAGAGACAGGAGAATTCTTCCCTGATTCTGTAAA
>CAYGZY010000186.1:0-5060 GCA_964354485.1 uncultured Chlorobiaceae bacterium | reverse complement strand
CCTATTAACCGTAAAAAGTATACTAAAATCCGGTATTTATATCAATTACCGAACCACTATAATAAGCGAATAACCTTTAAAAAAGGAAAGCGGGGTGTGGGTTAAATCACGATTTTTAATGCTTAAAAGCGGGACAGATCGTTGTAGATGATAAATGCCATGAAAGCTAGTAAAAGGATGAATCCGACCTGCTGGATGGCAATTTTGATCTTCCGGGGAATCTCACGTTTGAACAATTTCTCACAGATGAGAATGATGAGATGACCGCCGTCAAGGGCCGGGATGGGGAGGATGTTGAGGAGCGCAAGACTTATACTTAGTTGCGCCATAAACCAGAGGAATGCAAGAATGCCAATTTCCGCCGTCTGTGTTGTGAGCTGTGCGATGGCGATTGGTCCGCCGAGGGACTCTTTGACCGTTGCTTTTCCGGTAAATATTTTATTGAAAGTAAGATAGACAAGATGGAATGACTGCTGTATGTCTGCCAATGCTTCACCAAATGCTTCGAAGACTGAATACCGCACGAAACTTGATGGCCCCGTATACACGCTCGCAATCCTGATTCCGATGCGTCCCTCGGCAGTGACCGTTGCCGATCCGCCGAGTGTATCGTTTCCGCGCTTCCAGGTTGTCGAAATATTTTTACCTGCATTGCCGTGTATCACCGCAATCGCTTTCATCTGGTTGACGGTGGTGTCATTGACGGTGAGAAGGGTATCGCCCGGTCTCAATCCCATGTTATATGCCGGCATTTGCGGGTCGACTGTTTCGATCACCGTTGAAGTGTGAGCGACCATCATTCCTATGCTCGTATCCGACGGTGCGGAGATCGACCGTGCCGGGATGGTGATCTGCTCTTGTCTGCCGTTCCGTTCTATTGCGAGTACGATATCATCGCCGAGATTCTCGATGTAAATTTCATTTTGCAAGTCAGCCCAGCGTGTAACTTGCTTTCCATTAACCGATTGTATCCGATCCCCTTCAAGAAGTCCGGCTTCGGCGAACGCACTTCCCGGGAAAACATAACCGATCTCCGTGGTTTCGGCAATGTGAGTTCCGCGCGTTACGTGAATTCCCCAGAATATCATCAGCGCCAGGAGCAGGTTCATAATCACACCGGCTGAGATGACGAGCATCTTTGCCCATACAGGTTTGGAACGAAATTCCCAGGGCTGCGGCTCGGAGTTAAGGAATTCGGTATCCATACTCTCGTCTATCATTCCGGCAATTTTCACATAACCGCCAATGGGTATCCACGAAACACAATAGTCGGTGTTGCCGATAGTCTTGCCGAAAGCACGGGGTGGGAACCCGATCGAGAAACGATCGACGCGCATGCCTGTCAGTTTTGCGGCGAGGAAATGGCCGAATTCGTGTATGAAGACAAGAACACCGAGCATGATTGCGGTATAAAATATTGTCGAGAGGAGATTCATGAATATCTGGTTAAGTAGTTAATCCGTATTTATTTGTTATAACACGTCTCGCAGCCGTATTGGTTTCGATGATGCCGTCGAGCGTCGGCGCAGAGACTGCGGGTATTTTTTCGAGAGCATACTCAATTATACGGGGGATCATGTCAAATGATATTTTTCTGGCGAGAAATAATTCTACTGCAACTTCGTTTGCGGCATTGAGTATCGCGGGCGCAGTTCCGCCCTGTTTCAGGGCACGGTATGCCAGGTCGAGGCATTCGAATTTCGCGCGATCTGGCTGTAAAAATGTCATTTGTCCGAGTTCTGCGAAATCGATGCGCCGGTACTGCGAGGGGTGGCGATTCGGATATGTCAGAGCATACTGAATGGGAAGTTTCATGTCAGGAATACTCATCTGAGCTTTGACGGAACCATCCTTGAACTCCACCATGGAATGTATGATCGATTGGGGATGGATAAGTACCTCAATCTTTTCGGGTGGCAGATGGAAAAGCCAGTGCGCTTCGATCACTTCGAGACCCTTATTCATCAGCGTGGCGGAATCTATCGTAATTTTCCTGCCCATCTTCCACGTGGGGTGAGTGAGCGCGTCCTCAGGAGTCACATCGGGGAACTTTTTCTTGTCGGCATTTAGAAACGGTCCGCCGGAAGCCGTCAGTATGAGACGTGCCACCGTATCGGGGTCCTCGCCGACAAGGCACTGCAGTATTGCGCTATGCTCGCTGTCGATGGGAATAACGGTAGCTTTATGTTGAAGGGCAAGGTGTGTGATAAGCTCCCCTGCGATAACGAGAGATTCCTTATTCGCGATGGCAACCGTTTTTCCGCGTTTCACGGCAGTGATTGTCGGTCGTAATCCTGCCGAACCGACGAGTGAATTTATTATGATATCGACGTTATCCCGGCCGGCAATTTCCTCAAGGGCGCTCTCTCCCCAGAGCACTTCAACGGAACCATTGAGCGCCGATCGGAGATTCAGCGCCGACTCGCGGTCGGAGAGGACGATCGATGCGGGTTTGTGCAGGACAGCCTGCTGCCGGAGGAGTTCTGCGTTTTTATTTGCCGAGAGGGAAACAACGCGAAACATTTCCGGAAAGTTTGCGATGACCTCCAGACTATTCTGCCCTATGGAACCCGTGGAACCGAGTATACAAATATTTCGACGTTCTGCCATAAAATAAACATGCCCCCTCTTCCGGGGGCAATCTTACTATCTAAAGTACGTAATTCTCAGCATCAAAACAAACTCTGTACAGTTCGCTCAGATTCTGTAAATGTATGTTAAAATGGCGTCTCCTCTGTAGGAGTGTAGGATATTGGAAGCATGGTTTCAAGTCTTTCGAAGCTTGCGTACTCTTTGTGAAACTGCAAACGGACGAGACCCGTCGGACCGTTTCTCTGCTTGCCGATGATAATTTCTGCTATCCCTTCAGAAGGAATAGATCCGAGTGTATCATCCTTGATTTCTTTGATGTCGTATGTCTCAGGTCGGTGAATGAAGATAACAAGGTCGGCATCCTGTTCAATGGCGCCGCTTTCACGGAGGTCGGAAAGCATGGGCCGCTTATCCCCACGCGACTCAACTGCGCGGTTTAGCTGAGATAACGCCATTACGGGGATGTTGATTTCCTTTGCAAGAGCTTTAAGCGATCGGGAAATCATTGAGATCTCGCGTTCGCGGGACTCGGGATTTTTGGGACCCTGGACAAGCTGGAGATAATCGATGATGATGAGACCGATGTTGTGTTCGGCTTTCAGTCGCCGCGCCTTCGCCCGAACTTCCAGTATGCTGAGGGTTGGCGAGTCGTCGATGAAAATTTTAGCTTCGGCAAGCCTGCCAACATTACGACTCAGATTTTTCCATTTATCTTCATGAAGACGGCCGGTTCTCAAATCGTGCGCATTCACCCGCGCTTCCGATGCGAGCATTCGGATGATCAGTTGCTGTTCCGACATCTCGAGGCTGAAAACCGCAACGGGCGTAGGCCGTTCTTTGTGGAGAGCCGCATTTCTAGCAACCGAAAGGGCAAATGCTGTCTTTCCCTGACTTGGTCTTCCTGCGATTATGACGAGATCTGATTTCTGGAAACCGCCGGTCTTCTCGTCAAGTGTGGAAAAACCGCTCGGAATACCCGTCACACCGCTGTGCTTGCCGTGAATATCCTGCAGCATTTCGAACGTCTCGTGAAGCGCTTTGTTGATCGGAGTGAAAGACCGCTTCATGCGCCGTTCGGAAATCTGAAATATTTTTGACTCCGCTTCATCGAGCAAATCAAGTGCATCCTCGGTTTCACTGTAAGCTCTGGTGGCAACTTCAGTAGAAGCGCTGATCAGATTCCGCATAAGTGTCTTTTCGAGGACGATGTGCGAGTGGTATTCAACGTTGGCTGATGTCGTTGTGTTAGAAGTCAGCTCGGTAATCAGAAGAGGATCCTCCGTAGGGTTCAGATCGCCGCGCCGCCGGAGCTCTTCAATGACCGTCACGGCATCGATCGGATCGCCCTTTTCGAAGAGCGACATCATTGCACGGTAAATTTTCTGGTGTGTTGGATTGTAAAAACTATCCGAATCGAGCAGTTCCAATACCTTCGGTACCGCTTCTTTCTCCAGAAGCATCGCACCAAGAACTGCCTTTTCTACATCAACTGCCTGAGGAGGAACACGACCCGCCTGTGAATGGGAATCGGCGGGCGGGACATAGGTATTATTTCTTTTTGATCTAGCCATACCACTATGCTTTCAATTCATCGTATGCTTTTTTGAACATTTTCATGTCTTCCCATGCAGGATGTTTCCAGTTGGGATTCCTGAGCAGAGCGGCAGGATGATATGTGACGATAAGCCGGTATCCGTTGAAGTCATGTATCTTTCCGCGGAGCGCAGTTAGATTCTCGTTCGTCTGTAGAAGCCATTGTCCTGCAATTCTGCCAAGGCAGATTATGAACTTGGGTCTTATGATCTCAATTTGTTTGAACAGGTAGGGGAAGCAGGTCTCCATTTCGCCTGTTTCCGGATCACGGTTGCTCGGAGGCCTGCACTTGAGAATGTTGCATATGTATATCTCCTCCCGTTTAAGATTTATCGCTGTGAGGATTTTGTTGAGGAGCTGTCCCGCTCTGCCGACAAACGGTTCACCCTGTGCATCTTCATCCGCGCCCGGAGCTTCGCCGATAAACATGACATCAGCTTTCGGATTACCGACTCCGAAAACAAAATTTGTTCGTGTCTGCCCGATCGGACACTTTAAACATGTGTGAATTTCACCCTCCAGGTCTGCGAGGGAAGCAGTACCAGCCCACGGTTCGTCAGGGTAGATACCTGAAGGTTTCGGCGGGGGAGATTTTTTTTGCGGCTTTCCCTCCGCGTAAACAGTTTTTCCGAAAAGATCGTCTTGCTGCATGAGATATCGCCTGGCGTTATCGAGAAATTTTGTTAAATCCCTGGAATTCACCTGCCATCTGCACTAGAGTAGTTTTACAACCCGGTTGAGTATTTCGTGTGCAGTGTCGAATTTTGACATTTTCTTTAACCGTTCGACTCTTCCTGAACGACCGATGATGGTTACGATGTTCGTTTCCGTGCCGAAGCCCGCTCCTTCCTGGAGAGGATTATTCAGTACGATAA
>CAYGZY010000185.1:0-3493 GCA_964354485.1 uncultured Chlorobiaceae bacterium | reverse complement strand
CAGGTTAATGTATCCTTTTCCGGTTCATAAAGGAGGTCACCCTTACATTGAGGACAGCATAAGACATCGAGCAGTTCTTTCGGCAGCATAGGAGAGTCTCACTTTGCAGTTGATAATTTACTGTTGACCACATCCATGAACTTTTTCGGAGGCCGGCTCGGTTTCCCCGTCCGGGCGCTCACGAAGCTATGAACCGTATATCCGGCAACGATCAGTTCGTTCCGCGGATTCATAATTGCATATTCAATCGTGATACGGACGCCGGGCATTTCCGTAATCATGGATTTGACAAGCAGTAGGTCATCGTAATTGGCAGATTTGATGAATTTCGCATGTACTTCCACCACAGGCAGGTAGTATCCCATCTTTTCGATTTCCGGATAGGGAATGCCAAGCCCGCGGAGAAGATCTGACCTTCCTTGTTCAAAATATTCTAGATACTTTGAGTGATAAACCATTTTCATCTGATCGGTATCCGCATACCTGACTCGGACGTGCGTTTCGCCAACGAGGATTTTTCCCGGCCGGGGGTATTTCGGACGGAACCGGGTATTATTCTTCATACTCGCCCATGCGTGAGAACTTTTCAATTCTCGATTCAATCAGCTTGTCAGTTTTAATTTTCATCAATTTTTTCAACTCTTCCAGAAGTATACCTTTCAGAGTTTCTCCAGCTTCCTTGGGATTTCTGTGTGCACCGCCCAGCGGTTCAGGTATGATTCTGTCAATTATACCCTGTGCCAGCAGATCAGGCGCCGTTAATTTGAGCGCTTCCGCCGCCTGTTCCTTGTAATCCCAACTTCGCCATAAAATACTTGAGCATGATTCAGGAGATATGACACTGTACCATGTATTTTCCATCATCAGAACTCGGTCGCCGACTCCGATTCCAAGCGCTCCGCCTGAAGCGCCCTCGCCGATTATGGCAATGATGATGGGAGTCGGCAAATGTGACATTTCAAAGAGATTACGGGCAACCGCCTCAGCCTGTCCGCGTTCTTCCCCTTCGAGTCCAGGAAACGCCCCGGGCGTATCGATGAGTGAGATTACGGGGCACTTGAACTTTGCGGCAAGTTTCATCAGACGCAGAGCTTTCCGATACCCTTCCGGATTCATCATACCAAAATTCCTGTAGAGGTTGGATTTGGTATCACGTCCTTTCTGCTGTCCGATGACCATGATGGGAATATTATCAAGACGGGCGAATCCGCCGACGATCGCCTTATCGTCGCGGAAGTACCGGTCACCGTGTAGTTCGACGAAATCGTTCATGATCATCCCGATGTAATCAAGCGTGTATGGGCGGTCAGGGTGCCTTGCGAGCTGGACTTTCTGCCAGCGTGTTAAGCTTTCATACACCGATTTCCTGAGTTGATGAATCTGATCTTCGAGGATTTTAATATCTTCAGCGATATCCAGGGATTCAGAGTACTTCCTCATTTCCTCAACTTTTTTCTCCAACTCTATGATCGGCTTCTCAAATTCCAGTACGCCTCGGGCCATGGTCTTACTCTCTGTATTTGTATCCAAAAAAAGTTTTCAAAAGTATTTCAATATCAAGAACCAACGTTTGGTTCTTTGCATAGTACAAATTATATTTCTCAACCTCTTCCGCCGTGAGATCCGCCCGGCGGTTAATCTGGACAAGTCCCGTTATACCCGGTTTTCCCAAAAACACATCGGTCGGTTTCCCTCCCGATATTGCCGGCTCTTCCGTATCCGCCGGCGGTCCTATTATACTCATTTCGCCGCGCAATACTCGCGGCAGTAACCTCATCTTCTCCATATGTGCAGACTGCTTTTTCCCGAAGCTTTTCCACACTGCTGTTATCGGAGACAGGATAAGGATCAATGTGAGTGATGCAGCGATATCAAAAAACCGTTTCACAAGTTTATTTCTTAACCGGTTTATATTGTAGTCAATTTCAACGAGCGGAATATCATCGAGCACATCTATGTGCGTTTTACCGATAATTACTTCCATACTGCTCGGGACAAGCCTGAAATTAACACCACGACTGCTCATGCGGGCAATAATTGAGAGAATCGCCGCATATGACAGAGAATCGGTCGAAAAAATCACCTCCGAAACGCGTTTTTCTTCGACTACTTTACCAATATTATCAATACTTCCGAGAATTTCAACTCCCCCCACCCTCTCACCGATGCGTCTGCGATCGATATCCACAAATCCGACAACCTCATATCCGCCGCCTATACGCCCCTGAAGTTTTTGCAGGACGGTCTGCCCGTCGCGTTCAGCGCCGACAATGAGTGTCCTTCTGCCGAAGATGCTCCGCTTCCCTGATTCCGGCACCCGCCCCATCGTCCATGCGGCAACTCTCCAGCCGGGAAGAGCAGCAACGTTAATAAGTCCCGAGATAATCACTACCATACGACTGAATCCGTAATCCTTAAAGAAAAACGTCAAAGCGGAAATAATGAGGTATCCTATTATTACCGCATTCGTTGCATGGAAAACGGAAAATTTCCGGGTAGTGTAAACACCCGCGAAGTACATCGAAAGTACAATGATCAACGCCGGTACCGTCGTGGTTACGGGGTACGCGTACGGCGGGAGACGGAAGAGTTCACCGAACCAGATCAATTCCCCCGCGAGGAGCGCCACATTGACGATAATGACATCGATAAGGACCGCCTTTGCAGTTTTGGATGCCCTTCCCAGAGATGCGATCCACTGACGCAGGGTGATGCCGACACTGAGGAGGCCGGTCGTGAAAATGCTGGCACGATAATGATTGTGGACAAAGAGCCTCATCGCCTCATAGAACACTTTCACCTCATCGATATCGCTCCTTCGTACGCTTTCACCTTTATAGTGTATGACCTGTGTTGAATGTACGTAGTAAATTTTCCATCCGGCTTTCTTAATCCGGAAGCAGAGGTCGAGGTCCTCGCCGTACATGAAGAATTGCTCATCGAGTCTGCCAACCTCCGCTATAACCGCATGCCGCACGAACATGAACGATCCGCTTACGGCATCCACTTCGTAGCTTCTGTCGGGATCCAGATAAGCCAGATTATAGCGTCCGAATATTTTGGACATCGGGAACAGCGTACTCAATCCGACGATCTTGGTGAATGCGACCCAGGGTGTTGGATAGCTTCTCCTGCATGCCAGCTGTAATGAACCATCGGGATTCAGGATCTTACAGCCTGCAAGTCCGACCGACTGATCGCGGTCGAGGAAATCGCACATCACGCGGAGAGTGTCCTCCTGAACGATGGTATCAGGATTTAGAAAGAGAATGTACTTCCCTCTCGCTTCCTTCAGCGCCCGATTATTGGCTGCGGCGAACCCGAAATTACGATCATTAACTATTAGTGTGACTGCGGGGAACTTCTGTTTCAGCATTTCCACGCTGCCGTCATCGGAAGCATTGTCTACGATTATAATTTCGCCTTCGAGCCCCTGGAGCGCTTTCTCTACGGAACGCAGACACGTCTCGAGGAAGGCACGGACATTATAATT
>CAYGZY010000184.1:0-27178 GCA_964354485.1 uncultured Chlorobiaceae bacterium | reverse complement strand
GGAAAAAATTCCACACACTGAGTACGGATCGTTTTCCGATGTGCTTCGTCTTCTTAATGTTAAAACGGGTGGAAAATCCACCTATCCTCCGATGAAAACATCACGGCAGGCAAGCTGCGCCTGTCGTCTTTTTTTTAATCTCGTTTTACCCGTAAAGGTTTTTCCACCCGTTTTAACATTAAGAAGACGAAGCACATCGGAAAACGATCCGTACTCAGTGTGTGGAATTTTTTCCTGCCGGCAGAAGCGAAGCAACTCATCCTTCGCGAACACAACATCGGCATATCTTACCGGACAGCGGTCCGAGTATCCCTCACCGACGTAGACGATGAAATCCTCATCGGCACTGCGTGTCAGCATGATATTTCGTTTACAACATGCACACCGGTCGCATTCTTCATCCGTATAGGGAAACGAGAGACCGAGAGTGATCATCCCATCACGGCCGCAGGGAATCAGTTCTAGATGGTTTGCGCAGAAGGGAACGCGCTGAATTCCGTGGTTTTTCAATATTTTTTCAATGTAATAATCCATCCCGTCGCTTACGATGCAGCACTCAAAACCGCTTTTTTCACAAAAAAGAAAAAAGTCCTTTACCGAAGAATCGATCTCCTGTTTCCGGATAAACTCATTAACCTGGCTGGCTTCAATTTCTCCGCACGCTTCTGATTCCAGGCGGAAGCAGGAAGTTGCGGAGATAATACCGCGGCGGTAATCAGCAACATATGATTGACATATTGCGCCGCCAAACTTCACGAAGAGCACGTCACCGACATCGTTTTTCGTGATAGTTCCGTCAAAATCTATAAATATCTTTACCATCGGACACGCTGGAGACTTTCCCCGGAGGAAATAAAAGTGCTTTTATTCAATTATTTACTGTAGCAGAACGGATTCGTGCTTCTTCATTGAACCGGACCGTAACGATCTTCGAGACGCCTTCCTCTTCCATCGTCACGCCGTATAGAGCCTGCGCCGATTCCATTGTGCGTTTGTTGTGGGTGACAACTATAAATTGCGTATTATTGGAGAACTTCTTCAGAATCTTTGTAAACCGATCGATATTGGAATCATCCAACGGGGCATCAACTTCATCCAGTATGCAGAAAGGACTCGGTTTGACGAGGTAAATTGCAAACAGAAGCGCAATTGCCGTCAGCGTCTTTTCTCCTCCCGACAGAAGATCGATTGATGTCGGCCGTTTACCTCTCGGTTTTGCGATAATCTCGATTCCCGCCTCGAGTGGATCGATACCCTCTTCGAGTTTCAGGTCACATTCATCTCCCTCCTGGAAGAGTTCCTTGAAAATCGTGATGAAGTTAAGCCGGATTTTAGAAAAGGTTTCAGAAAATTTACGCTGAGCTGTTGTGTTGATTTCGTCGATCGTATTCAACAGGGTCTTCTCCGCATCAAGGAGATCATCCCGTTGCTGGCTGAGAAAATTCAGCCGTCCGCTCTCGCTGTTGAATTCATCGAATGCGGCAAAATTGATTGCCCCCAGGATACGAATTCGCTCTTTTAAATTCCGCACCTCTTCACGCAGATGCGCAAAATCGACCCATTCGTCCTCGGGATACGATTTTAATTCGAGTGAAATTTCAAATTCCTCCCCGGCGCGCTGACGGATATGATCAATATTCGATCTGATTTCAGAGATCTTCATCTCCAGGTCATGTGCCGTTTCAACGGAATCGTCGTGAAGCCTTCGCTCATCTTTAATTCTCAACTCTATTTCATGGAGTTCATTCCGTTTATCTACATAGAGGATATTGATCTCCTGTTTTCTGCCCTCGATCGCATTATATTCGTTCCGCACTCCCGCAAGATCCTCATCAAAGTGTGCGACATCCTCCATCAGTCTTTTGATATCGACTTCAGCACGTGAAATTTCTTCATCACGGCGGATAAGTGTCAGGCGGATATCGTCCAAGCGGGCATTCGATCGCTCGATGTCGCGTGTGATCGTGTGTTCTTCGCTCTGGAGAGTCACAAGTTTTATTTCAATATCGTTGACAGCCTTCCCCTTATCGTTCCATTGACTCTCTACGGTATGCAGTTCGGCTGCCAGTTCTTCAGCACGCAGGTCATCGCTATGTTTTTTTGCTTCCAGATTTGCAATTTCGTTATTAAGGATTCCGCATGCATCCCGGAGACTCTCAACTTCTTTGCCGAGAAGCTGGGCTTCCTCATCATTCCTCTCGATTCCTTCGTAGGCATGTTTCTTTTCGAACTCAAGCTGTGCAATTTTCATCTCGATGCCGGCCATCTCCTTCTCGAACGCTTTAACGGCACCCCGTTCTGCCTCAAGCGTAATCCCGTCATGGATTTTTTGCAGCGAATTCCCTTCGTCCGTCAGACCCGAGATACGGGACTGGATCTCCGTTATCTCCTTCTGAATATCTGCAATCTGGGATTTCTTACCTATGAGACCACCTTCATCGATTCTCCTACTCCCGCCTTTCATAAAGCCGGATGTTGTGACTATCTGACCTTCGGCGGAAACCCAGCGGACACCGACCGTCTGTCTGGCGAGTCGACCTACATCATCCGATTTCTCGATGATCGCAACATCGTCCAGCAGGAATTGGATGAGGGGCCGGTATATTTTTTCACAGTGAACGATATCTGAGGCCCATATCCAGGTATCGGCTTTCATCCGCCTTTTCCGGGATATTCTCGGCACCCATTCGAGACTAATGAACGCTGCCTGTCCGCGTTTCCGGCTCTTCAGTTCCTCGATGGCGGCATAGCCGTCTTCGGTGCGACTGACCACCAGAGCGTGTGCCATTTCGCCCAGGGCAGCTTCCACTGCGATACGGTATTTTCCCTCGGTGTGAATGATATCAGCCACGGTTACGATGTTTTTCTCTTTCCACTCCGCATGCCGGAGGAAGTAGAGCACACTTTCAGTATAACCCTCACTTCCCTCGATCATTTTATTGAGGAATTCAATTTTTGAAACTTTACGTTCTACATCATGTTCCAGATTTCCGACTTCCCTGCGGATATCCTCTGCCCGAAGTCGCAGGTTTTCCTTTTCCTGCTGTTTTGCGGTCAGATGTACCTCCGCCTCTGCAAACCGCTTTCTCAGGTCGCGATCCATCTGGGTCAGTGATTTAATTTCCTCTTCGACCCTGTTAATATCTTCGCGGTAGAGAGCATTTTCTTCTGTAGAACGGTCAATCCGGCCCCGGAAATTATCGGCTCGCGCCTTTGCCCGGTCAAGTTCTCCGCGTTTACCGATTATATTTTGTGCAGCTGTAAAAATATTTTCTTTGAGACACCTGTGTTCGTCTTTTTTCTCTTCGAGGGATTCCGTCAGTATACGGTATTCATCCTTAATCTTCGCAAACACGCTGTCAATTTCCCCGAGTTCGCGGCAGCACGCTTCCAACCGCTGCGCGAGGGATATCTTTTCCTCTCCGACGATGCGTTCCTGATCGTTCAGATCGTTTTTCTCTTTTTCACACCTTTCGATGTTGACAAGCAGTGAATTCTTCCGTTCCTTCGAGACAAGAATTTTTTCTTCGAGCTGGTGTATGCGCTCGTAGGCGGCTGTCGAACCACGTTGAACTTCTTCCAACTGATTTTCAAGATCGGTCAGTGTCATCCGTAGCTGATCTATCCGATCTTCCTGTTCCTTTAACGCAGTGTCTATTTTTGTCCTGTCTGCACTTGTGAAATTGAACCGCTCTTCAAGGGGTTTCAGTTTTGCATGAAGATAGGCATACTCCCTCTCGAGAAGGTCAATTTCAAGAGCCTTGAGCCGCCCCGACACTTCATTGTACTGTTCTGCCTTTTTCGCCTGTCTCTCAAGGGAGCTTACGGTCTTTTGGATCTCTTTGACAATATCATTTACACGCGCCAGATCCTGTCGTACATCCTCCAGTTTCCGGATGGCCGCCTTCCTGCGAAACTTATACTTGGTTACGCCGGCCGCCTCTTCGAACAGCCTCCTGCGCTCGTCTGTCTTGTCGCTGAGTATCGTTTCGACCATCTTCAGCTCGATCACGGAGTAAGCATCGCTGCCCATACCCGTATCCATAAAGAGGTCCACGATATCTTTCAGTCGGCACGGAACCTTATTCAGGAGGTATTCGCTCTCCCCCGACCTGAAGACGCGGCGTGTTATTGTAACTTCCGAGTAATCCGTCGGAAGAATTCCCTTTGTATTTTCAATCGTGAGTGATACTTCCGACAATCCGAGCGGTTTTCGGAACTTCGTACCATTGAATATCACATCTTCCATCTTGTCGCTCCGGAGGGTACTGTAGCGTTGTTCGCCCAGTGCCCAGCGAATCGCATCGACAATGTTTGTTTTTCCGCACCCATTGGGACCGACGATGGCAGTCACCCCTGCATCGAAGTTGAGGTTGACCCGCTGCGCAAAAGACTTAAATCCGATGATTTCAATTTTGGACAGGTACATAGGTCCTCTTCATCTGGGCTGAGTCATTGTTTTTATAAGATACTCGACGTGAATGGAAGCGGAATGTGTGTAATCGATGTAGCTGTAAAATGCCGCCCCGACGATTAAAAGCAACAGGAAACCGACCGCATAAACCTTTAATGGAATAACATCATAAATTATCGAAATACCTTTAAGCAACCGCAGTATGATCCACAGAATGATAATGCCGAGAAGTATGAATACCGGTACTACGTACATATCGGTTTCCATGAGGCGGAGTAAAATCATACTCACCGGAATAAGGATAATCGACGGCAGCATCGACCAAATAGTAATCGTGAAAGCGTTATACAGTTGGACGCGTGTTTTTACCACCATGGAAAATATTCTGACGAATGCAACAAGCAGGAGAAGCTTGAAAAAACAGAACCCCGAGAAAACGAGGATAAACTCGGGAGGATTCCATACCAGATAGATGAAACGTTCCTTCAATGCATCCGGCATGAACTGACTGATTACATTATCGAGGAGAATATTGGACCGGTAGTGAGTAAAAATACTTGAAAAGACGATCGCCCAGGTAACCGAAACAACGATAGCGAGAAAAAAGGAATGGCTGATGGGCAGGATCCGCTGATCGCGCACATCGGCGAAGAAGTTATACGTCCGTAATAATGAACGGTTAACACCGTCCCTGAAGCGGCGGTTTGCATTATAAAGAAACGCCAGTGTGATCAAAACGATGAATCCGGCTATAACGTAGATGAGCGGTGTATGTGATGAATAGTTGCCAACCGGCAGCGCCTGCACTTTTTCTTCCTTAAACAGGGTGCGAACGTAATTAAATCCTGTCCGTTTTTCTCGCGAACTGTTGACAATCCCCATCGTGCAGAGGTACGGATCGGAGGAGCGCGCAGTGAGAGCCGGTCGATCGGAATACCAATCATTGTACGACCAGAAAATGCCCCCCGCTATCTTCGTCTCCACCATCATATTATAAAAAAGCACCGCGTACCGTGACTGGTATTCCATTGAGAACGGATCGCTGTAACCGTTCTTATTCCCAGGTTCGACAACCGTCCCATAGCGAGCCACGATAACCGGCTTCTCCGTGAACCGTTCCTTGTAGTAATTCAGGATCTCACGGAATTGTTTACTTTCTTCCCCGTAGCTGTTTAAACCTATGATATCGACATACTCATAGCACTGATTATTAATTCCCGATGAAGTAAAGTACACGTAACGCTTATCGAGCGCCTTGATGACGTTTCGCAGACCGTTGATGAACTCACATGCATTGGGTTGATCGATTTCAAATTCGTCTCCAATTCCCCATGCAAGTACGGAAACATGGTGACGATCCCTGTTTACCATTTCTTTAGCAAAACTTGTAACTAAGTCCTGGTAATTCTCCTTCGAAAGAAATTCATACGGCACATGTATGACCGGTACATCTTCTAATACAAGCAATCCGTACCGATCGCATAAATTCAACATATAGGGATGCGGGGGATGACGAAAACGGACGAGGTTGGCGCCAAGTGTCACGATCGACGCAATGTCCCTTTCCATGATCTCGTATGTCATTGCCGAGCCGAACGTCTCATGATCCTCATTCCAGAGAATACCCTTGAGCATAATCAGAGAATCATTAATGGCGAGGTTTCCATTCTTCCATTCAAGCGAGCGGATTCCGATATCGACTGAGTACTCATCAACCAGAACGATTTCCTTATTCACAACCCGGATGATCTGACACTTGAGTACATAGAGATCGGGTGCTGCCGGAGACCAGAGTTTTGGAGCCGCAAGGAGAACATCGATCTTTTGGGATATCGATTTTTTTGCACGGGGCGAGATGGGAACAATACCGCTCCGACCGGCAAGATCTCCCTGCAGTTTATCATACACTTCGCACTGAACGCCTATGAAAACTCCGGATTCTGTCTTTTCTCCGGATTCACGGTCGGAGATTTCAGCCTGTACAACAATGTTCGCGGCTTTTCGATCAGGTTGTAATGTCGATACCACACTTACATCTTCTATGGACAACTTGGGTGTTGCAAGCAAATATATATCACGGAAAATTCCGCCATAGGACCGCAGTCCGCCCACAAGCGATTCAAGCGGCAAAGTAGATGTGGGATTCAAATCATTGTCGACGACAATTTTAATAACATTCTCATTTCCCACCTGCAGTACATCTGCGGGTATCCGAAATACAAACGAGGTATAACCACCCACATGCCGACCGATGAAATTGCCATTAATAGTCACTTCAGACTGGTAGTTTATTCCGTATGCCACAAGAGAAAAGGCATACTTTTCGATCATATCGGATGTAACTTCAAACTTACGCTGGAATGTGAGTGTTCCGTTATATGTGTATGCATTGGGAATTTCAACGGTGTTCCATGACTCACCATCAAAGGAGTAATTCCATAATCCTGCAAGGTCTACTTTAGTGCGGGTGGGTGAGTCAGGAAAAAGGGCAGCATCGGCGCCCAGGGGCGTGGGCTTACCGTTCACATAAAACTTATGGGATGACAGGATAGGTAAAAACTGTGAAAATACGCTGGAAATAACAAAAAAACTCGATAACGTCAGCGTGAGAAATAATCTAGGAGAGGCCGTATATACCCGCGAGGATTTTCTTATATGCTTAATTTCCAAAAGTGAATGGAGACAGCAGCTGAATTTCAACGGCACTTTATCGGCAAAATTTTAAAAAAATCAAGACAATATAATAAAAAAATGTCCGGAATGCAATGATAATTCAAACTATTCGAGTAATTATATGAATAAATACCTTACATAGCCATTATATCGATAATGACCTTATGCAAAAAGACGCATTGCATCGGCTGCAGCGCGGGCAATAGCTGCGAAGGTTTCGAATTTCAGACTGGCCCCTCCGACTAATCCGCCGTCTATATCCGCTTGTGAAAAAAGGGATGAAGCGTTTTTTTCATTCACACTGCCGCCGTAAAGGATAATCATTCCCTCAGCGAGAGGTTTGGAATATTTTTTTCTTATGATTTCCCGTATGAGCCGATGCACTTCATTTGCCTGATCGGGAGTCGCATTTTTCCCTGTTCCGATTGCCCATACCGGCTCGTATGCAACTATGGTTTTTTGCACATCCTCTGCCGTCATATCATGGAACACTCCTTCTACCTGTGCCGTAACGATGGTGTGTGTACTTCCGGTTTCTCTCTCCGCGAGCGTTTCGCCGACACAGACAATAGGGATCAGATTTTCCTTCAGCGCCGATTTGATCTTTGCGTTCACAAGAACATCGCTCTCCTTAAAATACTGTCTGCGTTCCGAATGACCCACAATGACGTATTGACATCCGGCGCTTCGGAGCATTGCGCCCGAGACCTCACCTGTGTACGCTCCGTCACTGTGCTGAGACAAGTTCTGTGCTCCCAGTGCGATTTTCGAGTCCTTCAATAATGAATACGCAACAGCAAGTGAGGGAAATTGCGGACAGATGACGACACCAACATCCTCAATTTTACTTCCCATGCTTTTTTTAAGCTCGCTGATGAGAGCGACTGTCTCGCGAAGATCCTTTTTCATCTTCCAATTACCGACTACAACTTTCTTTCGCATATGAAATCCTCAATTCCCTTACGTGTGCGACTACAGTTTTTATTAATGAATATGGATTGTTATTTCCTGCATTACATGGAAGTCTTTCGCCTGCAGTGTACAAGCATTATAAAGCACAGTGGAAAGATCGGTCTTACCGCCTGAAGTTGTTGGCGATATGTTGAATCTGCTTAAGGTGGTTCATGTCGTGACCGGCGTAGAGCAGGACCATACGTTCGACTGTCTCTTTCCCGCGTTCCTGATGGATCCCGTGGCGTTTCCACGCAGATGATTTGAGGGATCGCAGCAAATGAACATTTGCCCTTCGAAGGGCAGAAAACGTTGCGAGTCTTTCCCTGCCGTCAGCAGTATGGTATGTCAGGTTTTTTGCCCACTTATTCTGATCATACGATTCGATTTTCGATCCGGGTTCAGATATAATTTTCCTGAGCCGGTATCCCAGAACTATCTCACCGTCGGCGAGGTGTGCAAGAATTTCAGCGATCGACCATTTCTTCTTTGCGGGAGATTGTTTCATCTGCTTTGCCGACAGCCGGCTTATCGCCCGTCCTATCCCTGCAGGCGTTGATTCCATGACCTCAAGCGGTTCCTTATCGACGATGTACAGCAAGAGTTGTTTAGCGTAATTTCTCATCTGTGGTGTTGCTTTTTTCTTCATATTCATTCCTCACTTTGTAATTGCACTTGTTACCTTCTCTGCAGCATCCTGAAAACTCGTCGCGACAGAAAAATTCAGCACGGAGTCAGCCAGAATCTTGCGTGCTTCTTCGGCATTGGTGCCTTCCAACCGAACTACAATAGGCAAGCTGACGTTCAGCTGTCGAACAGCTTCCACAACACCATTCGCAACCCGATCGCAGCGTACAATCCCGCCAAAAATATTTATGAGGACTGCCTTTACATTTTTGTCCGATAGGATGATTCTGAATCCGTTGGACACAGTTTCCACGTTCGCACCGCCTCCGACGTCGAGAAAGTTTGCAGGCTCGCCACCCGCCAGCTTGATGATATCCATTGTCGCCATTGCAAGACCGGCGCCATTGACCATGCAGCCGACATTTCCGTCGAGTTTGATGTAATTGAGGTTATACTTTGACGCCTCAATTTCGAGCGGTTCTTCCTCGTCAAGATCGCGCATCGTGACGATATCGGGATGACGGTAGAGCGCGTTATCATCGAAATTCATCTTCGCATCGAGGGCGATGATCTGTCCGTCGGTGGTAAGGACGAGGGGATTAATCTCAGCGAGTGAAGCATCTGACTCGTCATAGGCGCGGTAGAGTGCGATGAGGAACTTGACGCAATTTTTTAGCGCATCACCGGTGAGGCCGAGACCGAAAGCGAGTTTTCGTGCCTGGAATTCTCTAAAGCCGAGAGCCGGGTGAATAGTTTCCTTGAGAATTTTTTCAGGCGTTTCTGCGGCAACTTTCTCAATTTCCACTCCACCCTCCGTTGAAGCCATCACAACATTCTGTGATTTGGCGCGGTCGAGGGTGATTCCCACGTACAGCTCTTTCGCTATTGAGATACCCTGTTCGATGAGAAGCCGTTTCACGATCCTTCCTTCCGGTCCCGTCTGATGTGTTACGAGACGCATCCCCAGGATCTGAGAAGCAAACAATCTGACTTCTTCCGGACTCCTCGCGAGTTTTACGCCTCCACCCTTTCCCCGTCCACCTGCATGTATCTGCGCCTTTACAACCCATACACTGCCTCCAATGCTACCGGCGGCGCGTACGGCATCATCAACAGAGAACGCGACATTCCCCTTTGGGGCCGGCACACCGAACTTTTTTAATATCTCTTTTGCCTGGTATTCATGAATTTTCATTTCTACTCCTGAGCATATTTTGCCTTACACTCTATTTATTCATAAAGATGCAGATTTACTCTGCACACTTCGTCATTTCACCTTTGTAGCTATAGATTTCGCCTGAAGGAAGAGGAGTAGGTAATCCTGTCCGCCCGCTTTGGAATCCGTTCCGCTCATATTGAAACCGCCGAACGGATGAGCACCTACCATTGCACCTGTGCACTTCCGGTTAAGGTAGAGATTACCGCAGTGAAATTCTTTTTTGGCTCTCTCCAACTTGCGCTTATTCTTTGAATATACTGCACCAGTCAGTCCGAATTCGGTATTGTTGGCAATCTCGAGCGCATTATCAAAGTCACGCGCTCTGATGACGGCAAGTACGGGCCCGAAGATTTCCTCCTGGGCAATGGTCGCTTTCGGGCCGACATCAGCGATGACCGTCGGCTGCAGGAAGTATCCTTCGCCCTGCGCTTGTTTACCACCGGAAATCAACCTTCCGCCTTCGCGCAATCCTTTTTCGATGTACTGCTGAATTTTCTCCATCGATCCCTTATTAATGACGGGACCCAGATAATTGCTCATAATTTTTGTTGGTCCGACAGTTATCGATTCGACGCGTGCCTTTACAAGTTCTAAAAATTTATCGTATACTCTTTCATCCACTATCGCGCGGGAACATGCTGAACATTTCTGCCCCTGAAATCCAAAGGCAGAGACAACAACGCCAGCTGCAGCTTCTTCCAGGTTTGTGTCGTGGTCAACGATGATGGCGTCCTTACCGCCCATCTCCACCACAACACGCTTCAGCCAGATCTGACCCGTCTGAACCTTCGCAGCTTCCTGGTAAATGTGGATGCCAACCTCCTTCGAACCGGTAAACGATATAAACCTGGTTTTAGGATGCCGCACTAAAGTATCGCCGACTGCTCCGCCGGGTCCGGTTACATAATTTATAACACCGGCGGGAAGGCCCGCTTCCTCCATGACTTCCATGAACTTGTATCCGATGAGAGGCGAATCGCTCGACGGTTTGAGAACAACCGTATTTCCCGTAACCACCGCAGCGGTTGTCATGCCTGCCAGAATTGCCAGCGGAAAATTCCACGGAGGTATAACTATGCCGACACCGAGGGGGATGTATTCGAGTTCATCCTTTTCGCCCGGGAGTTGAACAGCGGTTTTTGCATTCCCGTAACGAAGCATCTCTCGGCCATAAAATTCCAGAAAGTCGATCGCTTCTGCAGTATCGCCGTCGGCTTCCACCCAATTTTTCCCAACTTCCAGAATCATCGTAGCGTTCAGCTCAAAACGTCTCTTCCGCATGATCCTGGCAGCTTTCAGGAGAAACTGAGCACGCATGGCATAAGGAATCCAGCGCCATTCCTCGAATGTTTTCAGAGCAACATCGATAGCACGGAGAGCATCCTCTGAGGTTCCCCGCTGAAAAACCCCTATGACGTGTGACGGATTCGATGGATTTATCGAGCTGAATTTGGAGACAGATAAGACTCTCTCGCCGCCGATAATATGGGGATACTCCTTCCCCGACTGAGATTCGAGTTTTCTCAGCGCCTCTTCCTGCTTTTTTCGATTAGCAGGTTTCGACCAGTCAGTATAGATATCATTCCTGAATTTTGGTATTTTCATATACTATTCCTCGTTGCAGAATTGTTATAACTTATGCGGATTCACGCAGACATACAGGTCGTCATCAGATTGAGACAATCAACCTCTACCTGTCCTGCGTTAGGTTATTTTAAAGATAAACCAGTTAGTTTTCGAGAGAACTTATAACCGTATCATGCACTTTCGGGCGAATTTGCATGATTTTTGGGTTATTACGTGTCGGATGGACACGGTTGGTCAGTAATATAACAAAAATTTTCTTTTCCGGCTCAACCCATATAGATGTACCGGTAAAACCTGTATGTCCAAACGATGCCGGACCGAAAAGATTCCCTGCCGAGCTGTAGCCGTTCATTGTTTTAATATCCCAGCCCAGTGCACGTTTACCCTGCGTGTCGGTTCTTGTTGTGAACAATCGAATCGTTTCTGAATTCAGGTATCTTCTGCCGCCGTAAGTGCCGCCGTTCATGATCATCTGCATAAAAATCGCGAGATCGGATGCTGTGGAAAACAATCCGGCGTGCCCCGACACACCGCCGAGGAGGTATGAGTTCTCGTCATGAACCATCCCCTTCATCAGTTTCTTGCGAAACAGTGAATCCCATTCCGTTGGCGCAATGTTATTACCTAACGATTCCGGCGGAATGAACATAGTACGGAACATGGTGAGCGGTTTGTAAAACACCGAATCCACGTACCGATCAAGTGTTAAGCCGGTAACCTTTTCAACCACTTTCCCAAGTATGATAAATCCCAAATCGCTGTAAAGTATCGAATCACCGGTGGGGTACACCGTTGCTGTCTGACAGACAGAATCAAGAATTTCCTGCGGTGATGTACATGTAAGGTAAAATTGTTTATACGCCGGCAGACCGCTGTTGTGCAGAAGAAGGTTCCGCAAGGTAATTTTTTCTTTCCCATGAATTCCAAACTCAGGGATGTACTTCGCTACGGAATCATCAAGGAGAAGTGCATTTTCATCAAATAATTTCATGATCGCCGTTGTAGTGGCTACAACTTTCGTCAGCGATGCAAGATCGAACATCGTCTCACTGTTCACAAGAGGGCTTTCCGGAGCGTACTCAGGTGATCCGAAGCACTTATTGTACACGATCGTTCCGTCTTTTGACACGAGCAATTGTGCACCCGGGAATGCAGAATCGTTTACTGCCATATACATGATAGTGTCGAGACTGTTTAGTCGCTCAGCATTAAATCCGACACTTTCTGGTTTATCGGCTCGTAGAGTAATCACAGGGACAGTGGTGCTGCTACCATACCGGAATAATCCGGGAATAGTGACCGGGAGCCGGCCGCAGGCAGGTTTTTCTCCAAATATTACCTCGACTGTCGCTTCCGTTACACACTCGGCATCAGAGTACGAACAAACGTATGCGCTTGCATCAGGGAATGAACTCAATATGTAAGGACTTCCCATTGCAATAAGAACTGTGGATTTATTCTCTGCCAGAATTCTCGTCACGGCAGAAACGATCGTGTTTGGCAGTCCGAATTTCCCGGAGCCTGAACGGCCTTTTGAAAAAATCGGAAGGAGAACCACATCCGCCCGATTAGCAAGATTTACTATCGAATCGATTGCCATTGCATTTGTCGACGGATCAATCCACATCGTAACTGCGGCGGTAGCCCTCAGCCGGATCTGACTGCTGATATAATCGCCCACGCGCTCTGATGTCGTGGACAAACCGGGACGGTGAACTTCAGTCCGGTAATCTTCAGCATCGCTTACAATGACGGTAAGGATATTCTGTTTTCCACTGCCCCGCAGCGGGAGCATATCCTCATTTTTTAACACTGTGACCGATTTACGGGCGATATCTTTTGCCAGCCGGAGATGTTCCGGAATTTCTACGACATCAGATATTTTTTCTACATCCACGAGCCGATTCTCATCGAGTCCTGCCCATTGTTTCAGCAGGAGGATCCGCTTGACGGATTGATTGATTCTTTCCTCTGAAATCCGGCCGCGAAGGACCGCCTGCTTCAACGCAAAAATAGTTGCTTGTTCACCGGGAGGCAGAACTATGATGTCAGCGCCCGCTTCGACCGCCGCAACCGTCGGTTGATCCTGGTTAACGCTGCCGGCGACAGCTCCCATTTCCATCGCATCCGTTACGATCACTCCCCTAAATCCGAGCGTATCTCTGAGAAAGTCTTTTGTTACTTTCGGAGAAACAGACGCGGATAAGCCTCTGGCGCCGGAGAGTTCCGGCACATCAATATGAGCGACCATGACAGATAGTACTCCATCTGAAATCAGACGGCGGAAGGGCAATAATTCGATAGTATCTAACCTGGTCCTGGATGCATTTAATGAAGGTAAGCCGATATGGGAATCGATTTGTGTATCGCCGTGTCCGGGAAAATGTTTCGCAGTGGCAATTACATTTGCGGACTGCAATCCTTTAGAAAAAGCAGATGCCATATCAGCCACGAGTTGAGGATCTTCACCAAATGAGCGTGTATTGATGACAGGATTGTCGGGATTGGTATTGACATCAGCAACTGGCGCATATACCTGGTGAATACCGACTGCCCGTGATTCTGTACCGATCGCTTTCCCCATTCGGAAGGCAAGTGCTGTATCGCGTGTTGCACCGAGAGCCATTGCTTCCGGAAATCTGGTTCCTCTCCGAAGACGCATTGCAGTTCCCCACTCTAAATCTGATGCGATCAACAGCGGAGTACGGGATAATCGTTGAAGCCGGTTAATCATGACAGCTGACGTATGGATGTCCCCCTGAAAAAAAACAAATCCTCCTATTTTTAATTCTCCGGCAAGGAATGCTAAGCGGCGGAATTGATAACTCTCGGTGCTCACGTAGTAGCCGTTTGCGCGGGCAAATACCAACTGCGCAATTTTTTCATCAAGGGACATTTCCTCAAGCTGATCTTCAATCCAGTCGGTTGATGTTGCCATAATTTCTGTTACACCTGAAGAATCGAACGGGACCGGAGATACCTCTGCCGTGACCGGTACCTTGCTCGGGGCGCATCCCTCCATCGACGCAAGTACCAAAGACAGGAAAGCGAGGAGAATGTATGATATACAGAGCTTATCTGAACGCATTCAATCCCATTATTGCGGCGCCAAAAGCGTTCGGGAACTTTGGTTTCTGGACAACAAGATTCGGGAGTGAACTGATGATTTTTTCTTTCACCATTTTTGAATATATCGTATCCGTTTCGAGAAGTCCGCCTCGAAGAGCGACAGGGAGCTTTATTTTCGGACGTGACTGCATGATCAGTATGCGGACCAGTTCTACCAATTCGCTTGCATTTTTCACGAGAATTGAATGGGCAACTCGGTCGAACTCCGATGCCGCTTCGAACACCCGGGGGACGAACGTTGCGATATCCGCCTGTTCCTGGTAGACCTTGACAATCAATTCATCAGGGGATGGTACGTTGAAGTGAGTGAGGGCTTTCTTCGTAAGATCCGTTTTCTCGCCTCTCTTATCGTACTGCCGCATGATAGCATTAAGGGCATCACGGGCTATGATATAACCGCTCCCCTCATCGCTAAATATTCTACCCCATCCGCCGGTCCGAAGTACTTTACCATCCTCGGTGCGATAGAGAGCGATCGATCCGGTCCCGGCAATGACGCATATTCCCGGACCACCCGCAAATGACGCTTCAAGGGCAATTTGGGCATCTGTCTCGACGCGTAAATTTTTGATCGGAAATTTCTTTTTGAGCCCGAGGGAAAGAATCGCATTTGCCAGGTTAGCCCGGTCTGATATTCTCCCGGCTCCTGCAACACCCATGGTGACGCTCTCGAGGGAATCCGGCTTGCTGCCAGTTTTATGGCAGCATTCTTTTATGAGGTCAAAAAGGGCTACAGAAGCTTGTTTTATGCCAACAATCTGAATCTGTGTCGGACCCCCGGTACATTCTGCGAGCACGGCACCGTCCATACCGACCAGGAGGGCCGTAGATTTCGTCCCGCCGCCATCAATTCCAATTACATAGTGTTTCTTCTCGGTCACATCACATCGCTTTTAATTAATTGCCCAAACTTATTAAAAAATGCTATAATAATCAAGGGTAAAGTGATTAATGCAATAGGGATATTGACAGGTGGGAATGAAGGTATTTTCCGGTATTATGATGATGTGCAAATGGTTAACCATTATATAATTATTTATGAATTAGTTATAGGAGGGCAAAAATTGGTCGATAACATAGAAAGTGGAATAAATGCAATTACCGGTACACATTGATGAAAAATTGTTCAGAAAACCTTGACAAATCTGAAAAATTTTTGTACCATCAATTACTACTGGGAAGAACATTTAAAAGGAATCCTCCACAAATAATAAGATGAGAATTTAATCTCAAATGTAGTTATTTTCACCGCTTTAACAACGGCTCATCAATTAAATAGGGAGGGTATTTATATGCACAAACACGAATTATTAATCCCGCCAGAAGTTTTTTCCGATAAAAACGCGCAAGAACTTGCACGTATTTGGGCGGCACATGGGAAACAATATGTTTCCTTTATTTCCAAAATATGGGATGATCCATTTGTATGGGGAATGTTTCTTGTCGACTTGGCAAATCATGACGCGAATATGTACGAGTTAGAAGACGGAAGAAATAGGTACGATGTTTTATTAAGAATAAAACAGGGATTTGAAGCAGAGTGGGATAATCCAACGGATATAGCACGCGGAAGAATTGTAAATGCAGATAAAGGTATTTAAAATGAAATATTTGTATATTCTCTTGTAAACTTGGATTGCAAGTTCTGTGAAAGATTTCAACGCTTTATTCATTTCCGTTTTAATGGCATTCCATCACAAAATGTTGTGTAGATGGCTGAGATAAAACATCTCTGATATCCAATCGATATGTATAAATGGATGGAAATAACGAAAATAACAATCTTGAATTACTCAAATCAGAAACAAGGATTGTGATAGTACTATAACCATGAAAACAATTCAGAGCGTTATTAAATCAGGGGATTGTGCCCATATATTACAGGACTATGAGGACAATTTCTTTGACCTGATAGTCACATCTCCCCCATATGCAGATTGCAGAGCAAAAACCTACGGTGGTATAAAGCCAGATAAATATGTTGAGTGGTTTATCCCAAAGAGTGAACAGTTCCTACGCGTTTTAAAACCAACTGGTAGTTTTATCCTCAACATAAAGGAAAAAGTCGTTGCTGGTGAAAGGCATACTTACGTCATTGAGCTAATACTTGCTTTGCGGAAACAGGGCTGGCTATGGACAGAGGAGTATATCTGGCACAAACGCAATTGTCACCCCGGCAAATGGCCAAACAGATTTAGAGATGCATGGGAAAGATGTTTACAGTTCAATAAAACGAAACAATTTCAGATGTTTCAGTATAATGTTATGGTGCCTATGGGGAAATGGGCTGAGTCGAGATTGAAGCGCCTTGGAAAGAACGATATCGTGCGGTTTGACTCACAAGTCGGGAGCGGATTTGGAAAGAATATTGCAAACTGGATAGGAAGGGATAAAGCCTATCCTTCAAACGTCCTGCATCTTGCTACAGAAACAGACAACCGAAATCATAGTGCAACATTCCCCCGCGCTCTTCCCGAATGGTTCATCAAACTTTTTACGAAAGTCGGAGACTGGGTGCTTGATCCCTTTGTAGGTAGCGGAACGACATGCGAAGTCTCTCAGAAACTTCACAGAAATTCAGTAGGCATAGATATTCTACCGCAGTATGTTGAACTTGCCCAGAAAAAAGTTACCCCTGTTGAAGTGATGTTGCTCAAGAAGAAAGCGAAATATGGCAAAAATAATTAAAAAATGATATCATAAGGTTCATCGAGCCGAACATCCGGCATTTCCACACTCGAAGGCTCGAGAATCTTTTATCACTTCAACTGAAGAAGATTTTATCCCGGAAGAATCCTTATTTGTTCAAAGCCAAGAATCAGAATACCGCCCATGATTTGGTAAAAACGATCCTTGATGCACATCTTTCATCTCAAGAGGAAGGCATTTTCGGTGGATTTCTTGAAGAGCTTGCAATCTTCATCTGCGAACGGGTATATGGAGGGAAAAATCATCAGCAGAGGGAATTGACTTGGAATTTGAAAATAGAGGAACATTATATCTTGTTTCAATAAAATCCGGACCAAACTGGGGCAATAGTCGCCAAATCGCTAGAATGAAAGACGACTTTAAAAGGGCAATGAGAATACGGAGAACTAATGCAAGAGACATCCGGATTATTGCGGTGAATGGTTGCTGTTACGGAAGGGACGAAAATTCCGACAAAGGTGATTACTTAAAACTCTGTGGGCAACGATTCTGGGAATTCATCTCCGGAGATGAGGATCTATACATTTCAATTATCGAACCACTGGGACATAAAGCAAAAAAGAAGAATGAGGAATTCCTTGTAGAGTACGCGAAGGTAATTAACAAATTTACACTTGAATTCTCAAAGGAATACTGCACCCCAGACGGTGCAATTATGTGGGAAAAATTCGTCAAATTTAATTCTGGAAAGAAAACATAATCCGGAAAACCCACGAAAACAGCTTAAGTAAAGGAGAACGATAGTTTTTTATTCCCTATACTATGGGAATAGTGCCTACCCAGGTCAAATTCCAGACGTTAAGATTGAATCTCTACCCTGCCAAATTCTTATGATTAGTGAGACACCTCAGAAAAAGTGATCCATTCAATGCACATAAGGGTTTTCACATTTATTAAACCAATAAAAGGGGTAGATTTCAACCCTTTTCAATCCTGGAAATCACCTTTAAATAATTGACTTTAAGCTCGAATTTAATTAATATTTTCTTCAGATTTATCAAGGTGAATGGAGGCTCACATCACGATAGCCATACTTTAATTTTGTAAACACGATTTCGCCCCTGCCGGAAGGATGACCGAAATGACAGGATATAAATTTAAAGGGATCAGGTTGTTTTAGCCTGAATGACTCTTCGAAGATTAACATAGAACATTCGGACCGATCTTTGGGAGATAACAGTGCATTGATTATGATGAATGTTCAGCACTAATTTTAAAAGGAGTATACCATGGTGATGTTACATACCCTCGACTGGATTGCTATCGCGGTATATTTTTCTGTTATCCTTGGACTTGCGTGGTGGGTGATCCGCAAACAGCAAGACACATCGACCCACTACTTCCTGGCTGGCCGCAACCTGGGCTGGTTTATCGTCGGCGCGTCAATCTTTGCCTCCAATATCGGTTCGGAACATCTGGTAGGATTAGCAGGGTCGGGAGCGACCGATGGCGTCGCGATGGCTCACTACGAACTGCATGCATGGTGCCTGCTGGTGCTTGGCTGGGTAATGGTGCCATTCTACATGAGGTCGAAAGTGTTCACCATGCCGGAATTTCTTGAACGCCGCTTCTCGCCCACATCACGAACCGTACTATCGGTAATTTCCCTTGTTGCCTACGTCCTGACGAAAATTGCAGTCGGTATTTATGCCGGCGGTGTTGTGTTTACCGTGCTTCTTCCTGAAATGAATTTTTTAGGAATGGACAGCTTCTGGATCGGTTCAATTCTGATTGTGGTCATCACCGGTCTGTATACGATAATCGGAGGAATGAGTGCAGTTGCCTATACAGAAGCCATGCAAACAATTATACTTATTATAGGATCGGCGCTGGTCACGGTGTTCGGACTCAACGCACTCGGAGGATGGTCTGAGTTACGGGCAATCGTGGATCCTGACATGTTTAACCTATGGAAGCCGTTGGTACCATCGGGAGTTGAGGGGAGCTGGGCTCCGGTCAAAGAAGCCGGAAAGATGGCATGGTATTTCAATGATAACTATCCGTGGCTCGGCATGCTGTTCTGCGCTCCGATCATTGGATTATGGTACTGGTGTACTGATCAGTATATCGTACAGCGCGCGCTCGGCGCACCAAACGAGCGGGAAGCGCGTCGCGGATCAATCGCTGCCGCATTTTTCAAACTTTTACCGGTATTCATTTTTATTATACCCGGTATCATCTGCTTCGCGCTCGCAAAGAGCGGAAAGATTCCCGAATTACAGCAACAACTCATCGGCGCCAACGGCGCAGTGATCCGTGATAACGCGCAACAGGCTTTCCCGCTCCTTGTTGCCTACGTGCTTCCTATCGGCATCCGTGGGATTGTCGTCGCCGGATTGCTGGCAGCATTGATGAGTTCATTGGCAGGCGCCTTCAATGCCTGTTCCACACTTTTTACGATTGATTTCTATTCCCGCCTGCGTCCCAATGTGAGTGAGCATCGACTGGTTTGGATCGGACGAGTAGCGACTGGAGTAATGGTGTTGATAGGCCTTTTATGGATCCCGGTCATTCAGGGTGGGAAGGGATTGTATGATTATCTCCAGGGGCTTCAGGCATATCTTGCACCCCCTATTTTTGTGGTGTTCTTTCTTGGAGTTTTCCATAAACGTTTAAATGCCAAAGGGTGCCTCGCCGCACTTCTCACAGGTTTCGCTCTTGGTTTGTTCCGCCTCGCCGTCGATACGCCCGTGAAATTAATCAGCGGCTTTACTTACACCCACGGCTCAATTTTCTGGATCATCAACAACATATTCTTCCAGTATTACAGTTTGCTGATCTTCATTGTCTGTGTCGTAGTAATGGTCGCGGTAAGCTATGCCACAGAACCTCCCGCTTATGATAAGATCAGCGGCTTAACTTATGGGACGACAGGAGAAGAGCATAAGAGACAATCCCGGTCAAGCTGGACAGCTGGCGATGTAATTTCATCGGCATTTGTACTTGTTCTTATTCTCGCTGCTTATCTATATTTTGTCGGATAACCAAATGGTACTGAGTGAAAAGATAGAGAAATATATCATTATGCCGTCGGATATCTTTTCTAAAAATAAGATCAACTACTTTCAGGATTAGGGCGGTATACTTATGAAGACAGATCATTATGTCATTGGCGTGGATTACGGGACAGATTCTGTTCGCTCTGTTATCGTTGACGCGTCAACCGGAGCAGAAGTCGGAAGTGGAGTATCATCGTATCGCCGATGGGACGATGGTCAGTATTGCGATCCGGTGAACAATCAATTCCGGCAGCATGCCCTTGATTACATTGAGGGATTGGAAAAATCAATTCATGAGGCTTTAAAAATCGCGCCGACCGGGATTGCCAAACAAATTGTCGGGCTTTCTGTGGATACGACCGGCTCAACGCCCGGACCGGTAGACATCAACGGGACACCACTTTCGCTTCTTCCGGAATTCAGTGAAAATCCTAATGCTATGTTCGTCCTCTGGAAGGATCATACCGCCGTACGGGAAGCGGAAGAAATCAATCAGCTTGCCCGAACGTGGGGCGGTATCGATTATACAAAATATGAAGGATCTGTCTATTCTTCAGAATGGTTCTGGGCAAAAATTCTGCATTTGCTCCGGGTCGCTCCGGAAATCCGCGGGGCAGCATTCTCGTGGGTCGAGCATTGCGACTGGATCCCGGCTATCCTCACCGGCGAGACTAATCCGCTCACCATCAAACGCAGTCGCTGCGCCGCCGGCCATAAAGCAATGTGGCATCCGTCATTCGACGGCCTTCCAGCCGAAGAATTTCTTCTTAAACTTGATCCTCTCTTAAAAGGATTACGTGCCCGGTTATATACTGAGACCTATACAAGCGATGTTGCGGCAGGTAAACTTACAAAAGAATGGGCAGACCGCCTTGGACTGACAACAAACGTTACCGTCGGTGTGGGTGCGTTCGATGCTCACATGGGTGCAGTTGGCGCTGCAATCCAACCGTATATGCTGACAAAAATCATGGGCACGTCTACCTGTGATATGCTCGTAGCTCCGGCAAGTGATATCGGTGAGAGAACCGTGAAAGGTATTTGCGGACAGGTTGATGGATCGATTATTCCCGGTCTGATAGGTCTCGAAGCGGGCCAATCTGCGTTCGGCGATGTTTATGCGTGGTTCAAGGATGTCCTCCTCTGGCCCGTTGAGCATATCCTCACGAAGAATTCAACTTTGCCGGCCAATCAGAAAGACGCCGTGAGGCGCGAGATATCGGATAACCTTATCAACGAACTCTCGGCAGCAGCTGAAAAAATACCTGTCGATATCTCCGGCATTCTGGCTCTCGACTGGATGAATGGCCGAAGGACTCCCGATGCCAATCAATTGCTGAAGGGAGCCCTTACCGGCCTGAACCTTGGGAGCGATGCACCGAGGATCTTCAGAGCGCTCGTTGAAGCGACCGCGTTTGGAGCGAAAAAAATTATCGATAGATTTCGATCGGAAGGTGTACGCATCGATGGCGTGATCGCTATCGGCGGAGTCGCAAAGAAGTCGCCTTTCATTATGCAGATTGTGACCGATGTATTGAATTTGCCGATCAGTGTTCCTAAATCAGAGCAGACCTGCGCACTCGGTGCCGCGATGTTTGCCGCTACGGCTGCAGATTTGTATCCTACAGTGGAAGCAGCGAAAGGAGCAATGGATAGCGGCACCGCCGTTGTCTATCGCCCCCGCAGGGAATATGCCGACATGTATAGTGTTCTCTATGAACGATACTGCCGGCTGGGGGAATTTATTGAGGGTGAAATAATGAGAGAGAGGAATTGAAATGGGATCCGTACAGGAATTGAAGAAAAGGGCGTGGGAGAATAACATCGCACTGTACAAATCAGGCCTGGCACCTCTGACCTTTGGGAATGTGAGCGCCATTGATCGGAAGAAAGGCATCTTCGCCATCAAGCCGAGCGGTGTTCCATACAACGAGATTGATCCCGATGAAATGGTTGTACTCGATCTGAACTTGCAGCAGGTCGACGGAAGGCTACGCCCTTCGTCCGACACCAAAACACATGCTGTATTGTACAGAGAATTCCCTCTGATCGGCGGGGTCGCTCACACACATTCTCCCTATGCCGTCGGGTGGGCTCAGGCGATGAAACCGATACCGATATTAGGTACCACACATGCCGACCTCGCGGCTGCGGACATCCCCTGCACGCGCGTGATGAGCGATAAAATGATCCGCGGGGATTATGAGGAAGAAACCGGCAATCTCATTGTCAAGCGGTTCTCGAGCCTCTCTTACATGGATATGCCTATGGTCCTGGTCGCATGCCACGGACCGTTCACATGGGGAGAGTCTCCCGAGAAAGCTGTTGAGCATTGTCTGTTGCTCGAAGAAATCGCTAAGATGGCGCTGCTTACCTTAACGATAAACGGCAAAACCCCTCGTCTTAAACAATCCTTAATTGATAAGCATTATCATCGAAAACATGGGACCAAATCATATTACGGGCAGAAAAAGAGGAGCTGAGCAATGAAGAATGTACCAGTTATCAATACAGGTATTGTGGCGGTCAGCAGAGACTGCTTCCCCGTCGAACTGTCGCGCAAACGCCGCACCAAGGTCGCCGAAGAGTGCAAGAAAAAACAGATACCTATCGTTGAAGTGCAAACCGTTGTGGAAAATGAAACCGATGTGATGAAAGCGCTTCAAGAGATTCGAAATCTAAACATTAATGCACTGGTCGTATATCTCGGCAACTTCGGTCCGGAGGGTCCATCCACTATGCTGGCTCAGAAATTTAACGGACCGGTTATGGTCGCAGCGGCAGCAGAAGAAACTGCAGCAGACTTGTACAACGGTCGGGGTGATGCTTACTGCGGCTTACTGAGCGCTTCTTATAATCTGGGCTTACGAAACCTGCGTGTACATCTTCCTCACAATCCGGTCGGCAGAGCTGATGAAGTGGCAGAGATGATTCAGGAATTTATTCCGATAGCCAGAGTCGCGATCGGATTACGAAACCTCAAAATATTTTCGTTTGGTCCGCGACCGTTCGACTTTCTGACCTGCCATGCACCCATAAAGCCGTTATTCGATCTCGGCGTGGAAATAATGGAAAACAGCGAACTTGATATGTATGATATCTTCCTATCAAAGAAAGGCGATCCGCGGATTAAAAGTATTGCTACGGATATGGCAAAAGAGCTAGGACAGGGAAACACCTATCCTGATTTACTGGAGCCCCTGGCACAATTTGAAATTTCATTGTTAGATTATATGGAGAAAAATATTGGCGCTTCCCGCTATGCGGTTTTCGCCAACAAATGTTGGCCCTCGTTTGAAAAGTACTTTGGTTTTGTACCTTGTTATATCAATTCACGACTTGCGACTCATGGCATACCAATCTCATGCGAGTCAGATATCTACGGCGCCTTGAGTGAATATATCTGCACCTGTGCGAGTAACATGCCCGCATCCATCCTGGATATCAATAACACGGTACCAAGGGATATGTATGAACAGGCAAAGTCGGAGGTCGGCAGTTATGAACATCACGATCTTTTTATGGGATTTCACTGCGGCAACACATCTTCAACCTGTATGGCATCGTGCTCGATGAATTATCAGATTATCATGCATCGTTTGATGGAACCGGGGAAACCACCCAACATCACGCGCGGAACGCTCGAAGGTCTGATCCGTCCAGGAGACATGACCATATTTCGTCTGCAATCAACCGCGGAAGCAGAGCTCAAGGCATTTGTTGCCGAGGGTGAAATTTTAAATATCGATCCGAAATCGTTCGGGTGCATCGCGGTCTTTGCAGTTAAGGAAATGGCGCGATTCTATCGTTATGCATTGCTTGAAAAACGATTTCCGCATCATACCGCGGTTGCATTTGCACATAACGGGCCTGTGTTATGGAACGCCATGAAACTGCTCGGAATCACGGATCTTTCCGCAAACTTACCGAAAGGTTCATTCTATCCGACCGAGTATCCAGGCATCTCATAATCGGCTGAAAAGAAAACATCGTTGCTTATGAAATCTGAACTTGATTGTATTCTCTGCCTCTTTAAACAGGGCCTGAACACGGCACGACTCGTTACCGCAGATTCTCAAGCGCACCGTGAAATTCTGAACAGAATTGCCGCCGGGGTTGAAAATATAAATCTGGATCAATCCCCTGCCATATTATCAAAACATATCTATTCGATAGTCTCAGATGTCACCGGCGTCGCCGATCCGTATCACGCAGCAAAGGAACACAGCAATCAGGAAGCATTGCGAATCCTTCCGGACGTTAAGCGCATGCTTGCCGAATCCGGGGATCCTTTAATCACGGCGCTCCATGTTGCAGTTGCAGGAAATGTCATCGATCTTGGAATCGGTCATGAATTCAATCTTGCTGAAGATGTTCGCACACTTGCATCTACACCGTTTGCAATCGATGACTCAGATGCGTTCCGGCAGGAACTCCGACCGGGGTATAAACTCCTTTATCTAGGAGACAATGCCGGAGAGATCGTGTTCGATCGGGTGCTTGTTGAGCAGTTCCTGAAAAACAATGTTAATGTAACTTTTTGTGTCAAGTCCGGTCCGATTATCAATGATGCAACCATGGAAGATGCGCGAACAGCCGGGATACCAGATCTTGTTCCGACAATCACCACAGGTTCAGATGATATCGGCATTAATCTTGAACGTTCAAGCAGACAGTTCATCGATATTCTCAACCGGGCAGATGTCGTTCTCGCAAAAGGGCACGGAAACTTCGAGACTTGCATCGACTTCCCCCACAATATCTATTTTTTACTGAAAGCAAAGTGCGATGTTGTAAGCAGGGCGATAGGGGTGCGAACGGGAGATATCGTTTTTAAGCACAAATCAAGCGGGAAATAAAAAGTGTTATGAATCAAAAAAAATTAGCTGTTAATAGGTCATGAAAGGATCCAACGTATGCGCGCAAAAACATGGCTTTTTCTCGTCTGTTCGATTTTTCTGAGTACCATGCTGCTTTTTGGACAACAGTCAGGAAAAGGATATTCCATTCAACCTGTACCGTTTACATCGGTAAGAGTGAATGATCATTTCTGGTCGAAACGTCTCGAGATTAATCGTACCGTATCCATCCCGCACAACCTGAAGAAATGCGAAGAGACGGGCCGGATCGATAACTTTGCAATAGCAGGCGGATTGAAAAAAGGCAAGTTCATTGGTCTCCATTTCAATGATTCCGATGTATACAAGGTCATTGAAGGAGCATCGTACCATCTTGCCACGCATCCAGATCCTGAACTTGAAAAATATCTTGACCAAATCATTACCTTGATCGCTGCTGCACAGGAACCCGACGGGTATCTCTATACACCACGGAAACTCATTCGTGACGACTACCAGCCGCCTGGAGGAAAAGAGCGGTGGATTGGTATCAAGGATGGCAGTCACGAACTGTACGTTGTCGGACATATGTATGAAGCGGCAGTTGCTCATCATCTCGCAACAGGGAAAAGGAATTTCCTCGACATTGCACTCAAAAACGCAGATTTGCTATGCAACACTTTCGGACCCGGCAAGCGGAGCGAAGTCCCGGGTCACCAGGAAATTGAAATCGGCCTGGTAAAACTCTATCGGCTGACCGGAGAAGAGAAGTATCTGGCTTTAGCGAAGTTCTTCCTCGATGAACGGGGCAATGCGAACGGACACGAATTGATGGGCGACTACGCACAGGACCACAAACCAGTACGGGAACAGAAGACAGCAGTCGGTCACTCCGTGCGCGCGGCTTATATGTACTCCGGTATGGTCGATGTAGCCGCTCTGACCGGCGACTCGTCGTATATCAGCGCACTTGATAAGATCTGGGATGATATTGTCAACACCAAACTCTATATTACGGGCGGTCTCGGCGCATCGGGCGGCAATGAAGGATTTAGTTCCGGCTATGAACTCCCAAACCTCACCGCATATTGTGAAACCTGCGCAGGCATTGCGAACGCTCTCTGGAACTACCGCATGTTCCTCTGGCACGGCGACGGCAAGTACTTCGACATCATTGAACGAGTTATCTATAATAATATTCTTTCCGGCATCGGCATGAGCGGCGACCGATTTTTCTATCCTAACCGGCTAGAAGTTTTCTCAGGCGGTGCACAACGGTCGGAGTGGTTCGAATGTGCCTGCTGCCCGCCGAACGATCTTCGCTTCCTCCCATCCATACCCGGTTTCGAATATGCCTACGACGAGAATACAATATTTATTAATCTTTTTATCGGCGGCGATGCAACCGTGAAGATGGAAAATCGCACAGTGAATCTGAAGCAGGAAACTTTCTATCCATGGGATGGATCCGTAAAGCTCACCGTCAATCCGGAAAAGGCAGAGGAGTTTACATTAAAGATACGCATACCGGGATGGGCACAAAACCGTCCAATACCAGGTAATCTGTATCGGTATAAGGAGATCCTGGACAAAAATGTTATGATCTACGTAAACGGAAAGCCCTACACCTACGCCGTCGAAAAGAACTACGCGACAATGAACCGCGTATGGACAGCAGGAGATATTGTGGATATTGAATTCCCGATGGAAGTCCGCCGCGTGGTAGCGAATGAAAAACTCCTCGAAGATAAAGGTCGCATTGCGTTGGAACGGGGGCCCATAGTCTTTTGTCTCGAAGGTGTTGATAATAAAGATGGCAGAGCCACCAGTCTTGTTATACCGGATGGCGAGAAACTTTCGACAGAGTTCCGCAGTGATCTCCTGAATGGCGTTCAGGTAATAAAAGGAATCGTAGTGCCGGCTTCACGTACACTCGATGGAAAAATACTGACGGGTGAGAAGCAGGAATTTCTGGCAATACCATATTATGCATGGGCACATCGTGACAGGTGTGAGATGACGGTCTGGCCTG
>CAYGZY010000183.1:0-4048 GCA_964354485.1 uncultured Chlorobiaceae bacterium | reverse complement strand
TAAATCTAAATTTCGATATGGCGACTGAATAATCCGCCTTCAGCTCCGGGGACATGACGGTCACCGAGGAATCTGCCGGAGTTCGCCTGTCGAGTATCGACCAGATATCTGCCGAAATGCTGATATCATATGCACTCTTTTCTCTCTCGAGCGATGAAAGGCCGGCATGGAGTGCAAAGTTATTGCGTGACCGATCAACAGAAATATCTTTCAGGCCGAACATACCGTACTTATCGAACATCATCGCAATTCCGCCGAGCACTCTGAACGATTTCAAGATGTTGTTATCGGTCTTCACCAGCGAGTGAGCCGTGATGCTTGCGTCAAACGAGCTTCCTTCCGCGCGGTCCGTGTGGCCGCCCGTCGTTCCAAGAGATGCATTTCCATAGATTCCCCACCGGCGCCCTTTGTAGTCCCCGAAGATGCGAAGATCCTCGGTTGAATAGCTTCCGATACTGCCTTCAGCCGAAAAATGCCACGGAATCAGCGGTTCTTCGTACCGGGGCAATGGTCCGAGAGGAAGGCTCATCGCGATACGCGGTTCGAGCAATGATGTGTCAGGCGGAGAAGCTTCGTACAGTCCTGTTTCGTAAACTTCACCCTTCCGCGCAAAGGGAAGGGTTATCGCCTTCTTACCGACAATCGTAATCTCCGGGATTTCCAGTCTCGGCATCGCAGTGGTATCCCTCCATACAGGACGCTCCTGTCCATACTGCGATGTAATAGAAAAAATAACACAGAATACAAGAGAAGCAATCTTCTTCATCATCGCAATCTCCTCAGGCGCTCCTGGGCATCCTTCTTAACAGCAGGATCAATCCCCGAAGCAACCACCTCTTCATAGTGAAGACGCGCATCTCTCACGTTCTTCAATCGTTCGTAGCACTCGCCTGCACCGAGGTGCGCTCTTTCTACTAACATCGGGAATTCGGTGTACTGCTCATACACATCCCGGAATACCTGCAGGGCATCTGCCGATTTTTTCATTGAGAGGTAATTTTCACCCACCATAAGCAACGCTTCAGCGGCAATGTCATCACTTCGCCGATTTAGCACGCTATTGAGCGTATCTAAAGATGCACGGTACTGCTTGTTACTCAGTAACACTCTCGACAGCTGTAACCGGCTCCGATCAGCAAAAATATCATCTGGATGCTTCTCGATGACGGAAATGAATTGGGATGCCGCATTATTCTTTTCCTTCAGATTCACGAGCGCCACTCCATGATTGTACCGCACTTCGGATAATAGCGGTGAATTTGGAAATTTTATCTCAAACTCCCTGAAGACTCCGACCGCCTCACGGAATCGCTTCGTTTTTATATGTGCAATACCGAGGGAAAGGTTGGCATTGGGTGCAAAATCGAGGTCCGCATAATCCTTCATTACGGTTTCATAGTACCTTACCGCCTGCTGTATGTTGTTTTCCATTTCATACGCACGTGCAAGCTGGTAATATGTTTTTCCCTGAACCGAGCGGCTCGGACTGAGGGAGAGGAGTTTATTGTACTCAATCACCGCCTCTCCGAATTCGCCCTGGCCGAAGAGAATATCACCTTTCTTAAGGAGGAGTTCCTCTCGGGAGATTCCCGACTGTGATGAACGGAGCAGCGTGTCGATCTGGGCGACCGCGGCGGTAGGGCGGCCCTCCGCTTCATATGTGTATTGCAATCCGGTGAGCGCATCGGCTACGAGCGGACTCTGAGGATATTCTTTCGGTACACGCTGGTAATATACGCGCGCGCTGTCGTACTGGCGCAAATTATAGAATGCATCTCCCATGTTGAACAGAACCCGCGGCATCAGCTGACTAAGGGGGAACTCGCCGATTAATTTCCGGAACTCAACTATAGCTTCGTTGAATTGATTTTTTGAAAAATAGGTCCATGCGATATTGAACTGTACAACCTCGTTGTAGACGGAGGTTGGATATTTAATAATGAAATTCCGCAGTTGTTCGATACCCCGTTCCGACTCACCGCGCTGTATGTACGACATTGCTATCTGGAAAGCAGCGTATTCGGTATACTGGGAATTTTTTCTTAGGTCTGCGAGTGAAGCGTAGAGCGAACTCGACTTCTCATAATCTCCAAGGAAGAAATAGCAATCGGCTTCGCGAAGAGTTGCATCGAGAACACGGTCGTCCTGCGGATTATTTTTCGTAAAGCTGTTGAAGGCAACTGCAGCGCCGTTAAACTTTTTCTGCTCGAAGAGGCACCAGGCACGACCGTAGGCAGCGTCTACTTTTTTGGGATTTTCAGGAAAAAGATTGAGCGCCTCAGTAAATGACCGCTCTGCTTCCCCGTAGCGGCCATCCTGGTAAAGCGCTTCACCCCGCCAGACATATGCTTCAGCCAGACGATCATGTTTGGGAAATGTTTTGAGGAGGTTGTTGAACAGGTCGGCGCTGCTCTTGAACCGTCCCAGGTGGTAAAGACATATACCTTCTTTGTACATCGATGCCGCCATGAGGTCGGACGAGGCATTCAGCTGTCGTACACGCCCGAACGCATACTGCGCATTAGAAAAATCCCCCAGAGCTACATTTGTCTCGCCGAGCATACGATATGCAAGAGAACGGTTTTTACTTTCAGGGAACAAACGGGCTGCCAATTGAAACGCGCGCCGTGCCTCACGGTATCTTTTAGCCCGGTAGTGTGTTAATCCCATCTGGTAGTAAGCCTTTTCGGCGTACAGATCGTAAGGGGAGACACGGGTGAGGGTATCAAACCGGTCCACAGCTTCCATCGGATTTCCATTCAGAAGAGCGAGGACGGCGCTCTGATAGAGCGCAGTAAAAGTCATCGAATCGCTGCCGTGACCGAGTGAATCAAATTCCTGCAGGGCTTCCTTATATTTCCCCTGCTGTACGAACGACCATGCAAGTCCGTACTGCACATTGCGCGAGTCCCTGCTCCGTGGAAAATCTTTCAGATAAGAGCTGAATCCCTGTTCCGCTTCCGTGAACCTGCCGGATTGCAGTGCGCCTTCCGCCTTGATGAGCATGTACTCCTGACGCTGAGGGTACGACGGTTTAACATCCTCGAGTACTTCGACAGAATGTTCGGAAGAACCTATCCGGAGATAGAGAGAGGCAAGTCGAATTTTTGCATCGGGAACGAACCTGCTCTGAGGAAACTCGATGAGATATTTCTGTAATATATCGATTGCAGAACGATATTCGTGCCGACGCTCGAATGACAGCGCCAATCCCATAAGCACGATATCACGATTACCGGCAACAGAGGAATCATCGTAGGTACGTTTAAGATCAGATTCTGCAGACTGCCAATCGCCTTCTTCTAAAAAGCACATTGCTCTCCAGAAGGCGGCAATGCGTGCATCAGTATCCGCAGGCATTAACCGGAGGACTGTATCAAGATCTGAATGGGCAAAATCCAGTCTTTCCGTTTGAAACGCACTTATTCCACGAACAAGGAGTACCTCGCGTTTCCTCCGATCGTTTGGAAAATCGTTTAAAAAATCCGTCGACCACTGATATGCGTTTTCGTATTCCTGATCTTCAAAAGAACTTTTCAGAAGAATAAAGAGCGCATCACGCCGCGCCTCCACAGATGGGAGCAGTGTGTATATTTCTTCTAGCTGCTGCCGTGCAGCGTGGTATCCGCCGCTACCAAGCCACTGCTCGCCCAGATGCAGCGCGTCGGGAAGTATTGACTGATTGATATCCGGAACCTGGGCGCGGAGGACACATGCTGTGGACGCTAACATCCACAGAAAGATTGTACGGGTAACCTTCCGTATTTGTTGAATGTTTAGATGCATTTTACTCCGGTACGATATCAATAATTACCGTTCGATTATAAAACCGTTCTTCAGGAAAACGATTATCGAAAGGCGCGCGCCTGACATCTTCCCCAAATCCATATGTATCGTAAGTCATGTTTTTCCTGCCGAGTCTGGCTAGCGCCTGCTCGATGATATTCATAGTTTCACGCGAACGGGCTTGCGATAGCGAGAGATTATGACTTTCCTCTCCGATGATATCGGTATGCCCATGGATAATGATGCTGCTGCCGTTCGGAAT
>CAYGZY010000182.1:0-11045 GCA_964354485.1 uncultured Chlorobiaceae bacterium | reverse complement strand
AGTGTTGTATTTTCATTCCATACAGCTTCTTTGTGTAGGTTCACACCGTTATATCCGAAAGAAGCTACGTTCCTGGTCAACAATTCAAAATTTGTTTCGTCGGGTTCAAAGGCTAAAATTTCAGCCTGCGGGTAGAGTTGCTTCATATAAATAACGCTCATGCCAATATTTGCGCCGCAATCAATGATATATGGCTTATCCGAAAATTCCTGTTTGTAAATATGTTCGATAAAAATTTCGATTATGCTCTTGAAATACGCAGAGGCGCCGGCGCATTTGTTTGCGGCGAATCCACAGCACTGATGGCATCCATAGAAGGACGGATCGGTGAACCGCGTGCAAAATACATACACACCGTAGAAAAAGGACTTTGGGATTGCCCCACATGCCTGAACAATGTTGAAACGTGGGCAAATGTACCGCAGATCATCCTCAGAGGCGCAAAGTGGTTCTCAAGTATCGGCACCGGGGATGTGTCTGTCGATCCGTGGGGTGGCAGTAAAGGGACAAAAGTGTTCTCACTCACGGGGAAGGTTAACAACACGGGTCTCGTTGAAGTACCAATGGGAATTACACTCCGTGACATCATTTTCAAGATCGGCGGAGGGATCAAAGATGGTAAAGAACTCAAGGCTGTACAGACGGGCGGACCGTCCGGTGGATTCATACCCGAAAATCTCATCGATCTGCCGGTCGATTACGAAGAACTGACAAAAGTCGGTTCAATGATGGGATCCGGAGGCATGCTCGTCATAGATGATGAGAACTGCATCGTCGATATGGCAAAATATTTCCTCAGTTTCACGCAGGACGAATCGTGTGGGAAGTGCGTTCCATGCCGCGAAGGAACGAAGAGGATGCTCGATATACTTGAAAAAATTACGATGGGCAACGGAACCAATGAGGATCTGGTACTGCTTGAGGAGCTTTCAGCAATGGTGGTTGAATCCTCCCTCTGTGCACTGGGGGGTTCAGCTCCCAATCCGGTCTTAACAAGTCTGAAATATTTCCGCGAAGAGTACGAAGCTCACGTCAAGAATAGAAAATGCCCTGCACACGTCTGCAAGGCACTCATCAAATATACTATTAAGGAAGACATTTGTATCAGCGTCGGTCACGGCTGCGACGTGTGTCGGAAGCAGTGTGTCGATAATGCAATCGTCGGCGAGAAGAATCAGGCACACCACATCGATCCCACAAAATGCGGGAAGTGCGGCATTTGCTACGATATCTGTAAATTTGATGCTATCCAAGTTGAATAAAAGTCAGGAGCAACCATGGTTACGATAAAAATCGACTCAACTGAAGTTCAAGTACCCGAAGATACCTCGATTCTCCAGGCAGCAGAGAGGGCTGGCGTGTGGATACCAACGATGTGTCACTCTGACCTCTTCGAACCGTATGGTGTGTGCCGCCTCTGCAGCGTCGAAGTGGTCAGGGGGAAGAGGAGCCGTCTTGTTACTGCCTGCAACTATCCGGTTCGCGATGGAATTACAGTTCTGACCAATTCGGAAAAGGTAAAGTGGATACGTAAAGTCATAATGGAACTTATGCTCTCCCGCTGGCCCAATGTAAAGGTTGTGAAGGAAATGGCAGAACGCCTGGGGATATCAAAACCACGTTTTGAAAGTCTTGAAAAAGATGAAGCGGAAGATGCCTGCATACTATGCGGAATGTGTGTTAACGTATGCAGGGAACTCGTGAAGGCAAGTGTACTCGGTTTCAAGAGCCGCGGCATCAAGAGAGAAGTTGTTCTCCCCTTCAACGAGAAATCAGACGCATGTATAGTATGCGGCGCCTGCGCTCATGTATGTCCGACGGGCCACATCAAGATGATCGTTGAAGATTACAAAGGAAAGATACCCGAATTCACTTTGGGCGCAAAAACACCAATTTACGTTTCTACTTTGCAGGCCGTTCCCCGTGTTCCGGTAATCGACACTGAATCTTGTATTTACTTTCAGACAAGCGGCTGTGAAATATGTTCGAAAGTATGTGAACCGCACGCTGTAAACTACAAAATGCAGGATGAAATCGCTGAAATTGATGTCGGGCAAGTTCTCCTTACAACCGGATTTGATATTTTTCAGGCAGAGAAAATGGCTCAGTTCGGATATGGAAAACTAGATAACGTTTATTCATCTCTCGAATTCGAATCAATCCTCAATTCTACAGGCCCAACCGGCGGTAAGGTTGTCCTGAAAAACGGTAAGGAGCCTCGTTCCGTCGGAATATTACATTGCATAGGTTCCAGAGATGTCGAACACCATCCGTACTGTTCACGCGTATGCTGCATGTACGCATTGAAATTTGCCCACCTCGTCCACGATCGGACACAGGCGGCAATTTACCAGTTCTACATCGACATGCGCGCCTTCGGAAAGGGATATGAGGAATTTTACAGCCGTCTCCTCGATGAGGGTATAACCATGATCCGCGGTAAAGCCGCCGAAATCGTCGAGTCAAGACCGCAAAGCAACGGAGATGGATCTCTCCTCATACGGTGTGAGGATACTCTCATTGGAAAATTCCGTGAAGTTCCCGTCGATATGGTAATCCTGTGCAATGCAATAGAACCACGGAGAGACACAGAAGCCATCAGACGACTCTTCTCCATCAGTAAGAGTCCGGACGGATTCTTCCTCGAGCGGCATCCAAAACTTGACCCAACTTCAACGATGAGCGACGGCATCTACATAGCCGGCTGTGCGCAGGGACCAAAAGATATTCCGGATACTGTGGCACAGGCCAGTTCCGCAGCCGCACGTATTCTCTCCTACATCTCCAAGGGAGAGGTTGAAATAGATCCGGTGCGCGCCTCAATCGATGAAAAATACTGTTCCGGCTGCAGGATTTGCAACAGCCTGTGTCCATATACTGCCATCAACTTCATCGAAGAGAAAAAGATATCTGAGGTGAACGAAGTGCTGTGCAAGGGATGCGGAACATGCGTTGCAGCATGCCCCGCATCGGCAATCACCGGTAAAGGATTCTCAGATGTCCAGATTATTGCAGAACTTGAAGGCTTGTTGGAAATATAGATTTTTAATGCATTCACCTAATTCCATACGGAGTAGCTACCATGGCTTTTGAACCACGAATCGTCGCATTTTTATGCAATTGGTGTACGTATACAGGCGCAGACCTCGCCGGCGTTTCACGATTAAAGTCTCCCGCGAACATCCGCGTTATCCGTACGATGTGCAGCGGTCGGGTCGATCCGACATTTATCATGAAGGCATTTGAGCTCGGTGCCGACGGAGTGCTCGTCGGAGGGTGCCACCCCGGCGATTGTCACTACAGCGAAGGGAACTATAAAACTCTCCGACGCATCCATATGCTCAAACCTATGCTTCAATCATTCGGTATCGATAACGGCAGGGTCCGCCTCGAATGGATCTCGGCCGCAGAAGGCGATAAGTTCCAGGCAGTAACCACCGAGTTTACAGAAACAATTCGCTCCCTCGGTCCGCTCAACTGGAAACAGCGCATTGCCAAACCCACGCATGAAGGACACGCGGTGACTGCGTAAGGGAAGTAAGTGTTTACTCGTAAACGAACAAAAAGGATTTCATCATGGCAAAACCAAAATTAGCATTATACTGGGCTTCAAGCTGCGGCGGATGTGAAATTGCCGTCCTCGATATACATGAGAAAATTCTCGACGTTGCGAATACGTTCGACATCGTGTTCTGGCCCTGTGCAATGGATTTTAAATACGATGATGTGCGCAGGATGGAAGATAAGAGTATCGACATTTGTCTTTTCAACGGTGCTATTCGAAACTCTGAGAATGAAGAACTTGCACAACTCCTCCGCGCGAAAGCAAAGGTCCTTGTGGCATTTGGGTCGTGTGCACAAGAAGGGTGCATTCCGGGACTCGCAAACCTCACAACAAAAGAGGATATCCTCCGATGGGTGTACAAAGACTCCCCCTCAACTATTCCCGCAGAAGGGACAGGGTATCCTCAGACTCATACGAAAATGCCTGAAGGTGAAATTGAAATCCCGGAGATGTGGGAAACCGTTAAAACACTCGACCAGGTTGTCGATGTGGACTACTACGTACCCGGCTGTCCGCCACAACCATTCCAGATATGGAATGTTATAGAGTACATTATCAGCGGTAAACCTTTACCGCCCAAGGGAGCAATTCTCGGAGCAGGCGATAAAACATGCTGCGACGAGTGCCCGCGCGAACGGAAAGAAAAGAAACTCAAGAAATTCTATCGCCCGTATGAAATTGAGCCTAATCCTAATGAATGCCTGCTCGATCAGGGGATTATCTGCCTTGGTCCCGCCACCCGGAGCGGCTGCGATGCCCTCTGCGTTAAGGCAAATGTACCCTGTCGGGGTTGCTATGGTCTGCCGCCCAATGTGATCGATCAGGGTGCGAAGATGATCAGTGCGATCAGTTCGGTGATCGATTCTCAGGATCCGAATGAGATCGACGAAATTATCGGCCAGATCGCCGATCCCATCGGGACATTCTACAGATTTTCCTTAGCACATTCTATTTTAAAGAGGATTGAAAAACTATGAAGCAGATTAAGATTGATCCGATAACACGACTTGAAGGTCACGGAAAAATTGACATCTTTCTGAACGATGACGGAGAAGTTGCCAATACCTACTTTCAAATTCCCGAGCTGCGCGGTTTTGAACAGTTCAGCGTGGGAAGGCCCGCCGAGGAAATGCCACGGATAACGACACGCATCTGCGGCGTTTGCCCTGAAGCACACCATATGGCCGCCGCAAAAGCCTGTGACGCTTTATGGCACGTCGAAATTCCGCCGACAGCAAAAAAACTCCGGATGCTTCTTTATAATACATTTTTCGCCGGAGATCATACGACGCACTTCTACGCACTCGGCGGTCCCGATTTTATCGTCGGACCCGATGCGCCTCCGGGCGAGCGGAACATCCTCGGAGTCATTAAAAAAGTCGGACTGGAAGTCGGTGGCAAAGTGATTGAAATGCGAAAACGAACCCAGGAAGTCATAAAAGTGCTGGGAGGCAAGCAGACACACCAGGTAACCTCGCTTACAGGTGGTGTCAGCAAGGGAATTACTGAAGAAGAACGAAAGCAGATCGAAGAACATTGCAAGTGGTTTGTAGATTTCGGAAAATTCACAATTCAGGTTTTCAATGACATTGTCTTGAAGAACAAAGCATACGTCGACCTTATTCTCTCCGAAACCTATTCGATGAAAATCTATTCAATGGGGCTCGTCGATGAAAAGAACCGTGTGAATTTCTACGATGGTAAAGTCAGAGTTACCGATCCGAATGGTAAAGAATTTGTGAAGTACTCACCAAATGAATACCTGGATAACGTCGCCGAACATGTCGAATCATGGACCTACTTAAAATTCCCGTTCCTGAAGAAGGTAGGATGGAAGGGATTCACCGAAGGAATCGACAGCGGAGTTTACCGTGCTACACCGCTCTCACGCCTGAACGCTGCTGATGGTATGCCGACACCCGCCGCACAGGAAGAGTACGATCGCATGTTTAAAACCCTCGGTGGCAAACCCGTACACGCGACTCTCGCCACACATTGGGCACGCACAATCGAACTCCTCAGCGCTGCTGAAATGGCTCTCGATCTTGCTCGCGATCCTGAGATCACGGATACCCACATCCGGAACATCCCGACAGCGAAACCCACCGAAGGAGTCGGGATCGTTGAGGCACCACGGGGCACGTTAACTCACCACTATATTACCGATGAGAAAGGAATACTGCGAAAAGCCAATCTCATCGTCGGTACAACGAACAACTACGCGCCGATAGCAATGTCAATCAACAAAGCCGCCAAAGGATTAATCAAAAAAGGAACCGAAGTATCGAACGGTATTCTTAATATGGTGGAAATGGCATTCCGGGCGTACGATCCCTGCTTCGGCTGCGCAACTCATACTCTTCCCGGCGAGATGCCGCTCATAGTCCGGATACGCAATAAAGATGGTGAAATTCTGCAGGAACTGAAGCGGTAACTTTTAACTCATAGTACGTAAGATTATGTAGAGCGGCAAGGACACCGCTCTACTTTTTTTTCACTCATAACGCAATACCCTCAATGAAAAATCTGCCGCATTCAACGCTCCTCCTCGGTATAGGAAACGACATACTCGGCGACGATGCCGCCGGACTCCTCGCCGTACGATCACTTAAGGAGGAATTCCAGCACTCTGCTGACATTACTGAAGCAATAGCCGGCGGACTTGAGCTCATGGAGTTACTTGAAGGATACGAAAGAGTCCTCATCCTCGATTCCATCGTGACGAAAAAAAATCCTGTCGGTTCAATACTCGAACTCACAAAGGAGCAGTTCCAATCCTCCGTTGCTATCGCACCACACTACGTTAGCCTCCCCGAAGCAATCCAGCTCGCCGATTATTTGGGTATTAGGTTTCCAAAAGAAATAAAAATACTCGCCATGGAAATTGATGCTCCGTTTCAACTCACGGAAGAACTCACACCTGCCGTGCGCCAGGCGCTCCCGGAGTTCGTACGGCGTGCACGCAACATCCTTCACGATCTGCTGGAAACATAATCAATAGATCCCCCTTCTCAACGTTGAGAAACAACCGATCCTTTCTTACATTAATGATACCTGTTATTATGGATAAGTATCTGTTTTTATTAAAAAATGTCCGGAAAACGGAACTTTTGATGGCCCGCTTCTTGTACAATATATAATAGAGAAATACCATGCACGAAATGTCAATTGCGCAAAATATCGTGGATATCATCCGCGAGCATGTCACCCCTGACCGGGAAATATTAGTCCGGTCGATAAAAATGAAAGTGGGTGAATTTTCCGGCGTCGTCAGAGAATCTCTTGAATTTTGCTTTACATCGCTGATACACGACACACCGCTCAAGAAAGCCATCTTGCAAATAGAATGTGTTCCGATCAGAGCGTCATGCGGTTCCTGTAAACAAACGTCTTCCCTTGAGTATGGCATATTCATCTGTCCGCTGTGCGGCAGTAACGATGTAAAACTCCTAAGCGGAACAGAGCTTCAGATTGAAACAATAGAGATCGATGAATGAAGAGGAAGTCATATGAACATCGTCACGATTGAACGGAAAGTCCTGGAAAAGAACGATGAAATTGCACGGCAGAACCGGGCGCTGTTCTCACAACATGGAATATTTGTTATCAACCTCGTCAGTTCTCCCGGCTCCGGAAAAACAAGCATTCTTGAAAGAACCCTGGAATACCTTAAAGGCAAAGTACAGATCGCGGTCATCGAAGGAGATGTGCAAACGGATATCGATGCCAAACGAATTGCCCTCTATAATATACCCGTCGTGCAGATCGTCACCCGCGGCGGATGCCATCTCGACGCACAGCTGGTACATGATGCCCTGAATAATTTACCGCTTCCAAATATCAAAATCCTAATTATAGAAAATGTGGGCAATCTCGTCTGTCCCGCAAACTATGATCTCGGTGAATCAATGAAGGTGGTCGTCGCCAGCACGACGGAAGGCGACGACAAACCGTTGAAATATCCTGCCATGTTCCGCATCGCATCCGCTCTCATCGTAAACAAAATAGATCTGGTTCCGTACGTTAATTGTGATCTTAAACGACTGGAACAGAACGCACTTCAGATCAATCCGCAATTGAAAATTTTCGAAACTTCGTGCACAACCAATCAGGGAATATCTGACTGGGCAGAGTGGCTTCTCTCCCGGGTACATCAGCATTCATGATCAAGCGTCTCCATATCACCATCCGTGGAGCGGTTCAGGGAGTAGGCTTCCGGCCGTTCATCTACCGGCTCGCCACCGATATGTCGCTGAAGGGATGGGTTCTCAATTCAACGCACGGAGTGTACATCGAAGCTGAGGGAGAAATGTCCCTGCTCGAGAGGTTTCAGTTCCGCATCACCAGCGAGAAACCGCCTCTCTCTTCAATCCAGAGTTTCGAATCACTGTATCTCGATCCGGCCGGATTTACAGCATTCGAAATCAGGAAAAGCGAAGGCGGAAATGAGATCACAGCTCTTATTCTTCCCGATATTGCCGTTTGTCAGGATTGTCTTAATGAAGTGTTCAACCCTTCAAACCGGAGGTATCTCTATCCTTTTACAAACTGTACAAACTGCGGTCCGAGATACTCTATCATCGAAGCTCTTCCCTACGATCGGACTAATACTACAATGAAAAACTTCAGCATGTGCGATGAATGCTGCCGCGAGTATGAAAATCCTCTCGATCGTCGTTTTCATGCCCAACCGAACGCCTGTCCCGCGTGCGGACCTCACGTCGAGCTTTGGGAAAGCAGCGGTAAAGTGACGGCAAGAGGACATGAAGCAATCCGTCTGGTTGTTCGAGCTATTCAGGCGGGGAAAATTGCTGCCCTGAAAGGGCTGGGCGGATTCCACCTTGCCGTCGATGCCCGTAACACTCTGGCGGTCGAACGGCTCCGCGAAAGAAAACACCGCGAAGAGAAACCTCTTGCTCTGATATACCCGTTGATGGATGATATACAACGTGACTGTATGGTCTCCGGCCTTGAAGAACAGCTCCTCCGTTCGCCCGAATCGCCTATTGTATTGCTCAAACGATTTTCAACAACTCCAGAGGGAAGTTCACCGGTGAGCCGTTCCGTCGCTCCCGGGAATCCCTACCTCGGCATAATTCTGCCGTACACGCCTCTCCACCATATTATTTTAAATGCTTTAAAATTTCCGATTGTCGCAACGAGCGGCAACCTCTCCGACGAACCGATCTGCATCGATGAACATGAAGCCATCAGGCGCCTCGGGAGCATTGCAGATATTTTCCTCGTTCACAACCGGCCCATCCGGCGGCATGTTGACGACTCTATCGTTCGTGTGATGGGAGGGAGAGAACTCGTCCTCCGGCGTGCACGGGGATATGCACCTCTTCCGATTGAACTCTTTAAGAGAAACAACAGCACAGAAAAATGGAAATCTGCCGGAGCGTCCGTTCCTGAGAATATACTGGCTGTCGGAGCACATCTCAAAAACACCGTTGCAGTAACATCGGGACACAATGTTTTCGTGAGCCAGCATATCGGTGATTTGGAAACTGAGGAAGCCTTCAGCGCCTTTAAACATGTTGTTAATAGTTTGACAACCTTGTACAATATCAAACCTTCAGTAATCGCAGCAGACATGCACCCGGCATATCTTTCTACTAGCTACGCTGCTGGAAGGAGCGAACCCGTGATACATGTACAGCATCATTACGCGCATATCCGATCTTGCATGGCGGAAAACCAGCTTGAAGGGGATGTCCTTGGAATTGCATGGGATGGTACGGGTTTCGGAACAGACGGTACCATATGGGGCGGAGAATTTCTCCGCATCGACGACAGCTCCTATGAACGAGTTGCGACATTTAAGCAATTCCGGTTGCCCGGTGGCGAGCAAGCCGTCAAGGAACCACGCCGTACAGCCATCGGCATTCTCTATGAAATCTTCAAGGAGGATATTTTTTCATATAAGTATCTGCCGACTCTCCGTTCATGCTCGGAAAATGAACTGAATATTTTTCATGCCATGGTAAAGCAGGGTGTCAACTCTCCTCTGACGTCGAGTGCCGGACGCCTGTTCGATGCTGTAGCATCCTTAGCCGGTGTACGACAGTTTGTTACGCATGAAGGACAAGCTGCTATGGAGCTTGAATTTCTTACCGAGCAGGATTCGACGGACGGACAGTATTTATACTCAATCACAGAAGCCGAAATCCCGATGATCATCGATTGGACGCAAATGTTTACAGAAATCATCAGGGAAGTTAAAAATAACGCCGCTCCGGCGTTAATTTCAAGGAAATTTCATAACACACTCGCCTCTATTATAAAGGATGTCGCCGCCAGGATCGGTAAGAGAAAAGTTGTACTCTCAGGCGGGTGCTTTCAGAATAAGTATCTCACGGAGCGCACTATCTCAGAGCTTGAAAAAGCTGGATTTCAACCTTACTGGCATCAGAGAGTGCCGCCAAATGACGGAGGCATTGCTCTCGGACAGGTTGCCGCCGTCAGGAGAGAACTGCAAAACGTGTAATTGGAAACGTATGAAGAATTCGATAGATTTGATTGTAGTTTTATAAAAAGACAGGAATAAAAAAACATGTGTCTTGCAATACCCGGAAAAGTAATGGAAATCAATACCTCCTCCAAGCCGACCATGGGGAAAGTGAGCTTCGGGGGCATTCAGAAGGATATATGTCTCGACTGGGTCCCCGAGGTCAAAGTCGGCCAATATGTGATAGTCCATGTAGGTTTTGCTCTCAGCACGATGGACGAACAGGAGGCTCTGGAAACAATAAAGTTACTTGAAGAAATCGAGCGACACGCCCCGGATTCCACAACTTCAGATGGAGAGCAGTAATCGCAGCGTTAGGAGCTGAGCGATTTAATACTACCCATGAAATTCATTGATGAATATCGTGACAGTGCGGTCGCGCAAAAGTACGTCAGTCAGATACAACGAGTGACGACCCGACCCTGGACTATAATGGAAATTTGCGGCGGACAAACGCATACCATCGTGAAATATGGAATAGAATCACTCCTCCCTCCCTCGCTGACGCTCATTCATGGACCCGGATGTCCGGTCTGTGTGACTCCTGTTGAAATGGTCGACCGGGCTGTAGCAATTGCCTCGATGCAGAGTGTTATTTTTACATCGTTTGGTGACATGCTTCGGGTCCCGGGGTCAGATAAAGACTTACTGAGCGTCAAGGCTGAAGGGGGCGATGTCAGAATGGTTTATTCACCTCTTGACGCTCTTGAAATTGCCAGAAAAAATCCCGAAAAAAATGTGGTTTTCTTCGCTGTCGGTTTCGAAACAACCGCTCCGGCAAGCGCAATGGCGGTCTGGCAAGCACATGAACAAAATCTGAAAAATTTTTCCATACTTTGTTCTCACGTCCTCGTTCCGCCTGCAATCCATGCGCTTTTTTCTTCGCCGTCACATACCATTCAGGGACTTCTCGCCGCCGGCCATGTCTGTACCGTGATGGGATACGGTGAATATTTACCCATCGCCATG
>CAYGZY010000181.1:0-4364 GCA_964354485.1 uncultured Chlorobiaceae bacterium | reverse complement strand
TCCAGTAAGTGCGGGTTTAATCGAAGACTGGAAGGACTGGCGATGGTCTTATTGCAAAACAGGAATAATAGAGATGTAAACCGGATTAATAGTCTGGGTATCGGAGGGGATAATATTCTATCTTACAATTCTTTGGACGGAATCCCATTCCGTCCTACTGTGCGATGGACGGAATAAAATTCCGCCCTACGGTGTTGATTTTACGCGGTAAATTTTCTACCTTCTGCAATGAGAAGACCGTTAACCTAAAGCGATGAATGCTCGTCACCACAGCCGGCTATGGATTAATCTTGCACTGACAATCTTTGCTGCCAATGCAGTTTTTTCACAGACGACTGAGACATTTCAACCCTCTCATCCCTCCGCACGAAAAAACGCATTTTTGCGCGGTTCCGGACATGTAAACAGACCGAAAATCGGTCTCGTCCTCAGCGGCGGCGGCGCGCGCGGATTGGCTCAGATCGGAGTCATCAGGGTGCTGGAAAAGTATAATATTCCAATCGACCTTATCGTGGGAAACAGCCTCGGCAGTGTGGTCGGCGGATTGTACGCATCCGGCTACACGACGGCGGAAATCGAAAGCATCGCCGTCAACACTAATTGGGCAGAATTACTGTCGTTTACCGAGGAAACGAAACGCACCGACCTCTTCGTCGGACAGAAACAAACGCAGGAGGAAGGTTATTTCTTCGTAAGGTTTAACGGACTCGAGCCAGTAATCCCCGCGTCAATATCCACCGGTCAGCGGCTTCTTAATTTTTTTTCGTATCTCGCTCTGCAGGCGCTCTATCACCCGAATCCGAAATTCGACGATCTCAAAATACCATTCCGCGCCATCGCTACGGATCTCATCTCAGGCGACAGAATAGTTCTTGAACGGGGTTCAATCGCGGAAGCATTAAGAGCAAGCGTTACGGTTCCTCTCCTTTACTCGCCGATAGAAAAAGACTCGATGTTCATGGTAGACGGCGGTCTCCGCTCCAATATCCCTACGGACGTCGCGAGATCTCTCGGCTGTGACGTGGTTATTGTCGTAAATTCGACGAGCAGTATGAGGAAACCCGAGCAAATGAAGGCGCCATGGGAAATTGCCGATCAGATTATGACGATCATGATGCAGGAATCAAACCGCGATCAGCTGAGCCGCGCTGACGTCGTCATCACTCCCGCCAGCCGGGAAAGAATCGTCTCCGATTTTTCGGAGCTCGACTCGCTCATCCGGACCGGAGAACTTGCCGCCGAAAGCCAGATCGAAAATATTTTCAAGGAGATTAAAGAGTATTCACAACCTCCTGTCGGAAGGATTGATACTAGCTACATGCGCGTAAATCTGACGTTCACGGGAGATGAGATCGGAAAAAAATGGAAACAGCGATTATCTGATGCAGTTCAGACAAACAACTTGACAGCGCCGCGACTGCAGGAGATTGTCGACAGCCTGTCCGCTACCGGACGCTATGAGGACCTATACGCAAGCGTCAGGATCGGCTGGGATCAGACGGACATTATAGTCCATGCCCGGTACAGACGCCCTATCCTGGATTTTCAGTATACCGGTAATACGCTTATTGGAAATGCTGAGGTGGATAAATGCCTGCAGGATTGTCTTGGGAAAAGCGTCAATGACCCGGAAGTCGAACATGCGCTCGAGAACGTGCTTCGCCTCTACAGGGAAGAAGGCTACTCTCTTATCAGGATAGATTCTGTCTCGATCGATGACGTCAGAAGCTGTCTGACATTCGTCATCAACGAAGGCGAGATTTCCACAATCAGGTACGAGGGGAATGAAACGACCCGTGATTATATAATACGTCGAGAGCTTCTATTCCGTGAAGGCTCAGTTTTCAACATAAACGAAGCGACACAGGGTATCATCAATCTAAAGAGTACGGGATTATTTGAGTATGCGTTCCTGGATGTACGGTCTGAAAAAGGAAATCCTGTCATCGTAGTGAGAGTAAAGGAAAAGAGTTCCGAACTGATGCGAATCGGATTCCATGCCGACGATGAGCACGGAATCGTCGGAACGATGAGCATCCGCGATATTAACTTCAGGGGCGCATGGGAAGATCTCGGATTGGTCATGCGATACGGATATAGGAACAGGTTCGTACGCGGAGAATATACGGTAAACAGAATCTTCCATTCATATTTCACGTTCAATCTTAAAGGGTATTTCAAATCGCGCGATGTGTTAACGTATGAGTATGCGCCCTCTCCCGTTGCTGAACGGTGGGAACAATTCGAAAACGGGAAATACCGCGAGGAGAAGTACGGCGGTTCAGTTGCATTCGGCAGTAATTTCCAGCGGTTTGGCGATGTCACGGCTGAACTGCGGCTGGAGGGACATCGGATAAAATCCCTCTCCGGCTCGCTCACTTCCGACGACCGTTACAAGTTCGCGAGTATCCGCTTCCAGAGTACCATTGATACTGAGGACAGGTTTACCTTCCCGACGAATGGTGTTATGTTCATTATGACATTCGAATCTGCGTCTAAGTCACTGGGGAGCGATGTCGGTTTCGGGAAGATCGGAATCGTGTACGAAAACTACATGACGCCTGTCGCGAATCACACACTCAGACCCCGGATAACCTTCGGATTCGCCGATAAGACGCTTCCGCTAGCTGAGCAGTACCATCTCGGGGGCTTTCAGTCGTTTTACGGCATGCGGGAAGATGAGAGCCGAGGCAGACAGCTTTTTCTCATTAACCTTGAATATCGGTACCATCTCCCGTTTAAAATTCTCTTTGAAACATACGTTGCATTCCGCTACGATGTCGGCACCATATCCCTGATTACACAGGAGTTAAAATTCCAAAACTTTCATCATGGGATCGGGACTGCGATCGCAATCGATACACCAATCGGCGCTGCGGCATTTGGAGTCGGTAAAAGCTTTTATTTCCGGCAGGATCTTCCCAATTCTCCGGTTGCCGTCGGACCGCTGCTCTTCTATTTTTCCATCGGTCCTCAGCTTTAAGTTTGGGGATTCAATGCGGGTATTTCACTCGCACAATGAATAAAGAATTTAAAATACTTGATCATCCGGCAGATCTCGGGATTGAAGCCCGCGGACCGACACTTGCGGAAGCGTTCTCAATGGCTGCCGTCGGACTTATGTCGGTTATCCTCGATCTTTCCACCGTTTCACCGAAGGAGGAAAAGGAAATCATAGTAACGGCAGGCGACGTAGAACAGCTTCTGGTAAAATGGCTTTCGGAAATTCTGTACCTCTATGACGGCCGGCGCTTCGTATGCAAGGAGTTTGCAATTCACCGCCTTGAGCCGACCGGTTTACGGGCTGTGGTCAGGGGCGAAGAATTTTCGGAGGCAAAGCACCGCACAAAGCTGGATGTCAAGGCAATAACGTATCACCAGCTCCTGGTAGAGGAGAAGAATGACGGCGGATTGATTCGGGTGTATGTGGATATATGAGCGAAGAGCATAGAGCTTAGAGTTGCTGTCAATTGTCAGTCGTCACTTGTCATTTGTAAATTTTATCACCAATATTCAGTACCAATGACCATTGACAATTGACGAATGACTAAACTGCAATGAGTGGATTGATCAAGAAGATTGATGATTACAGATTCCTCATCCCGAAGTCATCGCGGGAAGGAATGCGTATCGACGGCCTGATTTATGCCGACGATGAATTGATTAAGCAGATCGAGAAGGATCAGACGATTGATCAGGTCGCCAATGTTGCGACTCTTCCCGGACTTGTCGGACATTCGCTCGCGATGCCCGATGCTCACCAGGGATACGGTTTTTGTATCGGCGGTGTCGCGGCAGCGGACCTAGATGAAGGCGTTGTTTCTGCGGGAGGTGTCGGATTCGATATCAACTGCGGGGTTCGTCTCTTGTCGACGCCGTTGCATACCGATGATATCAGGCCGGAACTCGAAAATTTACTCAATCAGCTATTCCGCGATATTCCCTGTGGTACCGGCAGAAAAGGATTGCTTGCGGTAAGCAAAGATGAATTAGACGATGTCCTTTGCCGCGGAGCGCGATGGGCTGTGGAGCGTGGTTACGGTACAGAGGAGGATATAGTCCGTATTGAGGAAATGGGGACGATCCCCAACGCCGATTCAGCGTGTGTGAGCGGTCATGCCAAGGATAGGGGCCATCACCAGCTGGGTACTCTGGGATCGGGTAATCATTTTCTTGAGATCCAGTCAGTAGCTGAAATCTTTGATCCTGAAACGGCAACTGAGTTTAATCTTCATAAGGATCAGATAGTCATCCTTATCCATAGTGGATCCCGCGGTTTGGGACATCAGGTTTGCACGGATTACCTCGACATCATGCAGGCAGGAATGAAAAAGTACGGTATCGTTGTCCGGGATCGCCAGCTG
>CAYGZY010000180.1:0-5703 GCA_964354485.1 uncultured Chlorobiaceae bacterium | reverse complement strand
AGAAATTACCAAACCAATAAAGAGTGCACATGCAATCACAAACACATTCCGGAAGCTTCGGAGTGGTTCTTTCCGCAGCGAGAGTATAAATTGAAAACATAGAAATACGCCAATGAAGAAAAGACCGTAAAAAATAATCTGTATATGGAGTGAAAGCATCATCCAGCCTGTAACTGCGGCGAGCAACCCGAACATAACCATGTTCTTCCAATCCATAAAGCGATTTTCACTAAGTCCCGCGTACAGCTTATTGGTCAACAGGAAAAGAAGGGGAATTACACTCAGTGCGTGTAGTTTTGATCCCTGATGTGCTTCAAGAGCACCTATCGCATAGGGATTGAGCATCAGGACAAATGCTGCGAACAGCGAAACTAGATGTGAACACTGGAATGATCTGCAGAGGAGAAACATGAACAGTCCGCCAAGAAAGATATGGATTATATCACGCACCTCACCGGAATTCGAGACAAGTGTTTCAACAGGCAGCCGAAGGAGGAATTTTTCAATGTAGTTGACATCCTTCGGAAGAAGGAGAGTTCCGAAGATCGGCATTCCTGTAAATATTTGTGGTATCCAGAACACATCATCCCGATTTTCCGAGGTTCGTATCTGTTCTATGGCCTGTTTCCAGGCATTGAATGCCGCTGCATCGCCTGATACCGCAAAAATCATCCCATGGAAAAAGATATTCCAGAAGAGGATGAGTATAATTACAGCCATTATACTGATGCAGAACGAATTTTTCTTTGATTCGCTGAGCCGATCAAACCATGATAATTTTTCATGAATCAGCGCATTTTTCGGAGCGGTCTTTAATTTGCTTGACATAGCTACCTTCGACAATAAGTTAATGCATAGTTACATTTGACGTGCATGCTGGGTGGTTTAATAGCCAACCTTACCAAAAGAACGAGTGCAATATATTCCTATTGTATCTTTTTTAATTTCTGTATATGGCTTTCAACCATCAATGCGACGATATCGGAGAACGATGTTTTTGGTTTCCATCCCAATACTTCAGCAGCTTTAGTTGGATCTGCGACTGTGGGGCCGGTTTCCGTAGGTCTTACGAATCGCTGGTCGATCAGGATATGGTCTCTCCAATTAAGCCCGACGTATGAAAATGCCGTCTCACAGAACTCTCGCACAGTTCTTATCTTCCCGGTTCCGATAACAAAATCGCCGGGATTTTCCTGCTGAACCATAAGCCACATTGCTTCGACATAATCTTTAGCGTATCCCCAATCCCGTTGAGCGTCTAGATTGCCCAACGCAATTTTTCCATCTTGCACAATCGGTTCATACTGCTCATTCTGCGCAGGAGAATTTTTGATGCCCAGTTTAACACATGCCGCGCCATATGTGACTTTCTGTGTCAGGAAATGCAAACCCCGGCGCGGGCTTTCATGGTTGAACAGTATACCGCGTGTTATAAAAAGATTATAACTTTTCGCATATATTCTTGCCACATTATGGGCATAGACCTTCGCGGCTGCATACGGATTGATGGGAAGGAACGGCGTCTGCTCATTCTGGGGGCTTTGTTTTACTTCACCGAACATTTCTGATGATGATGCTTGATAAACTTTACAATCTGGTTTTACCTGCCTGATAACTTCAAAGAGTCGATGCGCCCCGAGTCCTGTTATTTCACCAGTTTCTATCGCGAGTCGCCATGATTCACCCGGATATGATTGGGATGCGAGATTGTAGATCTCGTCCGGTTGATACTTACGGATAGCTTCCGCAATGGAAAAACTATCGAGGAGATCCCCATATACAAGATCGATACGACCGTGCAGGTGTTGTATATTTTCAGCTTGTGCATATGAAGTTTTTCTTCGCAATCCGATTACTTGATAATTATTTTGCAGCAATAACTCTGATAGGTAAGAGCCATCCTGTCCGGTGATGCCTGTTATGATTGCAGTTTTCATATTCATAATAGTACTAATATATTCTGGGGATTCCCAGATTAATTTCGTAAACCACCGATGTTCAATTTCTCTATGAGTTGGATAAGGTTTTGTGAAAAGTGGTCGCGATTGAAATCCATATACCGAGAACGAGCATGTTCTTTCATCCGATCAGCCATCACTGGATCGCTTATAATCTGCAAGGTGTAATCGATTAGTTCTTCCAGAGTATTCCAAAGAAAACCTGTTTCTCCATGCGTTATAATTTCCTTCAGCCCTCCTTTATTTATGACAACCGGGATGCACTTAGCCGACATCGCTTCGACTGTGGACATGCCAAAATGTTCCATCCTTTCCGGATACCTAGTTTCATCGACACCGTATCCGGTCGCATGCCAGAAGATTGTCGATTCATCATATAGCTTTTGGAGATCGCTATAGGTCGCATTGACATAAAATCTTATCGGGTATCCTTTAGCTGATTCTCGCAAGGTGTCAAGGTACCGTTGAGATTCTGCATCCGCTCCGCAGCTCCCGACGAGGTGATACTCCCACGATGAGTCGGCAACGTGTTGCCAGAGCTTCTTAAACGCCTCAATCAGGATGTCATAACGCTTATCATTATAGACCCCCCTGAAAAAACGACCAACGCTCAGAAGTACTTTTTTCTTCGCTCCAATTCGATGGAAATCGTCTATCGGCGGGTACAAGATATTACCATCAATATTATGATATTTTTGGAGCACTCCCTGTGTAAATTCCGAATACACCAATGCTAAATCAGATTTTCTTGCATCCCGTAGAAGCGCAAGACGCATAATATCCTTAATACCTTCTTTGGGATTTTCTCTGATAGCTTTTCCAAGAATACGTACGGGTGTTAATTTGTAATAAGGAATCTGAAGTATATAGATATTGTATTTTGCGTGATTGCCAAAGGTTTTTACATTAGACGTGATGATCCCTATATCCAAAGAACTCATGATATCAGTCACATCTTTAGCGCTGATGTTTCGTACTGCAACGTTATCGAGTTCTATACTGTAAAATGTCGATAATTGTTCGCGTGTTAATGACGGTTTGTCGAGCAACAATGTTACATTGAATCCATCGAGTTTTGAAAGTATATTCGCTATTAGCGAAATATATTTCTCCCCGCCGCCGAATGTTCCCCAGCTCGTATTATAAATCCCGACATTGACCATTTATATTAACCGTTCAGAACTACTACAATGATAAAACCATGAATAGACCGTTAGAATGACAGGCTTAAAATAACGTTTTTTATTCAGTAACTCAAATTAAGGGTTGTCATGAGATTCGTACATTTGTTCAATACGAATATATCATCTCATACTATTCCATGTATTTCGAACAAATTCTTCATCTCTCTTTTCTACGATGATATATTTTTATAAGCTGTGATTTGGGTGGCACCCCGGCGAGTAATCGGTATGTTGCAGGATCATTTAAACTACCTCATCGATCTCCGCTTGAAACTCAATGAACCTGTCGTTAGGTTATTAAGCTCGAGGAACAACTTTCAGGGGCAACATATAAAATCCGGAGAAATATGGAATTCAGCTTAGAGGGAGTGAGTCGTTATAGTAAAAGGAAGAATTATTTCCTCTCAGTATTTACTTCTTTATCACCGTCGTGTACAGTCTACCCTTCCCACCTGCCCCGGTATAATTACGCAGGCCATCGATAATTCCTACAATAACTGCCTTCGTTCCGACATACGAGTGCCATTTTAGTGACATGCGGATAATATGGCGGGCATAGAAGTAAAAAAAATATGGTATATGTAATATCCATTTCTTCGGCTCGCTGTGTTTTCGCAGGAAAATGATTTTATTTCGCATTGTGAAATAGAGGTAAAATGGGCTATCAATTTTACTTGTCACAGATACTTTGTGCCAAATTTTTACAGACGGATTGTAGATATTATGGTAGCCGTGTGCGCGTGCTCTCAGGCACCAATCGGCATCTTCAAAATATATAAACAAATTTTCATCGAGGAGTCCTATCTCCTCAATAACGCTTCTTGAAGCAAACATCATACAACCTGTAGCCATATCCGTCTCCTCGATAGTATCATATTGATTATTGTCCTCTTCTAAAATACCACGATGCCTGCCTAACGCTTTATGGGTATTGAACGCAGCACCAGCATACCATAATTGATTGGGATACGTGTAGAGATAAATTTTACAGCTCTGGAAGCCTGTTTTTAAATCGGTTTTTGCCCGATTGATCAACGGTTGGATGAGATCTTTTTCAACGATGGTATCATTGTTAAGAAGCATAATATAATCTGCACCCCGATCGAGGGCAATTTTAATCCCGATGTTATTGCCGCCTGCAAAACCCAGGTTTTCCGTATTACGCTGAAATATGATTGTTGGGAACATTTCATGCAAACGTTCACCGGAGCCATCGGTTGAGTTATTGTCGATAAGGATAATTTCAACCGGATTGTACGACAGCTTCTGCAGGGAAAGGATACACTCTTTCGTATGGTCTTCCAGGTTTAGGTTTAAGAGAACGACGGCAACCTTAGGATTCATATATGAAATTCAGAAATTATATTTCTTCAGATCAGCGGTGAAGCTATAACTTTTATGAGATAGTAATAAACGATAACTCCTTTGTTCTTTGTATTATATATTACGAAAAAACTATTATGTGTCACTACTTTTTTATAGCATATAACTCAAAAGTCCCACCCCTTCGAATAAGAGCTTCTAGGAATGCTAAAGTTCTAGCTATCGGGGATCCTATTAATTTCCTTACAATTTTATGAAGTAAGAATTCATCTGGTGGACTCAACCTCATGATGCTACCTAATATGCCAACCCAGTTGTGTTCACTAGAATAATAATTAATTTCAACGATTTTAAATCCGGCACTATCGAGGATAGAACTCAACACTGATGGAGAATAATGATATAGATGACGGGGAATATCAAGATGAAACCATTTATTCCTAAATAATATAGATTGAATACTATTGATATTTGGCACACTGATGACCAATAAACCGTTGGGTTTTAAAATAGAATAGAGCTTTCTTATAGCACATATCGGATCATTCAAATGTTCAAGAACATGTCCTAAAGTTACAATGTCGTAATGATTCATGGGATAGGAAGTATTTTCAAAATCCCCCTCCTTTATAGTTAGACCCCATGCACTTCTACCGAATTGCGCAGCATTCTTCGATATCTCTAAACCTTCAACATCATAATGATTCTCTTTTGCTGTTTTGAGGAACATACCAGTCCCGGCTCCAACGTCTAGTAATAAACCCGATGAGAAATATTTTTTAATTCGTGCAATACGAACTTGTCGATATCTTCTAGAATGTTTTATCCCTTCTATTTTGTGATTATCATCTATGCTAAAATATTCTAGCGGATAGTAATGAGTCAATTCTTCAAGATTTAATCTTGGATATGTATAACCTAAACCACAAAAAGGGCACGTCATAACAGTAAATATCCGATCATCAACTCGTCTATTTCTATCCTTCGTACTGAATGCAGTTCTCAACATAGATTTCAGACAAAAGATGCAATAAATTTCATTTTTGTTTTGATCCGAATCAGCTGCTTGCATAGTGCAACTCCTGATTTATGTCAAAGCATTTAATCTCTTTAGGGTCAAATTCCCCGCCGCTTGCGGCGGGGTAGTTCATTGATAGATAAATAATACAGATTGTATATTTTTGTACCATTTAACTTATTAGTGATGTTACGCAAAAACGGGTTTTCTTGTCCAACTA